>DASTDH010000571.1:0-12310 GCA_035710445.1 Chthoniobacterales bacterium
GCGTTGGTTGCTAATCCCGGCGCCGGTATGGCCGCGAGATGCACAACGGCGCTGACGTTGCTTACCCGTTCGTCGATCCCGGACAATGCTTCGACGGTCTGGCCGAAATCCGTTAGATCGACGCGACTAAACGGCACATCGGCATTCGGAGGCCGGAGCATATCGACACTGGTAACCTCGTATTGATGAGCCAACAGGTCTTGGATGCAAGCCCGTCCAGCCTTTCCGCTTCCGCCGGTAACAACAATCATGGGGCCAGTCAACATTTGAACCAAGCCGGTGGCAAGCGGGTTCTGAACGTTCGGCGTTTGGCGTTGTTTTCGACGGCAGCGGCGACTGTCCAACCGGAAGCCAAAACACTTGCCGAATGAGTGGGCTTGAACGGAAGGGACAAAGCGAGCCGGTCCGTTAAGCGCAGTCGCCTTGACCGGGTTTGCGAATGTCGGCCGTGTGTGGGCGATCGAAGATAGCAAAACGCGCGACGTCGAACGCCAGGTGCGGCTAAACGATGGCGACTGAGATTTTCGATTACTGCGAGCTCTCTACTTCGTTCAGATCTTCAGACTGGCCAAGACAAAGTCTTCGGTTGGCCAGTCGCCGCTACCAATCACCATTCGCCGTCGACCGAGTGGTTCTAGCTTCGCAAAAATTCTACTACCTGAGCCAGGGCCCGCGCGCGGTGGCTCAGGCTGTTCTTGATCTCCGAAGGCAGTTCACCGAACGTTTGCCGGTAGCTTTGCGGAATGAACATGGAATCATAGCCGAATCCGCCGTGGCCGCGTTCCGCTGCGATAACCTCGCCTTCGACCGATCCGCGAAAGGAGCCGAGCAGTTCGCCTCGACTGGCCAATACCATCGCGCACCAGAATCTGGCTTGGAGTTGGGTCTCAGGTGGCAATTCCCGTAGTAAGCTGATTAATTTGAACCGATTAGCACTATCCGATGCGTTCGGACCCGCGAATCGGGCAGATCGAACTCCGGGCGCCCCATTCAGCGCGTCTACCATCAGCCCGGAATCGTCGGCCAAGACCAATCCGGTAACTATCCGGGAAATTGTAATCGCCTTAATTTGCGCATTGGCTTCGAAGGTTTGTCCGTTTTCCTCGATGATCGGTGCGTGCGGCAACGAAGTGAGATCGCGCACATCCCAGTTCGATCCTAGCATTTTCCCGATTTCCAGAGTTTTGTGTCTATTCGCGGTCGCAATGAAAAGTGTTTGCATCGTGAGTAGAGCACCCCAAAGTTGCTCCGCTCGAGCCAGAAGACAATGAGTGACCGAAGAAAACAGTATCCGTTCCCCGAATTCGAACCGAAATGGCAGCAATACTGGCTGGAGCACCAAACTTTTCACGCACCGAATCCGGGAGAACCGTCGTTCGACCCTGACAAGCCGAAATTTTTCGTAATGGATATGTTCCCCTACCCGAGCGGGGAAGGTCTCCACGTTGGACATCCGGAAGGATATACAGCTACCGATATTCTCGCGCGCCATAAGCGGATGCGTGGCTTCAACGTATTGCATCCGATTGGCTGGGACGCTTTCGGGCTACCGGCCGAGCAGTTTGCGATCAGCACTGGACAACCCCCGTCTGTCGCCACGGTTCAAAATGTCCGCCGCTTCAAGAAACAGCTCCAGCAGATCGGATTCAGCTACGACTGGCAGCGCGAAATCAATACTACTGACCCAGAGTATTATCGTTGGACTCAGTGGATCTTTTTGCAGTTGTATAAATCCTGGTTCGATCCCGAGGTCAGGGCTGCCAGACCGATTGCAGAACTGGAAGCGAAGCGGAGAGCCTCCGATCCAGATGAGTCGGCGGATGAACTTCGGGGATTTCTCGATGAACACCGGCTCGCCTATGTTTCCGAGGCGCCGGTCAACTGGTGCCAGGAACTCGGCACCGTCCTCGCGAATGAAGAAGTCATTGACGGCAAGAGTGAACGAGGCGGTTTTCCGGTGGTGCGCCGTCCGATGCGTCAATGGATGCTTCGCATCACTGCGTACGCCGATCGCTTAATTGACGAGCTGGAAGGGCTCGATTGGCCGGAGTCGATCAAGACACTACAATGCAACTGGATAGGCCGGAGCGAAGGGGCCGAAGTTCATTTTTCGGTACCTCAGCGCAGGGAGAAGGTTACGGTCTTTACTACTCGGCCAGACACTCTCTTTGGCGCAACTTACGTCGTTTTGTCGCCAGAGCATCCTTTGGTCGATCTCTTCACGTCGCCGGAGCAGAAGTCGGCAGTTCAGGCATATCAGAAGGAAGTGGCTACAAAGTCGGACCTGGAACGGACCGATCTGGCTAAAGAAAAGACCGGAGTCTTTACCGGAGGCTTCGTAAAGAACCCGGTGAACAACGAGGAGATTCCGGTTTGGATTGCGGACTACGTCTTGGCTAGTTACGGGACCGGAGCGATCATGGCGGTACCCGCCCATGATGATCGAGACTTCGAGTTTGCTCAAAAATTTGGGCTGGAGATCCGGGAGGTGGTCGAGCCGCCTGCACCGTTCGAGGGCTGTTTCATTGGGGAAGGCGTTTCCATCAATTCAGATTTTCTGAATGGATTGCCTACACGCGAAGCGAAACGAAAGATTATAGATTGGTTGGAAGAAAACGGCGCGGGCGAACGCTCGATCAATTTTAAGCTGCGCGATTGGCTCTTTTCCCGTCAACGTTACTGGGGTGAACCGTTCCCGATCGTTTGGCGAAACGGTCATCACGAGGCTGTCGAAGAGAGTTTGCTTCCGGTAGTACCTCCGCCTCTTCAAGATTATCGTCCGACCGGAACAATCGATCCACCTCTTTCCAAGGCCGAAGAATGGAAGAATCTTCCCGACGGCACGATCCGGGAACTGAACACTATGCCCCAGTGGGCCGGCTCATGTTGGTATTATCTCCGGTACACTGCGCCCCATGCGAAGGATCGGTTCACGGATGTTGCCGCCGAACGCTATTGGATGGGAGGAGGAAAGCCAGGCGGAGTCGATCTGTATGTGGGTGGGACCGAGCACGCCGTGCTGCATCTTTTATACGCTCGTTTCTGGCACAAGGTTCTCTACGATCTGGGATACGTTTCCACAGTCGAACCTTTCCAGCGACTGGTAAATCAAGGCATGATTCTGGGTCAGGATAACCAGAAAATGTCGAAGAGTCGGGGTAACGTGGTGACTCCGGACGAAATCATCTCCGAGTACGGTGCCGATTCCTTGCGCTTATACGAGATGTTCATGGGTCCCTTGGAAGCGACGAAACCTTGGAGCATGAGCGGTGTCGAAGGGGTGTACCGGTTCTTAGCGCGCGTCTGGCGGTTAGCGATGGAGGAAAGCCAAGAGGGCCGGTGGCAACCGTCGCCATCGCTTGCCGAAATCGAGCCGTCCCGGCAGCAGCTGAGAGTGGTCCATGCAACGATTAAGAAAGTAACCCAAGATATCGAAGCGCTCGCCTTCAATACCGCGATCTCCCAGATGATGATCTGTGTAAACGCATTTACCAACGTTGAGCGAAGACCGGTGCAGGCCATTCGCACGTTACTGATTTTACTCAGCCCGTTCGCGCCCCATCTAGCCGAGGAAATTTGGCATCAACTGAGCGCTCGCTTTCCTGGCTTCGCGGGTCTGGTTTCAGAACAACCATGGCCTTCCTCGAACGAGGAATACCTGCTCGAAGACGAAGTCGAAGTGATTATTCAGGTGAACGGGAAACTGCGCGATAAGATAACGGTCGTGAAGGATCTGGATGAGGCGAATCTGGAACGGCTTGCTCGAGCATCAGCCAAGGTTCAAGAAAGCTTGAGCGGAAAAAACGTCAGCAAAGTCATCGTTATCCCGAATAAAATCGTGAACCTCGTAACCGGCTGAAGCGTCGAGATGTGCACAAAAGGCAAGACCGCTCGTATGCCCAATCCGGGCGGAATTGGCGGGCCCTTTTTGGGCCAAGATACACCACCTGTGTGGGGCTGCGTCAGGAGCTTGTCCCGGAGGGACACCTCGAAAGTATCCCAGCACTTTAGTGCTGGGATTTACGTCGGAAAATACGAACTGTCCCGTCAGGGACGATAGAACTAACAGCCGGATTCAACTCGAAGCCTGACAACCTCGATCTTTCGTCCCTGACGGGACGCGGTGCTGTAAACGATCCCACCCACCGCTAAAGTGCCGGGCTACTTTCCCCTATCCCGACGGGATCAATTCATTCAAAATTCCCGGAACCAATATACTCGGCGCTATGGGTTTCGAAGGTGTCTATTTCACCGGGCTCCAGCGAAACACCCACCACGTAGCAACCTGACCCGACAAATGCTTTGGAGACGGTGTCAAAAACCATTACACAACGTAGTTTAGCCGGTTCCACCCAACGATCAGAGAGCTTTTCCTTGTTCCAATCCGCTTTCTGTTTCTCCTTCGCGACTTTTTTGAGGTAGGCTTCGCTCTGTTTTTTGTTCGGTCGCAGGGTATCAACCGCAACGTAACGGCTCTTTGTTGGCTGATGTTTCCGCGTCTGGTAGGTGCGGATGTTGGCCTCGGCTGCTTTTTGCTGTTCCGGACTAATTTTGCAGATAATCAATACAATATTGCGCGCGCCAACTGACCAACTTGGGCCAGTCGCGCATCCAGCAAACAGAGACAGAGCCAAGAAGATGGTGATCAGGGGAGATCTGTTCATTGCAACAGCCGATCGTATGAAAACATTCGATCAGCGGACAACGCTATTTTGCATTCTGCACAAATTCGGCGGTTAGTCAGTTTGCCAATGAGCACTACAACCACCTATACCGACTATCATGTTCATACGCCGCTGTGTCGCCATGCAGTCGGGACGCCGGCCGAATTTGCCGCCGCTGCTCTTCAGACCGGCTTATCGGAGCTCGGATTTGCGGACCATAATCCGATGCCGGAAAAATTCGACGATTGGCGAATGGACTATCTGGAGCTGCCGAAATACTTCGAGTTCGTCGATAATGTCCGATCGGCAGGAATTACCGTCCGGCTCGGACTTGAGTGCGATTATCTTTCCGGAGGCGAGTGGTGGATCGAGAAACTGGCGAAAGAGAAGGAATGGGACTTTCTGATCGGCAGCGTGCACTATCTTGGTCCGGGTTGGGATGTAGATAATCCGAAACATATAGCCCGTTTCGAAAGCCAATCGGTCGACGAGATTTGGGACCTCTATTGGCAGAACTACATTCGATGCATCCAATCCGAATTGTTTGATTTTGTTGCGCATCCAGACCTGCCGAAAAAGTTCGGTCACCGTCCTGCTGGAGACCTGCGGCGTTACTATGAACCGGCGGTTGCGGCGCTTCGGCAGCACGGTGTTGCATTTGAAATCAACACTGCTGGACTGCGCAAACCGGTAAAGGAAGTGTATCCGGCTCGGGAATTCCTCGAGCTTGCCGTACAGGCAGACGTACCTTTGGTGATCAATTCGGACGCTCACTCGCCGGCTGAGTTGACCGAAGGCTTCGATTTCGCCCGCAAACTCGCGACCGAAGTCGGCTACAGCAGCGTTTTGAGATTTGAACGCCGACAGCGATTTGAAGTCCCGCTTTAGATCGCAGGCAAAAAGCTACCGAAGAAGAGAAACTCACGCTAAGACGCGGCAGAAAACAGGGAATACGAATTGCGAATTGCGGAATAAACAAGACTGGACCAAAGTTGCACCGGCGATCGCCCTTACCGTTCCGCAATTGGCATTACCCATTTTCTGCCGCGTCTTTGCGTGAGTTTTTCTTCTTTCCTGCGCCTTTGGGCGAGACTTCTTCTCAGTGATTCTGCGTGCTAAACAGAAACAGATCCTATTCCCGCGCCGGCCTTTGGTGATGGGGATCGTGAATTTGAACGATGACTCCTTTTCCGGAGACGGCACTCTCGACCTGGACGAAGCGATCCGCCATGCCCGCAAGTTGATCAGCGAGGGAGCCGATCTCGTTGATGTCGGGGGTGAAAGTGCACGCACGAATCGGGCGGAAGTCACGGTACAACAGGAAATCGATCGGGTAGCCCCATTTATTGTTCAGTTCCGGGAATGTTGGGAAGGATTGAGTCCCATCGACGCCATCCAGGTTTTTCCGCCTCTGCTATCAGTGAACACCTGGCGCTCATCGGTGAGCGGCGCCTTGCTGAGTTTGGGCGGGGATTTACTGAATGATATGAGTGCGCTGGCAACCGACGAAAATGCGCACTTGGCCGCCCGTCATCACACTGCGTTGCTCATCATGCATTCGATCGGTCTACCGAAACAGGAGCATACCGATGTCCAATACGCAGAGATCATGCAAACATTAGAACAGTTTTTTGAAGAGAAACTCGCGGTGGCGGAGAAAGCGGGCTTAGCGGACGAGGCGATCGTGATCGATCCGGGTCTTGATTTCGCCAAGCAACGGCATGATAACCTCACGATTCTGCGCGAACTGTGGCGCCTAGCCCGATTCAATCGGCCCATCCTACTCCCCGTGTCCCGCAAAACCGTGATCGGCGAAGTGCTCAATCTCCCGGACCCGACAGAACGCGATCCCGGCACCATCGCCTGTGTCGTCGCCGGGATTCGGGCGAACGCTTCCATTTTTCGCGTCCACAATGTCCGCGCCGCGAGCCTGGCTGTCAGGACGGTCTGGAAAATCCTGCACCAGGAAGAGGCGGCAGAAAATGGGGAATGCGAATTGCGAATTGCGGACTAAACATGAAGCTGGACCAAAATTGCCCGGCGGCAGTCGCCCTTACCGCTCCGTAATCCGCAATTCGCGTTCCCCATTTTCTGCCGCCTCTTGGCGTGAGATTCCTAATCGGTACCGCCTACGTAAACCGTTGCGCCGGATTGAAGATTCGGATCAGCGGCCGCTTCCGCGATCGCCCGACCAAACTCTTCGACGCTCGGCAATCGACCTGCTTGTGCGCGGCGAAAATCGATCAAACCTCGATTTGTTCGATTGAGCAGCTTGGGAGTGATTGTACCCTCAATCATATCTCCGCTCACAACGATCAACGCCACCTCTCGAGCGGCGAGTTGCGGGACCATCGCTCGAAGCGCCTTCTCGCCGGCAAGCTTGCCGACGGCCACCGGTTCATAACCCGGATAGACCGGCTTCTGCTCGTAAAAGTGAGCAAGGTGGCTAGTGACGAAGATCACTCGCCCGGTCGGCTGCAACAATGGAAGAGCCCTTTTTAGAAGATCGACCTGGGCGCCGCAGTTTAGAAGCATGGAATAGTCCTCGCCCTTGTTCTTCTCGAGGCCGCCACTCGCATTCAGGATCAGTAAGTTAAGATGCCTGAATTTCGTACGGACTTGATCCAGCATGGAGTCGATTTCCTGCGAAACCGTAATATCGCATCGAATTGTCGAAGCTTTGCCTCCAGCGGCTTCTATTTCCGCCGCTACCTTTTCGGCGCGAGCCCCTTTGCTGCGATAGTTAAGGATCACCTGTGCTCCTGCTTGGCCCAAGACACGAGCAGTGATCGCTCCGATCCCTCGAGAGGCGCCGGTTACCAAGACAATTTTGCTCGCCAGAGCGTCCTTCTGCAGCGGCTGCAGGCAAGGCTTAACCTGGAGATCATCCATGCGCATTCTTCGGGAAATAGGTAGAGACAGTCAACAGAACATTATCGACATGGGGTTGCGCTCGGGTTGCATGGCCATAGGTCACATGGGTCCTGTACGTCTTATTCGACCAACAGGACCCAAGGGCGTCCCTTACCCGACCCGATTTTGCCAGACGGGATGATCTCGAATCAGCTCGAGGGCCTGTTGGGTAAGCGATTTCCCTGGTTCGATGCGATGCCAAGGAGAAGCACCAGAAGGATGAGGTAGCGCAATAATATCGAAACACCGGCCAGCCCGTTGCACAGTTTGAATTTGGCCGATCACCTCGCTCAAAGCCGGGACGGGTCGGATAAATTCGGCGATAGCCAGTTTGCCAACTGGGATCACCAGACCGGGGGAAAGCAGCGCGATCTCCGCATCCAACCAGGAAGAACAATTCTCGATCTCGATCCGAGACGGAACTCGGTCACCACCGGCGGCCGTTTTACCGGGGAAACAGCGACACACTGCGGCCATATAGACTGTTGCGCGAAAATTGCTCTCATTTACGCCCGCAACTTCGGAAAACCATTTGAATAACGTCTTTCCGGCAGTCCAAGCAAAAGGCCGCCCGGCCTGCGGCTCTCGAACTCCGGGAGCTTGTCCGACCAGGATAACTCGGCTGGAAATCGGTCCTCCGCTGATCGGCGAAAACAGCATCTGCGGACAGCGACGGCAGGCGCGAAGCGCCTGGACCAACTTGCTCAAGGAGTGATAGCGAGTAGCCATGCTGAAAGTTAGTTAGCAGATAGGTAAGACCCTGCCGGCCTTTTCATTTGATGTCGCCACCCCCGGCAACGCTCCTCATAAATCGCCTAAAGAAACTCACTTGCGCGATCTCTCGACAGCAGCCTAACATGACGCTCCATCGAAAAGAGGAGAACCCATCTTGGACCTGGACGACATCAAAGCAATCATTGACTTAATGAAACAAAACGATCTCGCCGTTTTCAAGCTGGAGCGAGAAGGATTTAAACTTGAACTAGAGGCGCAGCGTCCAGCGGCTCCGGTCATCGCCGCGGCGGCAATACCGCCGGCGGCTATTCCCACCCATACCGTTCCGGCCAATGTCACCGGATCGAGCGGCATCGGCGAAGAGAAATCAAAGCTGAAGGAGATCGTGTCGCCGATGGTTGGGACTTTCTATCGAGCTCCTTCGCCGGATTCGGCGCCGTATGTCCAGCCGGGTCAAGAGATCAACGAAGAATCGGTCGTTTGCATTATCGAAGCAATGAAAGTGATGAACGAAATCAAAGCGGAAGTGCGCGGTGTCATTGTGGAGGTATTGGTGGAAAACGGCACGCCGGTCCAGTTTGGTCAACCGCTTTTCCGAGTGAAGTAGCGTGTTCAACAAAATTCTGATCGCGAACCGCGGTGAAATCGCTTTACGGATTATCCGGGCCTGTAAAGAGCTCGGAATCGCCACCGTCGCCATTTACTCGGAGGCGGATGTCGATTCCTTGCATGTCCAACTGGCGGACGAAGCGGTGTGCGTCGGACCGGCACCCAGCGCCGAAAGCTATCTAAAGATCGATCGTATCATCAGCGCCGCCGAAATTACGGACGTTGACGCAATTCATCCAGGATATGGATTTCTGGCGGAGAACCCTCATTTCGCCGAGGTGTGCGCCAGCTGCAATATCAAGTTCATTGGGCCCTCGGCCCAATCAATCCGAGCCATGGGGAATAAAAACTCTGCGCGTGAACAAGCCCGGAAATCAGGGGTTCCGGTTACACCCGGCAGCGATGGGACGGTGGACACGGAGCAGCAGGCGCTGAAGATCGCCAAAAAAATCGGATACCCGGTGATGATCAAAGCGGTGGCGGGAGGCGGGGGTCGCGGAATGCGTCCCGCTCACAACGACGGCAGCCTCGTCCAGGGCTTTCACGCTGCCCGAAGTGAGGCCGAGAAGGCGTTCGGAAACAGCGGTGTTTACATTGAGAAGCTTATCGATCGCCCGCATCATATTGAGTTTCAGGTCATCGGCGACCGTCATGGCCGTATCATTCATCTTGGAGAACGCGACTGCTCGATTCAGCGACGAAACCAAAAGATCGTTGAGGAGTGCCCTTCACCGCTGGTTGACGATGATCTCCGAAAAAGAATGGGCAATTGTTCGGTGAAGCTTGCGACGGCCGTTGGTTATGAAAACGCGGGCACGATGGAATATTTGGTCGACCGAGACGGCAATTTCTACTTCATGGAAATGAATACGCGGATTCAGGTAGAACATCCAGTCACCGAAGAGGTATATGGGTGCGATCTGGTACGCGAACAAATCAGGATCGCATCCGGAGAAGCTCTGTCCGAACATGTCGCGAGTGCACGGCCGCGAAGCTACGCGATCGAATGCCGAATCAATGCCGAAGATCCCGACGCCAATTTTCAACCTTCGCCGGGGACAATCGAGCTTTATTACGCACCAGGCGGCCGGGGGGTGCGAATCGATTCACATGTTTATTCCGGGTACACAATTCCCTCCTATTATGACTCGATGATTTCGAAGCTGATTTGCGTGAGCTCTACTCGCACCGGGGCCATTCGCCGGATGGCTCGCGCGCTCAGCGAATACCTTATTACCGGCATCAGAACGACCATCCCGTTTCAGGCAAAAATCATGGAGAACGCAGATTTTGTGCGGGGAGATTTCGACACCGGTTTCGTGGAAAAGCTGATTCGGATGAAGCAGCTCGAGATGAAGCGTTAGTCGGCAGGATGCTCCATGAACACCTTAGATCACTGTTTTTTGTATGGGATTGTCGATCTTGGATATGTCCAACCAGAGGCGGTGCCGGACATCACCCAGCAGCTGGTGCGTGGTGGGATCGATCTCTTGCAGTTGCGCGCGAAAGATCGGTCGCTCGAACTCATCCGCAGGTTAGCGGAAAACATGCTGCTGATCACTCAACCAGCCAATGTGCCTTTGATTATCAATGATCACCCGGAACTCCTGCGCGAAGTAAATGCGGAGGGCTGTCACATTGGGCAAACCGATTCTCCGATCGCCCGGGCACGCGAGCTGGCTGGCCGGACGGTCATCATCGGAAAATCGACCCACTCGCTCGAGCAAGCCCTGGCCGCTGAAGCGGAAGGCGCAGATTACATCGGTTTCGGTCCGATTTTTCCGACACCCACCAAACCGGATGCGCAAGCGATTGGCTTGGGCGATCTCAAGAAACTTCGGACGAAAGTCAGAATACCTGTTTTCTGCATCGGTGGTATCAAGGAGACGAATTTCGCTGAAGTTACTAACGCCGGAGGCGAAAGAGTCTGTATCGTCTCGGATCTTCTTCTAGCACCTGATATCAATGCACGAACGCGAGCAATCAAGGCGTTCCTTTAAGGGTGGCGCGATACAGGGCTTCCCGTCTAATGGGGACGTCTACCCAAGCTAAAGCCTGGGCTAGGTTCTCTAACCGCTTCGCGGCACTCCGACAGACACCTAGGACGTAGCCCTAGGCTACTTTGCATATCCGTACCAAAAAAACCGCTGGCGGAGGCTCGTGGTTTGCTCAAGTGTGAGCCGCCATGGCCGTATTGATTGTGGGCTCCGTCGCCCTGGATAGCATCAAAACCCAGACCGAAGAACATCCCGACTTGCTGGGCGGCTCAGCATCGTATGCCGCAGTAAGCGCCAGTTTTTTTCAACCGGTCGACCTCGTTGGGGTCGTTGGATCTGATTTTCCTGAACAACATCTCGATCTCTTTCGCCAGCGTCAGATCGATCTCACCGGGCTGCAAATCGTTGAAGGAAAAACATTCCGGTGGTCGGGCGAATACGAAGCAGACATGAACAAAAGGCGGACGTTGCATACAGAGTTGAACGTTTTCGAAACGTTCAGTCCCAAGCTGCCGGCCGCTTATCGATCAGCTTCGGTTATTCTTCTCGGCAACATCGGCCCAGAACTGCAAAACCATGTACTCGATCAGAGCGAACGACCGGAGTTCGTGGTTGCCGACACAATGGATTTGTGGATCACCATCGCACAGCCTGAACTGATCAAACTTTTGGGACGAATCGACTTGTTGGTTTTGAACGACAGCGAAGCACGCCAGCTCACGGAAGAAGAGAATTTGGTCAAAGCGGCTAAGAAAATTTTGAATCTGGGCCCAAAATATGTCGCGATTAAGAAAGGTGAGCATGGCTGCTTGCTTTTGTCGCGAACCGAATTTTTCAGCTGCGGCGCTTATCCCCTGGAATTAGTAAAAGATCCAACCGGCGCCGGTGATACCTTTGCCGGAGGATTCACCGGCTACTTGGCGAGCCTGAACCGATCTCGCTTTACTTTCACGGATTTGAAAAGGGCGGTCGTTCATGGAACCATCCTGGCCAGCTTCTGCGTCGAATCCTTCAGCCTCTATCGCCTCACTCAGCTTTCCAAGACCGAGCTCCAAGACCGCTATGCCCGTTTTCGCGATATGAGCCACTATGATTCGGCAGAGGGGTGAAGTTTCAAGTTACAGGTTGCAAGTTAGAGGTTACAGGTTGCAGGTTACGAGGGCGTTTCGTGCTGGGCTGCGGCGATGGACTCGCCGCTTTCTGCGGTCTTCACCGCGACGGATAAATACATAACTACTCGCGCGGACAGGCAACCCCGCCACGCCGAACCTGTAACTTGTAACCCCGCATGTACGCAATCGAGACGACGGCTCTGACGCGCGCGTTCCGGCGGAAGGTTGCTGTCGAAAATCTGACTCTCAGGGTCCCGAGCTCGGTTGTGTTCGGCTTTCT
>DASTDH010000572.1:0-8044 GCA_035710445.1 Chthoniobacterales bacterium
AAGTTTCTCGCCAGAGGACCTAATCCTCGTCACTGTCGAACGGTTAAGGCGGTCCCGATTCTCCAGCGGAAAAAAGGACCGCGCGGAAGCGATTAGGAGGGGCCAACTACATTTTCCGCTCGTTCCAACTCCCGATACAGATTCTGGAGCGCGTTACCGAAGTCATCCTTCTTCTTGGTCAGGTGCGTTTTTTTTTTGCAACCCTCGTCCTGTATTTTTTCGTTCGGCTTACAAAATGGAGATCCCATTCCATGATTGGGAAACTTGGCTCCATTTTCGGAATAGGTCAGCACGGCGGAATTCTGTCGTCTCTGTGCGATAATTACCTCCATAGCAAGCACTTATATCACATGGGTTCACCGCGGCACGATGGCTGCTATCTCAATTATGGCACGCCCGGTGTTTGGGCGAATTTTCAGCCTTACGTTTATGAAAAAGCAGTTTGGACAGTGGTCATTAAGTTTTGGGGGTGTGGCATGCATTATTTGCTGGATCGTCCTTTTCTCCGCTGGACTATTTGTTGACACGAAGCCATTTCGCGATGGGCTAACAAAAGGCTTCAACCTACGAGACCTATTCCGGGTATGCCTATGTTACACTCCAACTAACGCAGCCTTGCTCACTTGCTTAGCCGGGCTAGCCGGCGGTATTTCCAGCCGTCTTACGTACAGCCGCTTTGTGGAAGATCCTCTGGGCGTTGGTGCACCCGAAAACCTAACGGTTGCGAATGTTCTAGTGCGGACCGAAAACCCGGTAGCTTCAATGCTGCGGAGTTTCATTGTTTATTTCATCTTTGTCGCTGGTCTGGCTCTGGCTTCTCCACAAAACCCGTTCTCTGAGGCAAGCCAGGACCAGTATTTTCGGTTCGCAGCAATGGTATCGGTCCTCGGATTTGTGGTTGGCTATGATCCATCTGTTTTCAATAGTCTGATTCGCAAACTCCCTTGGATTCGCGAGCAGCAACGGGAATCGGCCACCGTCAAAGTGGACGGGACACCAGCAACACGACCATCATGAAAATTCATTTTGGTTTTTCGCGCTTGCCCGCCCAGTTTAACTCGCGAATACCATCCGAGGGCATGACTCCAACGGTGGTAAACATCTTCGAGTTCCCGATCATTATGCATGATCCGCAGTACGCGAATTCAGAAAGATGAATTGCAAGAAGCGTTCCCACTCCTCTAGCATTTTCTTCTCTTCAGCGACTAGCGGACCACTATCCAAACGATCTGAGTCGATTTCACGAGGCTAGACAACAAATTGTTGTTTACTTCCGCGATCGTTTTCGGTTCCTATTTAATTCCTCAAACGAGGCTAACAGATTTGTGTAGGTAACGTGAAAACACACCATCCTAGTCTTGGTTAATCCATCGCCCCGCCCGGCGGCTTAAACAGTTGATTCAGAAGAGTTAGTTAGTACAACTATAAAGTTCTTGACGCTCGCAAAACTCCGTGAAAGCGTCACAAAAACGGAAGAAAAACGTCCGTAAACTACAATTTTAGATAGCCGGGTTGCCCTAAAAACGAAGCGCAGAGTGTCGGTACAGGGGGTTTTGACTTGCGTTTACCTCCTCAAAACCTGCGCGAGCGGCTTCGACGGGATTGATTATCCCCCTGGGCTGGGCCGCGCTACTTCTCTTATGTCGTTACGGCACTTAACCAATGACTTAACTTAGCAATACTTAACAATAACTGACCAAATGCAACCAGCAAGGATTGTACCGGTGGAACCCTTCGATGAGAACGTAGACCCGATGGTAGCTTTAAACGTATCTTTGTGTACGTGCCCTGAGGCCGTGAATTTAATGATGTGGGACCAGAGCCACTCCCCCGAAAACGACGAAGAGCGTCAAGCGAATGTGATTGTCGAAACCATCGAGGCGAGACTTGGGATTCCCTCTGAGCCCGGCCTTTTTTAACGCCCGGCCCAAGACAATAAAATTTTCATGCAACTTCTAGTAGACAGTGTGTACCGTGTCAGGTCGGATCTCGACCGAGCGGTGGAAATGGCCGTTCAGCTCTCTCAATTGATGGCCGACCGGAAGAGCCACAAGCCGAAACCAAAACCCGCTATCGCCAGCCCTTTCGTTCGCCGCAACGAAGCAATCCTATTATTGGGAACCCGCTCAACATTGGAACGGTGCGAAGAGGCCGGATGGATAACCGCTTCCACACGGAGACGCCGATTAGTCCTTTACCCTCGGATAGACATTATGTCTGCGGTTTACCGGCTCTCCCAGGGGGAATATCCCTAGCAACCTATATTGATGTCCCTGTCTTGCGGAGCCAAGTGACCATAGGAGCGCTGCACAACTACAATTCCATCTCCCAACCAACTCGATACCTTATAGATTGAGACACCGGCTGACACTCGGTTGGACGCAAAGGATCTCCGCATATCATGGAATGAGCAATTGACCTTGGCCCGGCTAAAATAGCTTCGGACCCGCTTGTTGGCGTCATACCGGTATTTGCTCTTTCCCTTGACCGTTTTCTCCGGTGCTAAGACGTACTCGCCAGAATCGCGACCAGCTAAATAGCCTTGCAAAAATTGAGAGAATCGATCGGTCAGCGGAATGGTCCGGTTATCCCGGTCCTTGGTCACAAAGTCTCCGCTATTGCTTACATGGAGCAGACCGGCCTCTAAGTCGAACCACTCAACCCTAGCCTCAGAAATTTCGCTACGACGCAGACCTGCGTCAAATCCGCACAACAGGACAAATTTGAGTTCTGGGTCGTCTTTGGCTGAGTCTAATACCTTAGTAACCGCATTGCTCCTCAGCCAATTCTGACGGCCCGTGGCGGCGGGTTCAGGTAAGGTAAAGCCAGTGAGCGTCGTAGACGGCAGATATTTGGGCGCAAGATACGTCACGAAGCTGCGTACTCTCTGCCCGTAAGTCCAACAGGTATCTTGGCTCTTGCCCTGCTCCCTTAGCGCCAACAACCACTGATTGATCTTCTGTGCGTTTATCTCCCCTACCCGACTGATCGCCATATCCTTGACGAACTTCTGCAGGATGTACTTTCGGGTGTCTGCAGTGCCGGGGCGTAACGGCTTCTTGTTTCTCGCCTGGGCTGACACCAAATACTGATCGATCAGACCGTGTATCTCCCGATGGCGTCGAGGTGGTTCAGCCGGATTGAAGGTCTCAACACTAGATAATCCTTCAGCCAGAATAGCTTGTGCTCGAGTGATGGCCAAACCTTCATCTTCAGTCTTGAGTGATTGCGCGTATCTTCTGCCGTATTGACTCCAGCGGAACCACCAATACCTCGATCCTTTCATCTTATAGAGTCTTTTAAGTCGTTTAGCTGCTTTAGCTTTCACAGAAGAGCACCATAGCACGCACAAAGGAAGATGTCTACCACTGATCTCTACCATTTGACAGCACGTAGAACCTCAAGAGCACAAAAAATCTGACTTGCCATAGCCAATATAATTTGGTTCTATCCGTTAATCGGCCTAAAACACACCACCTGCGGAGCGCAAGGTCCTCAGGCAGAAGGAGTTCCCCAAGGAGAAAGGTGGAGCGGGTGACGAGACTCGAACTCGCGACATCTTCCTTGGCAAGGAAGTGCTCTACCAACTGAGCTACACCCGCATAGAGTGAAGGGGGAATCATGCCCCTTCAAAAGGATGATTCAAGTTCTTTTTTGGCGCTCTCGAATCAACCGAAACGTGCTAATTATATAGGCATGAGCCGCCTCGCTGAGATTATCAATTATAAGCAGCAGGAGATTTCTCCCTGGATTGCTCACACCAACGACTGGAAGAAACGCGCAAAGGAACACCGCAACTTCCGCGGTTTTCGGACCGCGCTCGATCTGGCTCCGTTCGGGTTTATCGCAGAAGTGAAGCGAGCCTCTCCTTCGGCCGGGTTGATCGCCGAGAAATTCGACCCACTTTCGATCGCAACGCAATATTACGAAGGTGGCGCCCACTGTATCTCGGTGATCACCGATGAGCACTATTTTCAGGGACACTTGGATTATCTGGCTTTGGTCCACCAACACGTTCCGGTTCCAACGCTGCGTAAGGACTTCACCGTCCACGAAGTGCAAATCTATCAGGCCATTTTGGCCGGTGCCGACGCGATTCTCCTGATCGTAGCAGCACTGTCGGATAACGAACTGAAGTATCTTCACCAAGTCGCCACCGGTCTGGCGGTAGATGTTCTGGTTGAAGTACACAATGAGGTCGAACTAGAACGCGCGCTGAACATCGGCGCCGATTTCGTCGGTATTAACAATCGCGATTTGACTACGTTCAAGGTCGATTTGAACACAACCGAGCGCCTCTTGCCCTTGATCCCCTCTCAATGCACGATCGTCAGCGAAAGCGGCATCCAAACCCCAGCCGACGTCCAGCGCGTCCTTCACGCCGGCGCCAACGCGGTACTCGTGGGCGAATCGCTGATGCGAGCCGGTGATCGGAAGAAGTTACTTCATGATCTCTTGGAAGCAGCGCGGTTGGCCAAAGCCTGAGGAGCGATCGGATTTAGAATTGGGCGATACCCAGAGTCGGTAATCCCACAGGATCTTTCGGCCCATGGAAACATTCCAGGCGGATGAAACCGACGCCGGACGACGCTTCGATGTCGTCGTTTCTCGACGGATTGGCCGGTTATCGCGGGCGCGCGTCCAAAGTTTGATCGAATCAGGACACATCCGTCTCAATTCGGAGGAGGTCCGCGTACGCCAACGGGTCCAGGCAGGGGATTGGATCACCGTGATCGAACCGGAGCCGCAACCGGTCGAAATCATTCCGCAATCGATTGCTTTACCGATCTTATACGAAGATCTCTACTTGGTTGTGATCAACAAACCGGCCGGTCTGACCGTGCATCCCGGCGCCGGCAGGTCAGACGGCACATTGGTAAATGCCCTCTTATACCATTGCTCTTCTCTCAGCGGCATCGGCGGAGAACTACGACCGGGGGTAGTCCATCGGCTCGATAAGGAGACCAGTGGATGCCTGGTGGTAGCCAAGGACGATCTCACTCATCAAGGTCTGAGCCGACAATTCGCCAGCCGGAAGGTCGAAAAGTACTATCTGGCTCTTTGCCAAGGAAAGTTCTCAACCAGACAGGGCGAGATTGTCGCACCAATCGGTCGGCATCCGGTGCATCGAAAGAAGATGGCCGTCGTCAAAAGAGGGCGAAGCGCCTGCACTCGGTTTGAAGTGCTGCAGGAAATTGGTGACTTTTCGCTCGTTTTATGTCGTTTGTTCTCCGGGCGAACGCATCAGATTCGCGTGCATATGCAACATGCAGGTCATCCTATCGTCGGAGACAAATTGTACGGGCGACATGCCTGCCAGTTTCAAAGACACATGTTACACGCCTGGCGCCTGGGGTTCACCCATCCGGTAACGGAAAAATGGTTCGAATTCGAAGCAGAAATGCCGCAAGAATTTGTCGCCCTGGGGGTCGACGCCGATGAGCTTGCTGACACAAGGAATCGAATTAGTCATTGAGGAGTTACGGCCTCTTCTGCGCCGGACTGATCTCCGATTCGATCGGGCAATTCTCGATCGGATTGAGCGGCTTCGCTCGCTTCTGGCCGTCGAGCACTCTCGAACCGAGGAGCCCACAGTCGTGGCTGAAGCGATCTCGCTCGTCGCCGCGCCCACTTCCGCGGGGAAGTTTCCTAAGCGCGAAAAATTCCGTCAACTAGAGCAGACGACTATAGCCTGCCGCAAATGTCCGCATTTGGTCGCGTTCCGGCACCAGGTCGTTTTTGGCGTAGGTAATCCGGACGCCGAGTTGATGTTTGTCGGAGAGGCACCGGGCGCGGACGAAGACCTGCAGGGAGAGCCATTCGTTGGACGAGCCGGAGAGTTGCTTACGCGAATCATTCAGACCATGGGATTTTCGCGCGACGAAGTGTATATCGCGAACGTCTTGAAATGCCGACCTGACATGCCTCCGGGCAGGTCCGGTAACCGACCGCCTACCGCCGAAGAGATGGCTACTTGCCTGCCCTACCTGCGCGAGCAGATTGCACTGATCCAGCCTAAGCTCATGGTTGCGCTTGGTGGGGTAGCGATGCGCGGTCTGCTGGGAGCGGATCAGCCGATGAAATCCCTTCGCGGACACTGGCACCAATTTGCCGGTATTCCCGTCATGCCTACGTTTCATCCATCCTATTTACTTCGGAATCAATCACTTACCGAGAAGCGAAAAGTTTGGGAAGATATGCTACTTGTTCTTGAACGCCTCAAGCGCCCCATCACTGAGCGCCAACGCAACTTCTTCCTCGCGAAAAGTTAATGAACAGAGTCCAAATGGCCAACAGTGGCAATCGTTCTGAGCCGCGGATTCTCCTGGTAGAGGATGAAAAGGATCTGGCCCAGGTAGTATGCGAAATTCTCAACACTTTGCCGGCGAAAGTGATCGTGGCCAAGAATGGCCGGGAGGCTATTCGCATTATTGAGTCTGATCAATCATTCGATCTGGTGCTGCTCGACCTGGTTCTTCCTCAGCTCAATGGGTTAGAGGTACTGCGCCGGCTTCGCCGCGTCTCGACCACAACCAAAGTGATTCTTTCAACCGGTTACGTGGAATCTCTGGATTCAAAGGAGTTGGCCGGCCTCGAAATCTCCGGGCTTCTCAGTAAACCATATATGCCGAACCAGCTTCTCGCGGCCGTCCGAGCGGCACTGCGACCGGAGATAAATTCTGCACAGTAAATCGCCGTCGAAAAACTCTTTCCTGGATCGCGGAGTAGAGTATTTTCCCTGCTTTGGAGCCGGTCTATGCCGATATTGGAACGTTTCTTTGGACAAACCAGGGACAGAATTTGGGAGCAACTCGCTCAGGAAATCGGGGGCAACTTTTATGATGGCGGCTTTTGGTTGGGAGACAGCAAAGTGCGCGCACAGGTTGGTGACTGGATAATCACACTCGACACTTACCGGGACGCCGCCGGAGCTACCTTCACCCGGCTGCGGGCACCATTTGTGAACAAGGATGGATTCGTTTTCTCGATCTTTCGAGAAGACAGTTTCGAGGAT
Source organism: Chthoniobacterales bacterium (assembly GCA_035710445.1). Taxonomy (GTDB): domain Bacteria; phylum Verrucomicrobiota; class Verrucomicrobiia; order Chthoniobacterales; family JAFAMB01; genus DASTDH01. The sequence goes on from DASTDH010000572.1 coordinate 7,016, forward strand.
CGGCGCTCACGTGATACTCAGGATCTGGAAGTAGATCAGCCCGATTTCGACGAAACCTTCGTCATCAAGAGCAACAACGTGGAAGAGGTCAAGAAGCTGTTTTCGGATGAGAAAATCCGTCAGCATTTAGAAAAGCAGCCCCAGGTGTTTTTTAGCGCGGCTAAGGAGAGCGGTTGGTACTCAAAGGATTTCCCGGACGGAATCGGCGAACTGTTGTTCCAAGTTCGCGGCCAAATCAAGGATTTGGCTCGGCTAAAGGAATTGTACGCGCTTTTCGGGGAAACGCTCGATCAACTTTGCCGCATTGGCGCCGCCACTCACGACGATCCTGGTCTCGTCATTTGAGCTCTAAAGCGCTTAACTAGCACTATGTTTCCCCGTTTCAGACTCATTGCCGTCATATCGTTGCTGTTGGCCTCGCTTCCGGAGGCGAACGCTTTGCTATGGAAATCGAGGGATGCCAATTGCTCGGTCGATCTTCCAGAAGGAGACCCGCAGATCCAACCGTGGTCGGTGATGTCGCCGGCGGATCCGACCGGATTGACCGGCGCCCACCGTAAAGACTTCAGTGCCTACGTATACCTCGGTATGGTGACAGAGGATGATCCGCATTTTAAACTGGATGAAAAAAGCATCGACGAACTGCAAAAACGTTTTTTCGCACCGGGGCTCGGTTTTCGGCATACGATCGAAGCGATCAATCACCACGGTGTGGCCGGATTTCGCTTGACCGGCACGCACCGATTTAACGCGACCAAGTACTCCGTCGTCCTCGACATGTTTGAGTCGAATGGCAAGGTCTACGAAGTGGCCGGACTCTCAAAGGAGGAGATCAATCCCTTAAAGGATCCCGATATCAGGTCCTTCATGGATAGTTTCCGGCTACTGGGGAAGTAGCGATTCAGATCATGCTCCGCTTTGGGCGGCCTCGGCGAAGGTGTCTTTCTTTGGCAGCGGCGACTGTCCGTTTAGGATCCTTGGCGCCGCCCATCAAAGCGATCGGTGCGGCTCGCTTAGAGGTGCAATCGC
>DASTDH010000573.1:0-4113 GCA_035710445.1 Chthoniobacterales bacterium
AAGACGGAAAATCATATTTCAGTTAAATCACAAAGAATATATCCATTAATAGTAATATTAAATGGCACTTTTGCCAAATTTATGTCAAAATAAGACTTATGCGATAGATTCTTTAAAATCGGGCGCTGATCGCCCTGATGGTGTTCACCTTTGCCCGGGTGGGTGCCGCCATCGGCATGAAGGTCGAGGATTATTTCATTCAAGGCCGGCTTTGCCGGTCCGCATCTCGCAAGCCGATGAGATCGAGTTCCGGCTACCGGCCGCCACGGGCACTGAAACGCCGGCACTCTTGGAAGCGGCGCACAAGCTCTTGGACGCTTTCGACCATTTCGCACGAGGAGAACAACGATAATGCCCAAAACCCAAGCTGAGTTGGAAGCCGAGAATGCCGCGTTGCGGCAACAATTGGCGGAGTTGCAAGTCAAAGGCACACTCGAACCAATGGCGCTCAAACGCCGCATTCGCGCCGATGCACTGGTCGATGTGGAGAACCGCTACCGGAAAGCCTTCCCCCAAGGCCACAAAAGCGACGAGGAGTTGGAAAGCTTCTTTAGCGGCCTGGCCAGGCACCTCTTTGATCCGGGCACCGCTTACCATCGCGACGCTGAGCACAAGGACACTCGCGGTGGGGCGATCACGGTCAATCCAGTTCCGCAAAGCGACGTTGAATCTGACGAAACAAGCCGAGCTGCTCAAGCAATCACCTGAGCGCTTCGCGCAGATGAAAGCCGAAGCGATCGCCAAAGGTGAATGGAGTCCGCGCGACTGAACTATGCGAATTGCAGTGCCTTACGCTGAAGTTAGTAAACACTAACATCGAGGTGCGTTCAGACGATTTCAAATACGTCCACTACTCTTCCAAACCATTGGTCACACTGTTTGGTCAACCTGCTGCATGTGCTTTTCAGACATACGGCCACCGTGCACTTTGATTTTAGAGAAAGCAGTTTCGATCTCACGAAGATCCGCAGGCGTCAGCTGAACATTAATTGCTCCTAAGTTCTCGTTCAGGTGATCTATGTTGCGTGTACCTGGGATTGGAACAATCCATGGCTTCTGCGCCAGAAGCCATGCAAGTGCGATCTGCGCAGGTGTTGCGTTCTTCTTTTCTGCAAATCGTCTCAGCAAATCAACGACCGGCATATTCGCTGCTAAGTTTTCAGGAGAAAAGCGCTCGAACTCGGATCGAAGGTCCGTTTTCGAGTCGAACTTTGTGCGAGCATCTATTTTCCCAGTCAAATAACCCATTCCAAGTGGGCCCCATGGGACGAAGCCGATTCCTAGTTCCTCACAAGTTTTAAGCACGCCGTTTTGTTCTGGATCTCTTGTCATAAGCGAGTATTCACTCTGAATTGCTGTAACCGGTTGAACAGCATGCGCCCGGCGGATTGTTCGTGCACTCGCCTCAGAGAGACCAAAGTGCAAAACTTTTCCCTCGTTGATGAGATCTTTAATCGCACCAGCCACATCTTCGATTGGCACTTCAGGATCAACTCGGTGTTGGTAATAGAGATCAAAGCGATCGGTTCTAAGGCGCTTAAGCGAGGCCTCAGCCACCTTTTTGATATGCTCTGGTCGGCTGTCTAGTCCTATTGAACCATCAATCTTAAAACCAAACTTGCTTGCGATAACGACTTTGTCGCGGAAAGGCGCGAGAGCTTCTCCGGCAAGCTCTTCGTTTGTATAGGGGCCGTAAACTTCGGCTGTATCAAAGAACGTGACCCCTTTTTCATAGGCTGTACGAATGACCTGAATGCCTTGGTTCCTGTCTGCGGGGGGACCGTAGTTGGCGCTAATACTCATGCACCCAAATCCTATTTCCGAGACTTCTACTTTTCCGAGTTTTCGTGTTTTCATATTGTTTTTTTCTCTACGGAGCCCTTGGTCGCTCCCGTTGTTGATTTCCTTAGGCTGATCCGATGATGCGGCCCACAACAATGGGCCGACGGCCAATCCTGCCCCGATAACGGCAGTATTAGCCAAAAAGTCACGGCGACTGAGGTCTCGGCGATCTTGAGTGTTCGATCCAGTTGCTTGTTTATTCTTGTTCATAAAATAGTCCCTTAGGCTGAAGCAGGTGAGGCCCACGCGAGGGCGGCGAATGCGCCGAGGGGGTCAACCCCGTTTGGATTTGCGACGTTGATTCGCGGCACGCCATTCGGCGGGCGTTTTGCCCTCCCACGAGCGGAACGCGCGGTAGAACGAATTCGGATCTTCGTAACCGACGAGAAATGCCGCTTCAGTGATTTCGACCGACGCGTTGCCTAAGTATTGTCGGACCAATTCCTGGCGGGTTTCGTTGAGAAGTTGCCTGAAGGTGGTTCCTTCGTCGGTAATGCGGCGTTGCAGAGTCCGCTCGCTCATGCCCAGCTCTTTGGCGACCATGAGGAGGTCGGGCCGACTGCCGGGCAGCAGGCGCTTCAGAAACCACTTCACCTGCTCAAGGGTGCTCTGTTTCGTTCGACGCTCCTTCAGTTTATATTCGAACTGGGGGGCGAGCATTTGCAGGAGTTCATCGTTGTGCGTGACGAACGGAAGCTCCAGGTCGGCAGCGCGCAGAATAAGCGCATCGCGAGTGGCGCGATATTTCACCGGACAGCCAAAGTATTCCTCGAAGCGATTCTCACGTTCAGCTGGTCGCGTGAGTTCGATGCGCTTGGGGTTCAGTCTCCTCTTCGTGCCGCGGCGGCCGAGTTCCGTCACGAGCGCGAAAACCGCATCGATCAATAACGCAGGCGCCGGCTCCGCCCCGGCAAAGGGCCAGGAGACCTCGACAAGAATCTCATCGCCTTTTTGGGTGATCCGAAATTCTTCGGCGCTGCAAAGCTTTTTGTAGCGCGCCAGTCTCTCGATGGCTTCGCGATAGGTTCGGGCGTGTAGGGCGGCGAGCAGGGTCGGGTGATACTGGTCGGTTTCGACCTGGCTCATGAATTTCCAGCCCACCGTGGGGTCATTGCACAGTTCGCGAATTGCCTGCCAAATCGAGAAGGATTGAGCAGTGGTGACGAAGCTCTCCCCGCTGTAGACGGTGGGCGGCAGGTTGCTTCGGCGAAGGATGGCACCCGGGGTGAGGCCGATGGACTTCAGCCCAGCCCAAAAGACGCGCGGCAGCTTTATGCGATCCTGCGCGTTGCTGCTTACGCGGAAATGATCTGTTTGAGCTTTCATGGTTTGTTGGTTGTTGAGCGAACCAATCGTGAGAACAGCATACCGCTGAAGACTGCGTTTGTAACTAGCAGCAAGCGCCAATCAACTTGCAAAAGGCGCCATTATTCGCGGACAGCAGAATGGCGGCCCGGGGTTATCCCGGCCGATGCGCGAAACCTGTCCAATCGAACGCTTGGTCCAGGCGGCAAACTCTACCGAACGCGCTCCTGATGTTTGGCCGCGAGATAAATCCCGACGTGGTGCGCGAAGCGGTCGCTGAGTTTCTGGAGCGCTGGCTTGCCTTAGCTGGCGGCTGGTTCCGCGGGGAAGAGCGCACGCAGCGGATCAGCATCAATTAGCTTCATTTCTTCCATGGAAAAGCGCCCGAAGTGCCAATTAATATGTCCTCGTTGTAGTTCTTCGAGGGTCCAGGCATCCTTCAGGCCGATCACTCCATATCCTTCGCGGAGCATTACAACGGCGCGTTCGCCGGGAACAGCAGCATTGACCGGATTAACGGTGATTTCCCTTGGTTCGGTGTAGCTCCGAATGTAGTGAGCGTTGAGGAACTTGAGAGCGTCGAAATAGACGAGCGCACGATTGACCAAGGTGACAACTTGCTCGTGCTCGTATGCTTGGGCATAGCCGTTCTTTCTGAAACGGGCTTCTTGGTTGTGGATGGAGTAGTCAGAGTGGAATATCGCGTGCGCAGGTCGCGATCCCACACTTCCCGCATTGGCGTTACCACACCCGGCAAGTCGGCGGCTCTGGCGGAAGAAAGTGAAAAGGTGTTTTCCCCGGCTGCTCCTGAAAGTTAACCCAGAAAAGCGCCCCTTTCCTCGGATCGAGGATGCGCTTGGGACCGGGATGTTCCCGCCAAATGAATGGACACAAGCGTGCCGATTATGGAAACTATTGTTCTTTAGTTTTGACAAGGATCCCGAATGACCGAATTCGACCTAACTC
>DASTDH010000574.1:0-2322 GCA_035710445.1 Chthoniobacterales bacterium
TCACGGCGAGCTCGGCGTTGGGGATGAGCTTGACGGTCTCAACAGCGTGCTCCAGGCGGACAAAATCGTAATCTCCGATAAGGATGAGAATCCGCGCTTTGATTGAAGCCAACTCTTCGTTCGAAAATCCTTCCCACTGAATGCTTCCAAGCTTGTCGTAAATTTTGGGCCAGTAGTTTGGATGAGGAGCCACTTTCTTGTAGTTTTCTCTCTGAAATTGGATGTTCCTGGAATCAGCGGTAGGTGGGTGGTCATAGTGCGTTGTCTGAGGGTTTAAGGCAATCTGAGGAGGCCCAAAGGTTGCTGCGTAGGTCACCACACGACCGATAAGCTCGGGGTAGCGAATTGCGATCATGGCCGCTGCATTGCCGCCGTAACTTTCGCCAAAGAAGTCGGCCTTTGAGATTCCAAGATATCTCAACAAGCCAACCACATCTTTGGCGTATTGCTCGATCGAAAGCGGACGCTCCGGGATATCGGCCGTGCGACCATGCCCCTGGAGATCGACCGTAATGACCGTGTGGCTTTGAACTAGCGCAGGATACGGGTTCACGCCGGCGTATCCGAAGGCAGGAGGGATGCAAACCAGCGGATCGCCAGTTCCCTGAATTTCGTAATACATCTTCAGACCGTTGACACGCGCGTATCCGCGGGCTTCCGTTGTTGTACCGTTGCATGAGCCCATGGACTACTTCTCCTTTCGCGAGCCATTTCCAAACTGCCCAGGGAAAATGTCTAAAAAGTAGTTCCAACCTTTCTCATGCCCTCTTGCCAGCTCATGATCCGGAAGGTCGGAATGCACGAGGGTCATCAGGGTCTCGTCTCCCTTTTTCTTGAAGGTCACGGTCACTGTCGACTCTTTTCCTAGGGTCTTCGGCGATACCCACGTATGTTGAATCCGAGCCGGTCGCTCGACCACAGTGAACCGGCCATAATGGGACGTCCCCTTGAGCGCCCAGAAAAAGAGCCCGTCGACTTTCGGATCTAGCAAGAACTTCTCGGCTGCATTCCAGGGATTGCCAGGGATCTTCGGATTCAGCCATCCATCGAACACCTCACCGGGAGGAGCGGGGATGATTCGTTCGAACGTAAATTCAAGAGTCTTCTGAGAGGTCGGCATTACTTCTTCTCCTTTTTTCTTTTGTCGCGATAGTACTGCTCAAACTGATCGAGGCGTTCGTTCCAGAACCGTTCGTACTCATGCACCCATCCCGCTACCTCCCGAAGAGGCTCACCGCGAAAGGAGATAAGGACCTCACGACCCTGCTTTTTGCGCTCAATGAGTCCTGCTCTTTCGAGCATTTTGAGATGCTTTGTCACTGAATTTAAGGCCGTGTCGTACGGCTTTGCGATATCGAGGAATCGGGCAGGTCCGTTTGCCAACTGCCCAATAATGGCTCGCCGGGTGGGGTGGGAAATGGCTGTCAGCACGTCAGAGAGTCGATCCACAGCAAACATTACACCATAAGGTGTAATAACACGCAACAGATTTTTGCAGAAGTGGCATTGGCATTTGGAGCGGCGGCCCACAACAACGCTCTCGCATCTGAGCCTTACAAACGAGCCATCCGCGATAAGATGAAGCCTTGCTCCCTGCCTGCTCTGAAGTGCCGTTACCTGCAAGTAGGCGAGGAGCGCTTCCTTGTTATGATTTGCTCCCGAATCCCTCCTGTATGGTCGGCCATCCGGACAGAACTCCTTCAATTGCGGTAAATCGTGAGTAGTCGGGGAGCGTTTACTTACTATCCACGAACCGGGCATCGAGAAGCCCCTGATAATTGGTTTCCGCTGGATAGTGACCTGATCAATCCTTAGCGGAGGTTTTCGGTTGGATGTGGCTACTACCCCCTTCCGCTAAAAAAACGCAGTTCTGACTGACGCGCGGAATATTCGAAGCGTCCAGGATGACCCGGGATCGACGTTTCTGAGTGACCCGGTATCCTGACACCCGGCTTTTTGCGCCTCGAGAGCTGTTTAGGTAGTTCTCCTCGTTCTTCCATCAATCCGAAAACGCAGCAGAAAAGCGATTTCGTGAAGCGAACCGAAGATCCGTTAGTAATGATAATCGTCGAATATGTTAGTAACCGGCGTTTCTTAGATCGTGATTCGCTCTATCTCGTCGAGTGAAATCTCGTCCTGTCGGCGGTCATAAAGCTTGGTTGTCCGCGGCGATTCATGGTTGGCGATCTGCTGTGCCTGTTCCAATTTGCCGCTGTTCTTCAGATACGCCGTGATGCCGGTGGCGCGGAAGGTATGATTGCCGATGCGCGTCTCGATGCCGGCCGCTTTTCGCGCGCCGGCGGATGATGCGGTGGGCGTCCT
>DASTDH010000575.1:0-5945 GCA_035710445.1 Chthoniobacterales bacterium
CAGCCGCAAATCATTCCCGGTCATTGATCCCGTAGGCAATATCGAGCGAGGTGAAACCAGCTTCATCCAAATTCGTCGCAAGTTGATCGAGTTCATAGAGGCGATCGTTCGCGTAAAGGAAGGCGCGTTTTTGATCGTCGCTGTCGCTATCTCCCACCACATGGTTAGATCGATTCACGGCGCGCGCAAAACTCGTTTTGTCGAATCCCGATAGGACACCCAGGTCGCTGGGATTGCCATTGCTCCAGATACAAGCGTGGGTAGCTCCGTTCGGCGTCTCACTATCTCCCGCTACGAGTGAATTGGTCCGTTTGGAGATGGCGAGCGCTTCGCTGTTAGTTCCCCCAAGGGTGCCAAGATCTTTGATTTGCCCGTTACTCCATTGAAAGGCGTGAAAAGCACCGTTTCCAGAATCGTACCTCCCGACCACGACTCCACTTTCGCTAATTCCGTATGCGGTCTCGAATGCGTCGGCTGCTTCGTTCGTGCCAATGCCGAGATCCTGAAGTTTCCCTGAATAGAGAAATGGGCGATGGGCGGCGCTGCCAGTCGCGCCATCACCAACGATTTGGTTGTTATCATTGATACCGAATGCTTCGCTGGTAGAACCACCTTCGAAAGTCCCCAGTGAAATCATCCCGGTCTTGTCGGTATAACTGAAGGCTTGAAGGTTTCCGTTACCGTCCTGACTGTAGCCGGCGATAGCGCCACCATCATTGATGGCGCAAGCCGCTTTCAGTTTTCCTCCAAGTGAACCGATTTCTCCGATTTTGCCGCTGGGATAAACATAGAGAAAAGTTTTGTAGTCTTCGCCTTGAAAACTATAGCCGACAACTTGACCGTTCTCGTTGAGACTCAAGGCGGAACTGGTTGACCCGGCGGAAGTCGGGATAGGAACAATCTTGTACTTGGTTTGGGCCAAGGCGCCGGACACGGATAAGCAAAAAACCAACTGAAACTTTACCAGGCTACGAAGTGCGCCTTCGGCAACATACGACCAAGCGATCCCAGGCGGCAGGGCAGCGAAAAAACTGCCAACGGATCGAACGAATACCTTCATAGTGAGGGCCACCTGTTTCTCAGAATTATGGTTTACCCACAAGTGTAAACGGTAGACCAACTCAATGAAGGAGAGTTAGTTGCATTGCTATGGACGATGTAGTGATAGTTAGTGCGGTCCGAACGCCGATCGGCATTTTAAACGGCGCTTTGAGCAGTTTTCCGGCTCATGAACTTGGAGCGATTGTCATCGAGGAAGCTTTGATGCGCGCAAAGCTTGGCCCGGAGGAAGTTTCTGAGGTCTTTATGGGTCAAGTGTTGACCGCTGCCCAAGGACAGAATCCTGCTCGACAGGCATCTATCCGAGCCAGAATACCGGTCGAAACACCAGCAATGACGGTCAACCAGGTTTGCGGATCGGGTCTGCGTTCTGTTGCCGTTGGTTTCCAGGCCATACGAACGGGTGACAGTGCGATTGTGGTGGCTGGCGGTCAGGAGTCAATGAGCCAAGCCCCGCATGCGATCCATATCCGGAAAGGTACCAAGTTCGGGAACTCAGCATTGGTCGATACGATGATTAAGGACGGTCTTTGGGACGCGTTCAATGATTACCACATGGGACAGACCGCTGAAAACGTCGCTACCCGATGGAAGATAACGCGCGAAGAACAGGATGCCTTTGCGTTCGAGTCACAACAATGCGCGCTCAACGCTCAGGCCAAAGGTAAATTCACCGAGGAAATTATCGGGATCCCGGTGACCGAGCGTGGAAAAACGAAGTTGGTGAACCAGGACGAGGGACCGCGGCCCGACACCACACTGGAACGGCTCGGTCAACTGCGCCCTGCCTTCGCCGCCAACGGAACAGTCACGGCGGGAAACTCGTCCGGTATCAACGATGGAGCCGCAGCACTGGTTCTGATGTCACGTTCGGTTGCTCAGGATCGCGGTGCGGAGATCCTGGCAACGATTCGATCATGGGGAACCTGTGGGGTTGATCCCGCCGTTATGGGTATGGGTCCAGTCCCAGCTGTTAACATTGCGCTGAAACGAGCGAACTGGAATGTCACCGATATCGACCTGATCGAAGCAAACGAAGCGTTCGCCGTCCAATCGTTGGCGGTGATCAGAGAGCTGCATTTGCCGCGGAGCAAGGTCAACGTGAACGGTGGAGCGATTGCTCTGGGCCACCCGATTGGCGCATCGGGCGCTCGAATCTTGGTGACTCTTCTGCACGAGTTACGGCGAAACGGCCTGCACAAGGGAGTAGCAACCCTTTGTATCGGTGGCGGAATGGGTATTGCCCTGTGCGTGGAACGAAACTGATTTCGCCGCTACCGCGCAACCCGTTTTTCAAAGGCCAACCTCACTCCGAGTGCGATCAAGACGCAGCCGGTGAAAAAGAGCAGTTGCTCGTTCATTTGATGAATACGAATCCAGCAAAAGTCGGTCGACGCAACGATCGGCGGGGACGCGATCTTTGAGCCCGGGACCGAGCCGAAGCAAGCGTGTAAAATCGAAGAGGACGTTGTAATCGGACGCCACTTTACCTGTTTTTGACTTGATTGGGTGCGCAAATATACTTGTGATCAACGACGATCGAGCAAATGATTGGACGTATGGCGACCTTGACAAAACAGGCGGCGTGTGAGGCGTGTACTTATTGGAAGCATACCGAAGCTGATAAGGGCGAATGCCATCGCCACGCTCCTATGGCGATAGTGTTCAATGTGGATGATAAGGTCAGATTCGAATCACGCTTTCCAATGACAGCAGGTCGGGATTGGTGTGGAGATTTTTCGCGGAAGTAATCGACCACCACCCGGGCGCATCGACCTCACATTCATTGGATTTTGGTTGCTAGTATGTGCAGACCTACTAGCTTAGCGCGGTGTTTTCAGATCCAGAAGCTGTCATTAAGAAGCTTTGCCCTCTTTTTGCACGTCAAGCTGATACTTTACTCGAGCTGCGCGCGTCGGCCTTGAAGCGGATTAGGCCCGGCCTTTGTGTCGATTGTTATTTTCGCCTTCAAGAAATTGCCGACTCTGGAGGCCAGTACGCCTTGTTTCCGTTGCGTTCCTGGCTGGAATCCAATATCGAAGTGGTGGCCAAGGATTCCCAGTCTCGGATCATCGAGAAACTGCCTCTACAGCTGGATGCAACCGATCTCGCGGCGTACTGCAGCCGTTTGATGGGCGATTTTCGCGAGGACCGCGCGTATTCTCTGTCGCTGGTTACCTTGGAATTTCAGTACAAAGAAGCAGCCTGAATTCCATTGGGCTCCACCCGCGCAGACTTGAGCAGATCGAAGCCCAACCCTGACTTTGTGGGATTTTGTTACCGGCCTTCAATTATCGACTGCCACTGGGATCGAGTTGTGGTCCCACCTTTCGTCCCGCATAGGCTGATCGTAGGCTGGCGTTGTCACCCGAATCAAAAGACAAGCAAATCGGACTCAAGACATTTGGAGCATATAGATGCCTAGTACCCCCCATGCACTCCGACCATCCCGTGTCGTCAACATTGACGATTTGCGATCGATGGCTCTGCGTCGCCTGCCAAAGGTCGTTTTCGATTATCTGGACGGGGGCGCCGAAAGTGAAATCACTCTACAAGAAAATTGCCGCGCATTTTCCTCGGTCACTTTTCGACCGCGCCAGGCGATACCGGTATCCAAGTGCGATTTAAGTACTCGGGTATTGGGCTGGGATATTTCTTTCCCGGCCCTTCTTGCTCCGATTGGATACAGCCGCCTGATGCACCCTGGCGGGGAAGTGGCAGCAGCCCGTGCGGCGGGAGCAGCAGGCACTGCGTACATCCTTTCTACGATTTCCGGACACCGTTTGGAAGATGTGAAGGCAGGTTCCGCCGGACCGGTCTGTTACCAGCTTTATCTGATCGGTGGCCGGGCGACTGCTGAGCCGGCAATTGAGCGTGCGCGAGCCGCCGGCTTCTCAGCCCTGGTTATTACGGTTGACACCGCCGTGTCCGGGATGCGGGAACGAGATTTCCACAACGGCATGAAAGAGCTGCTGAGCAGCAATCCGCTGGACAAGATCCCGTTTCTGCCACAGCTACTCGCGCGTCCCGAATGGCTGACCAGTTTTTTTCTCGACGGCGGCGTTCCAAAATTGCCCAATATTGTTATCCCTGGTCAAGGCCCGATGCCGCTCATCGATGTAAACGCCGCTCTCTCCCAATCTGCGTTCACCTGGCAAGACATGAAATGGATCCGAAACCTTTGGTCCGGACCGATTGTAATCAAAGGAATTCTCACTGGCGATGACGCTAGGCGATCGATTGACGAAGGTGCAACTGCGGTCGTTGTCTCCAATCACGGCGGACGCCAACTCGATTGTGTTTCGACCAGCTTACAAGCGCTGCCCGAGGTCGTGGCTGCCGTCAATGGCCGTATCGAGGTGCTGGTCGATGGCGGGATTCGGCGCGGAAGCGACATCGTCAAGGCGCTCTGCCTTGGGGCTCGCGCAGTTCTGATCGGTCGCGCCTATGCTTATGGTCTTGCCGCCGCTGGGGAATCCGGCGTAACTCGAGCTTTGGAAATCTTACGAGCCGATGTCGAGCGGACCCTTAAATTGCTCGGTTGTTCGTCGATTGCAGACCTCGATCGCTCGTACATAGATGTGCCCGCACATTGGCGGGAATAGACCGCGGAATTCAGAGCGCAGCGGAGCCGCAACAAAAAGGGCCACCATATCGGCGTGTCGGCGGATCGGCGAAAAAGGGCAGTAGTCCAGATTTACACAGATTGTTTTCAGACTAGGTCGTAGCTACTAATCAGGATTCTCTGAGGCCTTCTGTTCAAAAAAAAATCCGACTTTAGAGCTGCGTCCTTCTACTTCTCATTACCCACCCAAACCAGCGGAGAACCACCTTCCGAGTTCCCGCTTCCGGCTTCTACCTCCTAGCCTTGAATGCTCGTTGCCGGTTCTGGTGGCCGTGCCAGGCTGGTCCGTTAGGAAAATCGAATTGTTTCAGGCTCTCAGGCCGGATGGTGATGCTGTACCCGGGTTTTTCCGGAGGCAAGTAATGTCCATTCCGAATCACGACCGGATCCAGAAAATGCTCATGCAAGTGATCGACATATTCGAGCACTCGACCCTCCAGGGAAGCAGCTACAGAAATGTAGTCGAACAATGAAATATGCTGAACGTATTCACACAGCCCGACGCCGCCCGCATGCGGACACACCGGCACGCCAAATTTAGCTGCCATCAATAAGACGATCAGAACTTCGTTCAGTCCGCCGAGCCGGGCGCTATCAATCTGACAAAAGTCGATCGACCTTGCCTGCAGCAGTTGTTTGAACATCACGCGGTTGTGACAGTGTTCGCCGGTTGCGACTCCAATTGGGGCGATCTGGTTACGAATCGTCGCGTGTCCCAGAATGTCATCCGGGCTAGTCGGTTCTTCGATCCACCACGGTTTGAACTCGGCCAAACGACGCATATTGCGAATCGACTGCTCGACATCCCAGACCTGGTTGGCATCCATCATCAGTTTTCGTTCTCAACCGATCTCCTCGCGCAGGATTTGTGCACGACGAACGTCTTCCTCGATATCGCCGCCCACCTTTTGCTTAAAATAGTTCCAACCTGCGGCGACTCCATTATGGGCTAGGCGGCGGACTTTTTCGTCGGAATAGCCGAGCCAACCCGCTGAGGTAGTATAGGCAGGAAAGCCAGACTCTCGCATCTGACGCTCCCGTTTCGCTTTCGTCGGAGCGTTGGCCTCCAGGATGGAAAGCGCTTCATCAGGTGTAAGCGCGTCAGTTACATATCTAAAATCAAGGCAGCGCACTAATTCCGGTGGACTCATGTCAACCAGCAACTTCCAGACCGGCTTCTCTTGGGACTTGGCCCAGAGATCCCAGACGCCGTTGACAATCGCGGCGGTGGCAAGATGAATGGCGCCTTTTTCTGGACCTA
>DASTDH010000576.1:0-5315 GCA_035710445.1 Chthoniobacterales bacterium
TTCGAAACCATGAACTCATTTACCTTTGCGCGCACCTGCCGAATGCCGGCAGGATGGACCGCAGCGTTCTGGTTGTTGACAGTCTCCCATGCGACAATCAATAAGCCTGCAAACGAATCTGCCGCGTTATGGTTGGAAAAATCGTATTGAGAGAATCGAGAATCGAAACGGTTGTCCGCCGAATGTCCGGCGAATTCTTTCTGCGCTGCCTGAACATTGACTGCTTTGGGCTGATTCCCAAAGTAGTCTGCGGTAAAGTCGGCGTAAACTTTGCGGGTTACAGCCGCTGACGGCATATATGTGAAAGGCGAGCCTGTATTGGTACTTCGGCTCGAGCCGGATGAGAGATTGTCGCCCTTGCGAACCTTTACTCGATTGTGAACCTTTGCTCCTCCCGGGCTCGCAGATGGCTGCTTGCTGACACCGGAGGACATGTCAGAGGTCAGCTGGCCCATCATATTCTCAGTATAGAACTGGTTCAGTGCGTCATCGGTCGAATCGGCAAGGGCGGTACCGAGCAACCCGAAAGCCTCCAAGAGGAGGGAGAAACGGCAAGAAGTTCTCATTTGGATTTGTCTCCCGCTACCGGTTTACCAACCGGCCGCTAAAGTCGATCCAAGCCGCTGCCTTCAATGCCCGCCTCTTCGAATAAGTATTGAGCACTACCTCGGATCTTAAAAACATATGTGTTCATCTGTACACTATTCCGTAGGGGCGAGGCTCCTGACGCAGCGATGCGACGAATCTTGGATGAACTCGAAGCCAATCGAAAGAGCCGGCGAACCTGCCTGGGCAACACTTCAGCGATTACGCAAATTCTTGGAAGAAAACGGTGCGCGAATCAGCGTTCCTGACGACCGGCACTTCGAAAGTGAAGGCGCAGCAATCGAGGCCGGGCTCAAGCGAACAATGGCAGGACGAGATATCGTGATGCGCGACCTCATCCGCGCTGTTTACCGGTTCCGCGACGCCGCCCTAGTCGATGAAAGGAAGGCTGCTTTCGGTAGCGCCCTTCAGAATCTGTATCGAGAACTGGAGCGAGCCGAAGAGCTAGTTGGGCCGTCCTAGTTCATGTCTCGACTCTGACAATGCGGGCAAGCGTTCCGTCGCCCTGAACCGTAAACTCACCATCGCAGTCCCAATGCTGGCCGTGGTTTTCATGGATGAGCTTCTCGATGTTTTCCCTCCGTGGCCATGAATCCAACGAAGGCGCGATGCTCTCTTAGATCGGGAAACTAGGAGTAACAGGTACGCCGGACGACCGAACCACAATTGGCCGGCTCGTCCCGCCAAGAGATTGCCGTTTCTGTACACGAAGAGCAATAGAAGTTACGCCTCCGCCCGACCGAACTTCTTCGGGTACCCTCGTTCCAGGCAACGGCCCCGGAGTAGAAATCCCGTGGCAGCCCAGACAACTCGTGTGTATAGAGATCTCGAAACCTTTCGCCCTGCCAAAGTAATAGCACCCTCATGGCTTGAGATTTATCGCCAATTTGCCCGCGTCGGCTTTGCTACTGAAGTCGTCTACGATATTGGTGCTGCCCATGCTTCCTGGTCTAGCCAGGTCATCGAATTGTTCCCATTGGCGACGTATCATTTCACAGATGCGTTATTCGATGTTTTCCCTCTGGCCAGAAATCCAGGGGAGACGAGACGCTCTCTCATGAGTAACAAGACGCCGGACGAACGAACCACCATTGGCACGGTCGCCCGTGCAACAGATTGCCGTTTCCAACTGCGAAGGGCAAGCTTACCTTTGTGAGAGTAGGTGAGCGGCCGAAAAGAACCGGCGTAATTTTAGGTGGCTCCAATCGTAACGGGTCCGTCGTCCTCGGGACCTTAACCACTCGAACCTTTACTGACCTTGAAGCGTTCGAGTCGGTGCGGGCGACGCCGTCCGGCTAGATCGCACCAAAAATTAGTAGGCGCCGATGTTACTGCCACTACTCGAAGCCTTGGCGTTACCGTCAAAGTTAACATCGAAGGGCGGGCCGAGTTTTAACCCTTTGTCAATCGCCGGTGAACCCGGCCGCAAATGGTAATCAAAATTTGCACTGTTTCGGAAGGGATTAGACGCGTTGCCGATCGAATGGGGTTCCGAGGTTGGGCCGGAAAAGAGGTTGTAATCGCTCGCCCAGCCGGGTCCCAAATTGAGCGTACAACCAAAAACGATATTGTTTTTGAACTCGCAGGCGGTATAGGTCCCAGGACTGCTGAGCTGGATTCCAACAGGGAGATCTACAAAGGTATTGTTGTACACGAGAATGTTCGTGTTGCCCTTGCCGGTGAACTGGAGCGCGCGCCCGCTGTTCTTCGGGATTGATCCCTGGTAGAACAGATTTCGGTAAATCCGGATATTCTGGATGTTGGGATCGTTGAAGAAAAGACCCTCAACCTGAATATCGTAGAGCCGGTTATACTGGAAGGTGCTGTTCGTAACCGTCCCGCAGTAAATGACGTTAGTGTGATATTGCGCCGGGTTTTTCGAGTCTTGACCGTGGAAGGAGCAATATTCGACCAGCGCGTTGTCGGCTAGATTCAGGTACATGGCCGCATCGCAGCCGTTCAATACCTCGCAATGGGAGACAACAATATTCGACATGCGACCCCTTTTAGGTGTCAGGTTGAACCCGCGTACATCGCCCGTTTCCATAATCACTCCCGGACCGTTCACTTGAATATAACGTAAGGTGACGTTGCTGGCTGCGAACTGATCGATCTCGACACCGGCTGAGGCATCCGAAATGTTGATGCGCCAGCCCGCATCTTTCCGTCCATCGATGATAACGAAACTGCCAATGCCTTCATTGATGTAAATCCCCGCTTTGCCGCGCGGCACATTGTGAACGATCTGGGAGTCGAACGATGGCTTCCAACCGGTCGCACTGGTTGCGGCAGCGTCGGTCGAACGCGCCCGTTCAATCGTGATTGGCGATTTCGCCCTGCCCGACCGACCAATGGTCAACTGTCCAGAGTAGACGCCTCCAGCCACATAGATGATATCCCCGGGATTGACCGAATCCCATTTAATCGAAGACCAGTTACACCAAGCGTTGGTCCAATCAACTCCATTACAGTTACCAGATGCAGCGCTGTTTACGTACCAGGTGGTCGCATTGGCGGAAGTAGAAAGCGCACACAGCAGCCAGAGAATGAGTTGTTTCATTTTTTTTAGTCCCGAGGGAAGACGAACGTACTGACAGCTCTTGAAAGGCATTCTTCGATTTTCGCGGACTGATGGTAACAGGTCGTTAGCCTTCCGGCAGGGAAAGAGAGGGCTGCCATTTCCGCAAGCAAATTTGTTCTTGTTCCAGGGAACCCAATCGGCTTCCATAGATTCCATTACCCTTATAAATAGAGCGCTTATCTTGGCCTTCTCGAGTATTGCAAATAGCGCAGCAGATCCCTTTTGATGTGACCCAACTGGACTGGCCAGTCGAGCATCACCTCCTACCCAGTTAGCCACCATGAATCGCTGTCTATTTGTATTTGCCATTCTTCTCGCGGCGGCCGCGCGCAATTCTAATGCGCTCGCCACCGATGTTCTTACCAATCGGGGAGATGTCGCCCGTACTGGGCTGAATCCCAATGAGACGATCCTGAATCCGGTGAATGTGAGCTCGGGCGCATTCGGTCTTCTCTATCAAAATCAAGTGGACGGCCAAGTCTACGCCCAGCCGCTTTACGTAACAGGGCAACAAATCTCACCCAACGGCGGCCAACCCAAGGTGGCCAACGTATTGTATGTGGCGACGGAGCACGACAGTCTCTATGCCTTCGATGCAGATACCGGCGCCCTGTATTGGCAAAGATCGCTCTTGCAGCCTGGGGAGACTCCAGTTTTGTCGGACGACGTTGGCTGTCAGGAACTGCAACCGGAAATTGGGATTACTGCCACGCCGGTTATCGATCGAGCGACAGGTCCGAATGGCACCGGCACCATTTTCGTTGTCGCCTTTAGCAAGAATGGAACCCAATTTTTTTACCGGCTTCACGCGATTGATCTTTCGACCGGACAAGACCAACTAAGTCCCACGATTATCACTGCATCAAGCAGCGGAAGCGGTCCGGCCAACACTTTCAACCCATTAACTGAGCGCAGCAGAGCTGGATTGCTTCTACTTGGTGGCAGGATCTACACAGCATGGGGGAGCTTTTGTGACAACACACCTTACACTGGATGGATCATCGCCTATAACGAGAGCAACCTGACGCAAGCGCAGGTTTTCAACACCAATCCGAATGGATCACCCCCGAGTAGCGACCTGCCGGATGGGTCTGGAAACGGTATCTGGCAGTCGGGCAACGGACCGGCAGTCGATTCGATTGGGAACATCTATGTGACGACCAGCAACGGCCCATTTGACACCAATTTGAGCAGCGGTTTCCCGTCAAACAGAGATTTTGGAGATACTGTCCTAAAGCTGGCAAACAGTAGTCTCGCTGTTATCGACTACTTTACTCCTTTCGACCAAGATGTCGCTGCAGCGAACAATACCGATTTCGGGTCGGGTGGCCCGTTGGTGCTGCCTGATCTCTTCGACCTCAATCATCAGGTTCATCACTTGCTGGTAGCCGCAGGGAAGGACACCAATCTCTACCTGTTGGACCGGGATAACCTTGGCAAGTTCAATCCGAGCGATAACAGCCAGATCTATCAGGAATTGCCCGGTGTGCTGACCGGAGGCGTTTGGTCGTCACCGGCGTATTTCAATACCTTCCTTTACTTCGGAGGCGGTCGCGAGCGCGGCGACCCAGAACCGCTCTGGCAATTTCAATTCGACTTTAGCAATCCGAACAAGCCATTGCTTGGGTCTGCTGCCCTCCATCAAACCAGCGTCCTATTCGGCTTCCCCGGTCCTACGCCGACAGTTTCATCGAACGGAAACACCAACGGCATCGTCTGGGCGTGCGAGAGAAATTTTAATACCGGCCAAGCGATCTTACATGCCTACGACGCGATAAACATAGCGGTAGAACTTTTCAACAGCGGCAATATTGGCGACGCGGTCAAGTTTGCCGTCCCGACGGTGTGCAATGGAAGGGTATACATCGGTACATCCAACTCGGTCGCCGTATTCGGGTTACCAAAATCGGGCAGCGGCGTCGACAAAGACTTTAACGGTGATGGATTCGGAGACTTGGTTTGGGAGAATATTGCGAACGGCCAGCGCGCAATCTGGTTCATGCGGAATGGAGTTCTGCAAAGTACAGCCAATCTGCCCAGGATTTCTACCCAATGGCATATCGCCGGAGTAGGAGATTTTCAGGGCAACGGTCAATCCGATCTGGTGTGGGAAAATACCACAACCGGC
>DASTDH010000577.1:0-10056 GCA_035710445.1 Chthoniobacterales bacterium
ATCGCAACTGATTTATTCGGCGGGATCAGCTGCCAGTTTTATCAGATGGACCAGGACTTGGCGTGAGATCCTCTTCCGTTCACTGCTGTCCCGGGAAATCAAAATAGCGTGCGCGATAGGTTTTAAGATAACGATCACTCAAGGTGTTGAGCGCCCAACGTGCCAATATGAACTGCTCGGCGAGCAGCGCGAAAACCGGTCGCAATTGGTCTTGATCCGTCTCTCGCTCAGCCACACGGTAAAAGCGCTTTCCCTGCTGCTCATAATCTTTCAGCATGCGCCTGGAAGAAAGCATGCCAGTGGGGCGCGCAGCAAACTGGGTCGCATGATCGGGAAAAATGCCGCTCAGAAACAGGGTGAGATCAGCAATTCGGCGATAGAGCAAAGGCCGGATCTCCGAGTCGATGATGCGGGCCAACTCGATCATATCATCGATATCGATATCGCTGAACCGTTTTTTATGCCAAGCACCGCGCTCCCGCCAATAAATGACACCACTGTTTGTTCGCACGAAGGAAGCAAGGAGCTCGACGAGATAGTCACGAGTCGATTTGTTTGAGAGTAGCTCGGCCACAGCCGCCGCCTCGAAGACAGGGATTCGCTTCCCTTTGGACTCTACTTCAAAGACATAGGTTTCCTTCTCTAAATCCGTTCCCACCCGGCGTAGCAGCACCGAAAAAAGCATGTACGGAGAGATCCGTACAAAGGCTTCACTTTCTTGCAAGAGTCGCTCCGCGAGTTTCGGATCTGCCAACATTGGCTCCAGGAGATCTTCCTTGTCGCGAACAAGATTGATGATGTGATCGTAATCGCGACGATTGGTGGCCACCGTCTCAACCAGGAACTGTAGATCGGACTCACTCAAGTACAGCATCCCTTTAGTTTCGGTAGGGTACACCGGGTTTGGCAAAACGTTTTTAGAACGGAGCCAGATCGGGGTGTCGCTCCGAGGACCGGGAGCCGATTGGTCGCGTTCGCGGCCAACGCCGGGAGCCAAGGGTCAATAGCATCGGGAGCGAGATTGCCGGACCAGAGGAAGCCAAAGTGTTAATGAAGCCGCAGGCCATGCCGGCGACCAATAAGACCATGATGTACGGAACGGCGGTGGTAATCGTATCCATTGTTTGCAATCCAAGCCGGGCCGGAAGACGGAGGCGGTCAGCGGGGACGGCTACGCTAACAGGCGATAAGAAAAGCCGTCAAGGCCCGGTGAGAATCACAACCCAATTCTTCAGTCATTGCAGCGAGCCGTCGCAACTATTTCCACCGTCTAAGATGCTCTATTCGTTAATGGAGCCGGCGCCATCCATAACGCTTCGATACTTTGCCATCTCGCTTTTGTACTCGTCTTGACCCTTCTTGTAAGCCTCGTCGGATATCTCATGTTTCTTGTGCATGGCTTCCAACCGAGACCTTTTGCGTTCCGCTTTCCGGCGTTCTCTCTCGATGCTTTTGCGTTCCGCTTCAGACGGCTTTGCGTCGCGCGCTTTATTGTCATCCACGATCGCCGTGGGTTCGGGAAGCGGCGCACTGGAAACCGGAGTTGGCTCAGGCGATTGATGTTGGGTCGATTCTTCCGCCACGATCGTTCCAGATCGGGTCGCATCCAGGTCGTCTGGTGCGGGACCAGTCTGTTCCCCTTTTTCGACCGGGGTGGGAGCCGACGTCGGCGCCGCCACGATTTGGGTATTCCCAGCGTGCTTCGCTGCTGTGCTTCTCGACTTGAACACAAAGAATGCACCAAAACCGATTGCAATGGCCACACCCAAGGCGATTAACGCGCCGGGACCAACACTTTTGATCAAGGCTTTCTCTGAATCACGTCGTCGCTCAGAGTCATTTGGCTGGGCTTTTACTCGTCTCCTCAATGGCCGACCGCGGCGTCTGTTCATGGGCAATTTTGTAGATTACACTACAGGATGTGGAATTCAAAATAAATGGCACAAGATACGGTGGCGAAATAAAGTTAGCACCGGCACATCGTTTGGGACTCAACCGCTATCGGTTCTAGGCATCCCTATCCTTTCCCGCTTGTAATCTCCATGCAAGGAATCAGCCATCCGAGCTGGGCTAAGTAACGGTCAGATCATCTGCGGACCGTGGATCGAACAAAACGAAGCGTATTACGTGACCTATGGCGAGTGACTAAGCCATATTGGACCTCCGAAGAGAAGTGGTCGGCCTGGGGGCTACTCCTTATCGTAATCGCACTGAACATGGGTAACGTTTATATCAGCGTACGAATCAATGAATGGAACAACTCTTTCTACAACGCTCTCCAGGCATTCAATGGCAAAGAGTTCTTTCGCCAGATCGGCGTCTTCTGCATCTTAGCCGGCCTTTTCATCGCGATTTCGGTCTATGCACTCTATCTCAGCCAGATGTTGCGTTTACGTTGGCGGCGATGGCTGACCGAAAGATACCTCGGCGCATGGCTTGGCAACGGCGCCTACTTTCAACTGCAACTACAGAATACCACCGATAATCCAGACCAGCGTATCTCGGAGGACCTCAATCTGTTCGCGACGTACGTGGTGACCTTATCCACCGGACTGCTCACTTCAGTAGTCTCATTAGTTTCGTTTCTCATTATCCTGTGGGGACTTTCCGGGCCGGCCGAAATTCCACTTGGTCACGGGATCACACTTTACATACCCGCGTACCTCGTTTGGGTTGCGTTGATTTACGCCGGCGCTGGGACTTGGCTAACGGTGAAGATCGGTCGACCGCTAGTGCCCTTGAATTTTAGCCAACAGCAGTTTGAGGCGGATTTCCGTTTCAGCCTGGTTCGTTTGCGGGAGAACGCGGAAAACGTGGCTCTTTACCGCGGTGAACCGGTGGAACTCGGGGTCTTCCACGAGCGCTTTCAAAGCGTCTTCGACAACTTTCGTCACCTTATAAAGCGGCAGAAACGCCTTACCTGGTTTACGGCAGGCTATAACCAAGTCGCGATTATTTTTCCGGTGGTCGCCGTCGCACCACGATATTTTGCGAAACAGCTCCAGTTAGGCGGCCTGATGCAAGTGGTCAACGCCTTTTCGTCGGTGCAGAGCTCGCTTTCATTCATCATCAGTTCGTACACCGAGATCGCGACTCTGCAGGCAGTAACGCAACGACTGATCGGCTTCGAGGAACGTTTGTCGGCAATCAATCAATCGGTCCGGAGACCACAGCGGATCATCGTTCGGCGAGACGGAGTTGGTCTCGCAGTTCACGGGCTCGACCTCGAGCTGCCGGATAACACCCCGCTCTTGGAGGGTATCACCTTTGCGTCGGCTGATGGCGAAGCAGTGCTCATCACTGGTCCGACCGGCGCAGGCAAAAGCACATTACTCCGAGCCATCGCCGGGATCTGGCCATTTGGCGAAGGCGAAGTTCGGATTGGAAAAGGCCTGACTCTCTTTCTACCGCAACGCCCCTATCTACCGCTCGGCTCGCTCACCCGGACGCTGCTTTACCCATATCATCAAGATGGCGACAGACAAACGGCAGCGCTCGCAGAGGTGCTCGACGAAGTAGGACTTGGTTCGCTAAAAAGCGAACTGGATACAGTTGACAACTGGTCCCAGCGTCTGTCACTCGGCGAACAGCAGCGTCTCGCATTTGCTCGCGCCCTGCTAGTGAAACCGGATTTCCTTTTTCTCGACGAAGCGACATCTGCCCTCGACGAACCGAGCGAAGTCCGTCTTTACAACAAGCTGTTCACTGCGTCATGGGAGCCCACCTTGATCAGCGTCGGCCATCGAAGCACTCTCCGTGACTTGCACGACCGGGTCATCGATGTAGCCGATTGTCAACCGCGACAATCTCGTAAGCTGCGGATGGATGGGTGTGTTGGCGTTTCGGCGTGCGTCGGCCTTGGCAGTGGCGAAGGCGCGGTTCAGGACAGCTGAAGCTGATTAAAGCGCGCCCCATGGAACCTGTTTCCAGACGCGTCTCTTACGCCGAACAGTTCGATCCGCTCTTGCATCTTGGCGTCTTGCAGTAAGGCATTATCAACCGGCCCGTTTGAAAACAGGCTAAAAGCGCAATTCCGGCGGCTAAGGGAACGGGCCCCATTAAGAGCCAGAATACCGGGCGGTCAGTGTAAACGGCGACAATTGTTGCAATGAGCAGTAACGTCAAGATGAAGCACGAAGCCGTCATATCACTGTCGGGCTGCCTGGAGCGCTTGGGCCTGCTCTGGTTTCTCGTCGAATCGCGAAAGATATCGCGCGAAGACGCAAGATCTCGCGTGGGTCTTTGCCGTTGGACGGATTCGCTTCGATCAGGTGTAACCGGCACCTTTCCTGTGATCGGCAAAGACTGTCGGCCGGAGTCCGTCATGTCAAAAACCTCATCGAGCCGTCTCTTTGCCAGTTGGCCGTTCAAGAGGATTTCAGGAAGCGAGGTGCTCATATTTGTCCTTTCCGTAAAGCTTGATGACCCGATCAACAGTTCGTTCATTTCAACTAAACAACGAACGAGCAACGAGATTCAGGACACAGTTTGCCAACTTTTAATTCGGTTCGGATCGGTTCCTCGCCTCCCCGGCCAGGGCGGCATTTTTTGGTAGCGGCGACTGTCGCTCGAAGCACTTCGAGTCGTTAAACTTAGAGACTTGGACGGAGCAACCCGTTCACACCAGCCTTAAAACGCAGTCGCCTTGGAGTTGTTCGCCCGAACAGTGGAGCACAGGTTTGATTGCAAGCGCTGGCGACTGCGCCCTTCGGGTCTGCACGCGAGTCGCTTTGGTCCGCCGCCTTGGCCGGAAACGCCGAGGGACACAAAGAAATCCCACGCCATCAACCAGCGATATCTCCAAGTGGCCAGCGCAAGACTATGTCGGACAGGCGAGTCGCCGCCTCCAAGGAGCATAGCGGGCTACCGATAAAACCATCCCCTAGTGAAGCTGACTCAGCTGCCGCTTGACCTTATGCCCGGTCACGATGTCAGTCGGATCGGTCTTGGTTCCCTGCACTGTCACTTCAATCCAGTCGGGAGCGGAGAGCGCAAAATCGCGTTTGATAATCGGTCCGGTAAAATCGTCGACTTCTTTGAAAGTATTTGACCGCCGGTCGTAAAAGTAAGTTTGCCAATGCCAAGGGGAGTGACCACCCGAGCTAGCCGTGCTAAAGACATAAAATTGCGAGTCAGGGGTCCATTCGTTTTTCTGTACGTTGCGTCCATGTTCACCGTCGGGCGATCGGAAATCTTTAAAAGCGAGAACGTGATCGCTGACGTCATGAATTTCGATCCGGGATTCATTGAACGGCGGACCATGTTTCCCGACTGAGGAGACGCATGCTCGTAACTTCTGATCCGGCGAAGTCACGCCCTGACATTTCCATTGCGGTTGATGAGCGCATCCCAGCAGTATGGTTGCTGTGACGAGAGAAAGGGCGACGCGCATACGCGATTTCGACCGGTATGATGTCAGACCGGTAGTGGATAGACAATGCTAAAAGAAAACACTCGATTGCGGAATGCGGATTGCGGATTAGAAATCCGCAGTCGCTTCCTGGAGAGTGATCGCTGATTTGGCAACGGTGGCCCCTGAACGTGCTTGATCTCGAGCGAGTTAGTGCTCATGATCGGGATGTTTTCCACTCAAGGAGGATTATGCCGAATCCAGGTCAGCCCACCATCAGCCCAGGTGATACAGGTGAAGCGGTTCGGCGTCTGCAACGGGGCCTTCGCCGCACTCCGAATCTCGGACTCATTGTTAATGGCACGTTCGATTCTCCGACTGAAACGGCGGTCAAGCAGTTTCAGGGGTCTGCTGGCTTGGCAGTCGATGGGATTGTCGGACCACTGACTTGGAAAGCCTTACCAGACGGAGGTCCGATGCCAATCCTGCAAGAGGGATCGTCCGGTGATGTGGTTCGCAGTCTGCAGACGGTGCTCACCAATGGTGCCCCCGGTCAATGGAACACGACGCCACAGGGCATCGACGGCGATTTCGGGCCGCATACCCGGGCGGCAGTAGAAGCATTTCAGTCCTGGGGCGGTGTCGCCGTCGATGGAATCGTCGGGGATCAAACCTGGTCAGTTTCATTGCATGCGGCGAGCTCAACACTGGAGAGCGCAGTTGGCCTCAACTTTATCATTGGCTGAGCGGCCCGGACACGGTTCGAGGATGCCTTGACTTCCCGTTCGAACGACTACCATTTCGCTCACTAGCGCGGTTGGCTAGCAATCTGTTCCGGCAAGCACAACGAATCTCCCGACCAAGAGATTAGAGCGCAGAACGCCTGGCCTTCAGTTTTCTGCTCCAAATAGATCTATTACGTGCCGCGCCAGTGCCCCATCCTCTGACTTGGAAAAGGCAACCAGACCGAATTTCAAAATCTCCCCTTTTGAGCTGCGACTGAACCGGAAGATGTACTCTGCAATTTCATCGATACACCCGTAGTAAGCACGCCCTCGCAATGTGGTGGCATGTCTAGCCCAGGTCATCAGCTCAATCTTGCGGTTGTTTCCACGAGCTGACTTAAACTGGTCGCGCCAATAATCGACCTCTTCGGAGCCGGCCAAAGATATTACCCGAACAGCACCGTTTCGGACCAAGGCTGTTCTCTTATCCCAGTACTCGGCATTCATGATCGCAGGAAGCGGATGAGAGATGACAGATTGCCGGGCAAAGCGCGACAGATCGCAAATGGCAGATAGCAAATGAAGCCTCTGCCAGAAACCGATATCGGCATCGCTTAACGGTTCAGCGGATAACCTGTTCAGTTTCTGGGTCGAAAAGGGCCACCTTGTCCAGGTTGAGTTGGACGGTCACTTGCTCATTTGTATGGAAGAGATGCTCACCATGGATTCGGGCGATCAAGTAACCGGTGCCCGACCTCAAGTAAACCAACGACTCTGACCCCATTGGTTCAGCGATTTCAACACTCAAAGCGACCGGGGTACTGGAGCCTTCCTTCGGCTCGTTGCTGATATTCTCGGGACGAATGCCAAACACGATATCTTTGTCCACGTACTTGCTGGCGACGGTTTGCAAAGGGCCTTTCAGCGGAAATGTCAGGTTATCCTTTTCCCCATTCTCGACGAACTGGAGGCCACCGTTGCGCTGATGCACCTTGCCTTTGAGCAGGTTCATTGGGGGACTACCGATAAAGCCAGCCACAAACATATTGTCCGGCTTAAGATAAAGAGCCAGCGGATCCGCCACCTGCATGATGATGCCGTCTCGCATGACACAGATGCGGTCGCCCATGGTCATGGCTTCGACTTGGTCATGGGTGACGTAGATCATCGTCGTACCAAGTTCACCGTGTAGCCGGGAAATCTCTGAGCGCATCTGAACCCGCATTTTGGCATCCAGGTTGGACAGCGGTTCGTCGAAAAGAAAGACCTGGGGATCCCGCACAATAGCACGGCCCAATGCGACACGCTGCCGCTGACCTCCGGAGAGAGCCTGCGGTTTCCGGTCCATCATCTTATCGAGCTGCAAAGCCTTGGCGGTGCGTCCGACCATATCCGAAATGTAGTCCTTCGACTTTTTAGTTAACTCGAGTGCGTATGCCATGTTCTTAAAGATGGTCATATGGGGGTACAGAGCATAGCTCTGGAAGACCATGGCGATTCCCCGATCCTTGGGCTCGAGATGGTTTACTACCTGTCCTCCGATCGAGATCGTTCCACTAGTTACTCTTTCGAGCCCGGCAATCATACGGAGGGTGGTTGATTTTCCGCAGCCGGAAGGCCCGACCAGGACCATAAACTCGCCGTTCGCGATGTCTAAGTTGATATTCTTGACCGCGGTAAACGTCGGGTTTCCCCGATCGTCTAGATAGGTTTTTACCAAGTCTTTGATTTGTACGGGAGCTTCGCTCATGACTTCATCTTTTTGGGGGTTAACGAGGTAATAATCTCACGCCAAGACACCAAGACGCAAAGGAGGATTTTAAACAGAAGTAAGCCAACGAAGCAAAGGAAGAATTTCTTGATTCTGCCACAGAACATATCGGCGCTCGCGGAGCGACACGCCCTCCTCTATTTTTTTCTGATTCCTCCTTGGCGGCTTTGCATCTTGGCATGACATTCAACCTATTATGCAAGAAGCCCTTGTCCTGGAGCGTAAAGGCGAACTCGCTCTACGAAAGATTGAGTTGCCGGAACAGCTTGGTCCGCACGACGTAAAGATCGCCATTCAGACCGTTGGAATCTGTGGCAGCGACGTCCACTACTATGAGTACGGCAAAATCGGACCGTTCGTGGTCAATGCGCCGATGGTCCTGGGGCATGAAGCGGCCGGCGTTGTCGTTGAAGTTGGAGAACAGGTCAAAAACCTGAGGAAAGGAGACCGGGTTTGCATGGAACCGGGAATCCCTGATCCGAACAGCCGGGCCGCGCGCCTCGGTATCTACAATCTCGATCCGGCAGTTCGTTTCTGGGCGACGCCACCCGTTCATGGATGCCTGACTGGAACAGTGATTCATCCGGCCGCGTATACTTTCAAACTGCCCGAAAACGTTTCATTCGCCGAAGGTGCGATGGTCGAGCCGCTCGCCGTGGGCATGCACGCAGCGGTAAAAGCGAAAATCAAACCAGGCGATCTTGCGGTGGTGATGGGGGCCGGGCCGATTGGAATGGTAACAGCACTGGCCGCATTGGCCGCCGGCTGCAGCCAGGTAGTGATCACCGACGTTCAGGAACCGAAACTGGAATTAGCGAAAACACTGGGAGCCATTATTCCAATTAATGTGGCCAAACAGAAGCTTCGTCAGGTGATTGACCAAATGACCGATGGGTGGGGCGCAGACATCGTGTTTGAGGCTTCCGGGCACCCGTCCGCGGTCTCGAAAGTTCACGAGCCGCTGTGTCCCGGTGGACGCATCATTTTCGTTGGTATGCCGGTCGAACCCGTGCCGGTCGATCTAGTCGGGTTGCAAGCAAAGGAAGCATCGATTGAGACCATCTTCCGCTACGCTCATGTGTATCCGCGCGCATTGGCTCTGATGGGTTCGGGAAAGATCAATGTGAAGCCGCTGATCAGCCGGACTTTTGATTTCGAGGATAGCGTGAACGCATTCAATTTTGCGCTGAAGATGCCGCCCGACTGCGTAAAAGCGCAGATTCAAGTGGCGTGATCACGCGAACACGCACACCTGGACCGAAAGAAAATCTTACGCCAAAACGCAAAGGCGCCAAGATTCTTTGGTAGCGGCGACTGTCCAGCCGAAGTGCTTGACGTCATTAACTTAAAGATTCGAACGGAGCGACTCGCATACAGAGCCCCGAAAGCGCAGTCGCCTGAGCGCGGTTCGCGAATGACAACATAGATGTTGTGACCGCTCTTATTCGCGACGGACGGTCTTCGGTTTTTAAATGGTGTTTTCAAAGATCAGGAAAAACGCTTCCGCTATGTCGCGACATTCACGAACCAAACGATGGCGACTGCGCGCTCTGGCCAGGATCGCCTCATTCCTCTCGTTCAGAATCTCTCGACAGTAGACCGGCTTGGCTCGCGGAGGACAGTCGCCGCTACCCCTGGGTGTGAAACGCGCTACCGATCTCCTGACGACACCTCACTAATCACTTCTCACCTCCTCTTCCCTGTTTCTGTCCCGCAATTCGTTTCCGAGCTGCTTCCCCCAGACGGCGATCAGTCACTTCGTTCGGACGAAGCGGAAACCAAACGAGGTAACGAACAAGGCAAAGGGGCAACAGAGTAAGCAGCAAAAAGACTGCAGCGACAGCATCGCTTAGAATTCCAATCTGAACGCTGACGGTCAGCAAAAGCAAAGGCAATAAGCTCGCCCACGCGCGCAGAACGTCAGCGCTGATTTTGTAGCCGCAAAGCCGGCAACGGGTGCTTGCCGCCGGTCCCAGAGTCAGTTTCCGCCACGCTGGCAGGCATGGCGTACCCTTGCAGTGAGGGCACGTGTTGCTCTGCATTGGAACAAAAATACCTCTCCGCAGAGCCGAAACCATGATTGGCGAGAAAGCCGCCGGCGGCATCCTACTTCAATGCATCGAAGACAACCCGTTCGATTTGCCGAAAGAATGCTTGGTCGGATTGATCAACCTTTTGGCCCAGAGCGAAAGCCGGAAGGGTATCTTTGC
>DASTDH010000578.1:0-5880 GCA_035710445.1 Chthoniobacterales bacterium
GCCATGAATGGCCGGGTATGGCTACCTTCTCGGCTCATACCGCATCGCCACCGCCCCCGAGCCGAACTCCTGCCGGCTCACGGGCTTCAAGTCGACATACTTCGATAGCCCCGCAAACAACGTCGGCCCATGGCCCGCTAGTCTGGGGTGCACCACGAACTCGTACTCGTCGATCAATCCCAGCTCCGCCAACGCCATCGGAAGCCTCACGCCTCCCGTGAACAGTCCCTTACCCGACTCCTGCTTGAGCTGCTGGACGGCTTTCCCCAGATCCCCGCGCACGAGCTCCGCGTTCCAATCGACTCGGTCCAACGTGCTCGACACGACGTACTTCTTTGCCGCGTTGATCGTCCGGGCGAAGGGTTCCGTCCAATCAGGCATCCAATCAGGCCTCGCGCCCGCCGGCCAACGCCATCCTGCCTCCATCATTTCGTAAGTCACCCGGCCAAAGAGGAGGGCATCGGCCTGGCTGAAGTTTTCGATCGCGTGACGATGCAAGTCTTCGTCCGCGAGAATCGCACGATGATCACAGCACCCGTCCAATGTGACGTTGATGGAATATCGAAGGGGTCGCATTATGTAAGAGTACCGATAGCCATAGGGCAGCCTAACAAGAAAAATTCGGCAAGTTGTCGTATATTTCGGCCGCTATAGAGGGAAGTATCCTGGAAAAGGCGGCAAGCTGGCAAGTCCGTTTCATGGCGGTATTCAATCACAAAGCGCCGTAGGCCGTAAAGCGATTCTGGACGCTGTCGAGTCGTCAGCTAGGCAATTCGCATTCAAGCGCGATCCTGAGAAGCGGGTAGTAGATGACATTGGAGACTACCAGTCGAGCCTCATCTGATACTAAAATCTGATACTGGCGCTGATAAATTGGGTCGTAGGGAGTTTTGATTTTACCTATATAGAGAGCACGTCAGAATCAAGTGAGAAACGGCTTAAAGACGCGCTCTACCAACTGAGCTATGCCCCCTGTGAAGTTTCGATTTTAGATTGTGGAGTGCGGATTGCAAATGGCAGGGAGCACAATACTGCATTCGCGGTTTCGGTACAAGCCGAAGCCGGATGTCGATCTTGCGAATCGGCATCCGGCACTCGGCGCTTCTTCGAACGGACAAGCTGCGTTCGTGCGCTTCGAAAGCGGCCTTGTTTTGCTCCCTTATTATTCCCCGGCAGGTACCGCCAAATATGCAATTAACGCGCTGGTAGTTGGGTCGATAGCTCTACCTGTAATCTCTCCTTTGTCGTTTATGTCTTTCGCAAGTGCGAGAAAGGCAGAATAGCTGCCTTTGAAATCGTTGAGGTCTGTTGGTGTGTTGCCGTGGTCCCAAATAACTGCACGGCAATCGACCTGGTCCGCGTCGCAAGAGACACCAACCACCTGCCGGGCTTCATTGATGCCGTAGGCCTCACTGTCTACATGAGGTGGTGTGCGGTTTGGCAAGGGTTTTAGCTGTCGGATGCCATCCTCTCTGGTCCACATGAAGGCGTGTATGATGTCGCCTTCGACAAAGGCGGGGTCGCCGGCAAACCCGACTACATCGCCTCGTTGATTGATTGCCGTCGGTGTATTCCACCACGGGGCTGGCGCATTTGGATAAATATCCGTCACCGTGCCATTTTGCCAAAGCACGGCATGCTTGGCAGTATGTCTTCCAACGGCCTGGTCGCAGATTCCGGAGATGCCCACGATTTGACCATTATCATTGATCGCCGTCGCAGCTCCCGAGCTGTCGCCGGCGATTAGTGGCAGGTCTTGGATCTGGTCCGGTGGTCCCAGAGTCCACACGGCTGGACGAAACTGGAGTACTTGGGTGCAGCAACAGTTGGGATCATGAACGCCATTCTCCGCCCACCCAACCACCTGACCCAAGTTGTTGGCTCCGGTTGCAAAGCCGTTATTGCCGCCCGGAAATGGGGGAAGTCCCCTCATCTGGTTGTTTTGCCAAACAAACCCGAGATTGATATAGCCGACGTTGTTAGGCGTACTGTAGAAGGCTGCGCTACTCCAAGCCTCCCCGAGAGGCTCGGGATCGGCGGTTTGAGAGATACCCACGATGATGCTTTGAGTATTCTTCACGTTCCACGTGACGCTGCTGTTTGGTCCCCCAAGTGTATTTAGGTCGGTGAGCAAACTGTTTCGCCATAGCGTCGCGTGCCGGTTCCTATTCGGCAGTCTGGAATAGCCTGCTACCCAGCTCTGGTCATTAATGCTATTTCCCCCGCTACTGGTTCCACCGAAGTCGGGAAGAGTCGACACGCTGTATTGTGTCTTTGCCTTCACCTGAACTTGTTTCTGTGCGTGCGCAGGCGCTAGAACCGCTCCGCAGCAGATAGTAATCAGAAGAATGAAAAGAGTTTGGCTGGCTCTTTTGGTTGTGAATTGTGTTGTCATGTTTGTCTCCTTTGTTGAATTTTCATGACGACACTTTAGGAACTGGCCCGGTCTCACCTCCATAGCCACTTCGCAGATTTGGTACGGGCCATTTCAGTTTTTCAATGGTCGGCCAACCAGCCAGCAGATCCAAAACGGTGGAACGATTGACGTGCGGCTTGTCAAAGACCGCGTCGTGGCCTGCCCAAATTGCTTAATTCAATTTAGAGTTAAGCGCCGCGGCGAACTTGCTAAGACCCTCACGGATTTGCGCGCGCGACCACGCGGCAAACCCAAATGTGAGTGCGGGCTTCGGCTCTACTTTCATAAAGCACGACGACAGCGGCGACGGCCTGATACCGATGTCAGTGCAGACCCGCGTGATCACCGGCATGTGTTCCGTCTGTCGCACCCAGGCGACAAAGTGTAATCCAGCTTCCGGGATTTCGAGGATGAAGTACCTGCCTAACAATTTTTTGAATTGCTCGATAAAAAAATCCCTTCGGTCCGAATATAATTTTCGCATCCGCTTGATGTGAGTGAGGAAAAACCCCTCCGTTAGGAATTGGGCAAGCGTCGCCTGATCGATGGCGGGGGAGTGTTGGTCGATCACCGCCCGAATCTTAATCATCGGTTCCACCAGTTTGTGTGGCGCGACGATATAACCCAGCCGCAACGATGGGTACAAAATCTTGCTCATCGTGCCTGAGTAGATGACACGACCCACATTATCCAGGCCCTGTAAACATGGGAGTGGGGGACCGGTGTAACGAAATTCCGAGTTGTGATCGTCCTCGAAAATGTAGGCGTCGCACCCTCGCGCAAAATCGATCAAGGCCGTCCGCCGCCCGAGACTCATCGTCATGCCGAGCGGGAATTGATGGGAAGGAGTTACGTAAATGATTTTGGGCGAGCGCTGTTTCGACGGCCGCGCGATTGTGATTCCTTCCCCGTCAACAGGTCTCGGCACGACAATCGCGCCGGCAAACCCGAAGGTTCGACGAGCCTGGTAAAATCCTGGGTCCTCAATCCAGGCAACCTCCCCGCGATTTACTAGTGCCATCGCGCTGATCATCATTGCCTGCTGCGTTCCGGCTGTGATGATGATCTGGTCCGGATGACAGCGCGCGCCTCGATGATCGCACAAATAAGTTGCGAGCGCCTTACGCAAGTCGGGATCACCACGGCTTGAAGCATACTGGAGCAAGTGCGCTCCCTTTTTTGCGAGGACTTCTGCTCTGAGTCGTTCCCATATTGCGGCCGGAAATTCGTCGAGGGCCGCGACAGCGGGAACAAACGTGACGCCAGGTGGGCCGGCGATTCCGAAATCGAACTGTTTTCCAGCTCGCTGATCCGGAATATTTTTTACACGATCCGAAAGACGGGGCGGGCTTTCTGTGTGTGGTTCTGCTTTTGTAGTCTGCGCACTTAGAAAAGTTTCGGGTAACGGCTCGGCGACGAACGTGCCCGATCCGACTCTCGATTGAAGGTAACCTTCCGAATGAAGCCTTGAGAAGGCGACGTTTACAGTGAACCGCGATACTCCCAGGTCGACCGCCAGCTCGCGAGAAGAGGGGAGTCGGGAAGAGTTGTGATTGAAAGTTGCCGAAACCAGTTCATCCCGAATCTGGCGGTAAAGCTGTTCATGGAGCGGTTCTTCCGAAGTGCGATCCAATCGAATCATTTCAAAAGCCATGATCGAATGGCGGCGGCGCTGCTTCTTATCTGGCTTCCTAGCTGAGATTCCTTTCACGTTTCGAATTGTGCTCATTACGCCAACTGCTGATAACCGCAAGCTTCCGTCGAAGTGGTCTGGCCATTTCCCGCTGAGTGGACCGTTGACAGTTTACCACAAGGCCAGAAGCTTTTCTTAGAATGCAAACTCAGAATCCCTGTAGCGATCACATTAAAACAAAAGGCCTGATTTATTTCGCGCGGATGCTGGACAAGATCCGACTAAAAGCCCGAGATGAATTGCCGCCAGACTATTTTACCGGTGTAGATGAAGATCCGACGATGTTCGACGCCCGTTGCACAAGGTTTCTCGGTGTAATTTACGATGAGCTTGTGGAGCGAACGCTGAAAGGCGGATCGGATGAGGAAATCCTCGAATGGTGTTTCGACCGTGGCCGGCGACCTAACGAAGAGGAAATCTCGATTTGGAATGCGTTTCTTACCAAACGTGGCTGGCGAGATGAAGCGAGCGCCGACCTGCAAGCGGCCAAAGAGCGAGCTGGTTGGGGCGAGCGCGCCGATATTCAAACTTGGATGGATTTGCATGACGCCGAGGAAGGACGAACGCCGCGGACCTGAGATCAGCCGTTAGTGGACAGGGCTAAAGTGAACGTGATCGGTGAATAGTCAGGGGACCGAGGACTCAGAAGAGACGTCAGCAAACGCGTTGGTTCGGCGTCCCGCCGAAACGGTCTTCTTCTAAACCTTAAGCCAACAACGGGACGGCCTCTTTTCCCAGAGAATTAGTGGCACGTGACCGGCCTTCGCTCAGGTTGCGGCGACCTGGCCACAGGCCAGACAACCGGAGCCGCTGTCTTCACTTTACTGCCAGGAGCCGAGGCCTCCTTTGGCTTCGATCACGACCACATCGTATTTCTCGAGCATCGGCATAAGCTTGTGTTCAAGTTCCTCCTTCCAAAGTTTTCCTTCGTAGAATTCGTCCCTCATGCGCGGCCGGCTTTTCAAATCTGGAAACGCGCGCATCCAGAAAAGCGTGTCGTCATCTTCCACGGACAGAAACGGCCCGAGAATTTTCATTCCGATTTTCCCATGCTCAGGAAGACTCTTTGATTTGAAGATCTTCAGAAATTCCGCTCGGAGGCCGGGTTTGATTTTGTAGGTGCGCATTTCGATAACCATGGGGAATGTTTGCATCATCATTGGAAACCAACAAGAACGTGCAGCAAACCAGAGGTCA
Source organism: Chthoniobacterales bacterium (assembly GCA_035710445.1). Taxonomy (GTDB): domain Bacteria; phylum Verrucomicrobiota; class Verrucomicrobiia; order Chthoniobacterales; family JAFAMB01; genus DASTDH01. Next base: position 5,307 of record DASTDH010000578.1, read on the forward strand.
GACGTCAGAAATCAGGGGGCCGAAGCGAAAATGATCAAGCACGAACGGAATTGTGTCGGTGGTTGACACAACCACTGGCGCAGTTCTCCCCGAAAAAGACAAAATGCCGGATGTCGATCTTGCGAATCGTCATCCGGCATAGCAGTCGATGTGCAGCAAAGACTGGATTGTGCGTTACCGTGATCTCCTTTGAAGCTTTGGTTTCTTTCGATTCCAAAGTCTTCACGGCGTGTCCGGGAAGTGATCAATTGATTCACTCCGCGGATTTAGCCGTCGACCTATTCAACCGCTCTTCGAATCTGGAGACTCGAAGGCGATGAATCTCTCCTTAGAAAGGAGGTGATCCAGCCGCAGGTTCCCCTACGGCTACCTTGTTACGACTTCATCCCAGTTACCGCTCATAGCGTAGGCGGCTGCCCCCTTGCGGTTAGCACGCCGACTTCGGCTACAAGCGACTTCCATGATGTGACGGGCGGTGTGTACAAGGCCCGGGAACGTATTCACGGCGCCGTAGCTGATGCGCCATTACTAGCGATTCCGGCTTCATGAAGTCGAGTTGCAGACTTCAATCTGA
>DASTDH010000579.1:0-3432 GCA_035710445.1 Chthoniobacterales bacterium
AAGAACGTGAACCTGCGCTTTCGGCACATCGCGGCGATAGAATTCCGGTTCGGAGAGTTCGAAGGAGAGGTCATACTTGCCCCAGATCACCAGCAGGCGCGGCTGCTTCTCGCGCATCCAGGCTTGCCACTTGGGATACGAGTCTACGTTGGTTCGATAGTCGTAAAACAAGTCGCTTTGGATATCAGCCTGGCCGGGCTGATTGAGAAAGTAAAATTCGTCCGTCCAGAGATCAGGGTCGTGGCGGGCTGCGTCCGGATCGTTACCAGCGTGGCGGCTTCGCGCCGTCTCAAGCGACAAGAGATTTACGCGCAGCGCGCTTTCGTTGGCAGCGCGATCCGCCCAGAAAGCCCGTCGTGTTTTCCAATTTGCCCCCAGACCCGTATTGTGGGCCACTGCGTCTTGGACGATGAGCGCCTCGACCCGCTCCGGATGGGCCAAGGCCATTCGAAAACCGACGGGGCCACCGTAATCCTGCATGTACAGCGTGTAGCGCGAGAGCCCAAGCGCTTCGGTGAAGTGATTCATGGTTTCGGCGAGGTGGTCGAACGTGTACGCGAATTTCTTCGGATCTGGCCAATCACTGTGTCCGAAACCGGGGTAGTCCGGCGCAACAAGGTGATAGCGATCGGAAAGTCGAGAGAATAGAGGATCGAACATCCGCGAGGAAGACGGGAGGCCGTGCAACAACAAAAGTGTTGGCGCGTCTTTCGGGCCGGCCTCTCTGTAAAAAATCGAGAGTCCGTCTACCTGCATCGTGCGATAAACCGTCGGCTGTTTCGGGAGGTCTTCCTTTCCCTGCGCACGGACCGGCAGATGAAATATTGCGAGCATCAGAGAAACCACCAGCACCATACGAGAAATCTTCAAAAATCGAGGCCAACGGGCAAAGTAGAAACGTCGCATCGTCGTCTTCGCGTTAAAAGTCCTGTACCGTTGGGCGGATGACCATCTCATCCACTTCTACCTCGACCGGCTGCTCGATTGCGTAAGCAATCGCTCTGGCGATTGCGTTAGCGGGGATGGCCATTTTCATGAACTCGCGCAGATTCTTTTTGGTCGCTTCGTCTGAACTGCTCTCCGCCAGTTCGGTGGCAATCGCACCAGGTGAAATCATCGTGCAGCGGATATTTTGGGAGTGCAGTTCCATCCGCAGTCCTTCAGTTAACGCGCGCACAGCCGCTTTGGTGGCGCAGTAGACCGTCCCGCCAGGGGCGAAGATTTTGATCCCGAAAACAGAAGCGATATTAATGATGTGACCGCCCTTTTGCTTCTGCATGTGAGGCAGGGCAGCGGAAACCCCATATAAAAGTCCTTTGATATTGACGTCAATCTGCCGATCCCATTCATCCACCTTAAGGGCCTCGATCGGTGCGATGGGCATGATGCCAGCGTTATTGAGGAGCACATCGACGCGGCCGAAACCGTCGACGGCTTTTTGGATGAGGGCTTCGACTTCTGCGCGCTTTGTAACATCGGTGGCAAATCCGATGGCCTTGCCGCCGGAAGCCGAGATTTCTTGAACTAATGCGTCGATTCGGTTCGAACGCCGTGCTCCGAGTACAACTTTTGCTCCTTGTTCTGCGAGAAGCTTCGCAGTGCTTTCCCCAATGCCGCTGCTGGCTCCGGTGATTACTACAACTTTGTTGGTGATATTTGACATTTCCGTTCTCTTTTTCTCCTTAAGAATTTACTTTTCACGGCGGGCCGAGCTCCACCGAATGATGGGCCCTGCGATTTCAGAAACCTCTTCGACCAATGAGGTCAAAAAGGCCAATACGTCGGTGCAAGTGGAAAGATTGGCACTTTGCCCAGCCCATAGGGGAAGAAGATCCGATCGGCCCGCCGCCTCTGCCGGGATCGCGAGTTGTCTGACGAGGCTTCGCTGCAATGGATACGGTAGAACCGGCGTTCCTTCCTGGTTCAACTCGTGAAGCAAGCGGTTGTGGATTCCCCGCGCAAGTCTTCCGGTAAAGCCCTTTGTCAGAGCCGTGTGCCCAGCCTTTTTTTCTCGTAAAGCCTGGCGATGAAGAACCCTGGCGCCGGATTCCTCGCACGCCAGGAATACCGTTCCCATTTGCACGCCCTCTGCACCAAGAGCCAAGGCAGCAATTACGCCGCGCGCATCGGCGATGCCCCCGGCAGCGATCACCGGCACATCGACCTTGTCGGTAATCTGCGGAACGAGCGACAACGTGCCCGTGAGTGAATCCTCTGCGCTTCGCAGGAATGAACCGCGATGCCCTCCGGCTTCGAAGCCAGAAGCGACGATGACATCCACGCCGGCTTCCTGAAGTGCTGCACCCTCTTCGGGTGTGGTGGCCGTACCAATCGTGACGATGCTTTTCGCCCGGCACTCGTCCAAGATTTCGCTTGGCGGAATTCCAAAGATGAAACTGAATACCGGTATCTTCTCGTCCAGCAAGACGCGAACCCGATCCTCAAATCGAACCGGCGAATACGGTTGGAACGTTGGACGAGGCGCTCCCAAGGCAGTGAGGTGGGTGGCAAGAGGCGCGAGGCTCCGGTTGAAAGCATTTTCGTCCGATGTTCTTGCTCCTTCGTCTTCCATCGAGACCCACAAGTTCATTGCGAACGGTTTCGATGTAAGGGAGCGAATCTCTGCGATTGCCTCTTTGATCGCTTCCGGAGTCAGGCTGAGTGCACCGAACGATCCGAGTCCGCCAAAGTTCGAGACCGCTGCCGTCAATTTTTGTGATGACAATCCGCCGAGCGGACCTTGAATGACGGGGTAGTCGATCCCGAGTTTCGCTGTGAGCCGGTTCTCATTCCAGCGGGGCGGCATTACCCAGATACCTCAAAAATTAACTCCAACTCGACCGGCACGCCGAGCGGAAGACTGGCTACGCCGTACACCAGTCGGCTAGGGTTTTTGGCTTTTCCGAAAACGTCCTGCAGCAACTTGGAAGCGCCGTCAGCGACTGTCGGATGTTCCCGGACATCTCCCGAAGTGGCCACCATTACGCCGAGCCGAACGATTCGCGTAACTTTGTCGAGCGATCCCAAGTGCTGTCGCGCGACAGCGAGTGCGTTGACCGCGGCCAGGTAAGCGGCCATGTGTCCCGTTTTTACGTCTAGTTCCGCGCCGATGCGCCCGATGAATTTGGCTTCACGGCCTATAGTGGGAAGCATTCCGGTGAGAAAGAGCATGTTGCCTGTCTGCACCGCTTCGGCGTAGATGCCGAACGGCTCAGGCGGGGCTGGAAGCTTAATGCCAAGTTGTGTCAATCGCTGCTCAGCAGTGACAGGACGGGAGTTATCGTCGTTTAAGATCTTCTCTTTCGGGCCCGTATTCATTGATTCGCTCCTGCAATTTCGGTTGATCGTTCGCGTTCTTCTTGTTCACTTTGTGCCACTGGAGATTGAACCGCTAACGATGCTCAGCGTCCTACGAAATCTCCCAAGCGATTT
>DASTDH010000580.1:0-8003 GCA_035710445.1 Chthoniobacterales bacterium
GCAAATCGCGATTCAACTTATTTTGAAACCGAGAGCACCAGTCTCCTTTCTAACTATGGCAGAGGCTTAACCTCGAAGGATTTCATGTGGAATTGTAGATCCAATCGTCCGACGCTCGTCGCTATTCCGGAAAGCTACCGCGAGCCGACTTATCCGAAACCGTAAACAAAAACCAACAAGAGAATTATACCATGCAACCAATTCAAGAATCTCCGACCGTTCCTAAGCCAAAAACTCCTCCTGATCCGGCAGCCGTAATCCAATTTATCACTCCGGACTATTATGAACTGAGCGGTGACAATATCTCCGTTTCTTATTATCCAACTGCCGCCGGAGGTCAGCCCTGGCTCATTTACCATGATCCGCAACTAACTAGAGGGTTCCGAGGTAACGAAATCCGGAACGTCGATGTACCAGATCTCGGAACTATCGTCAGCGTTACGCTCCATCCGACAGTCGATTTTGGCTCGACGACATTCAGTTTGTTAGTACCACAGGTCAATTTGGTAGATCGGCTCGGCGCCTCTGCGCCTATCCGCACCATTGGCATCACGACAGTCCATCGCGGTGGCATCCTACCACCACGATATGGGCAGCGTGAGCTGTATACAGAGACGGCCCTTTCTGGCACAGCGTGGAATAAAATTATTCCGCTGTAGGCGTCACCTAACGACGTTACGTAGAAGGTCCAGGTCAGGCACTGTTCACCTCAAGCCCCGGCCTTAATCGTTAACGCTCCAGACGGCGGACTCATAGGAGGACAACCTATGAGTTCCGCTCGACACCGGCACAGACGAAATTAGCCGGCTGAGGGGCCTGACAGCAGCCGTGAAGATTTAAGCCTATTTTCTCCTTTTCCGGGACGGCTTGGCTTGGCTCTTTTCGGCAACAAGCGCCGCTGGAGGCTCAACCGGAATATCCGATCGAGACTCGGGGAACGGACCTTCGAGCAAACCTTGTGAGCTTCGTAGAAGCAGTGTCAGGTTCTTGAAATGAAAACAGTCCTTCCTATCCCGTTCGTCGGTGGCCGCATAGATCACCGGCACGACAGTGATTGTCACCGTTTCCGATTCCAGCGCAACCTTTCGGAGCGCGTCAGTGACCACTACCTCTACTTCTCTTGGAGTTAGCGGATGAGGAGACCGCGGATCAAAGGGCCGCCGCTCAGTAGGAACATCACAGTGCCCGGGATCGCCCCAACACCGGCCATGCCCGAATACGTGGAACCGTCCAGCGTAACCTTGTTCCAGGGTGGTCGGTGTATTTTCGTTGGCTCTCGGATTGTTAAAGAATATGCGAGCCTGAAACGACGCACCCGAATGATCGACTTGGTGGAGCTGAAGGACAGCTCGCCTGAATGCAGCTCGTCGCATCGCCGGTGAAAGCCGGATTGGCTTGGAGGTATATTTTTGGGCCATCATATTACGTGTGGTCCTCCACGGTAATTTCGTCGCTGGCATAACGGTACCCCAGTCGAGTGGTATCGACAACCGAGGCGACGGTCAGATTATCAAAGCCACGCAGCGGCCGGTTCAACAGGCTTTGCGGAATATTGTTCACGCCATGAATCTGCTGCCAGCGATACCAGATCCGATCGATCATGCAGTGGTGCGAAAAAAAGATCGGATCATAGGACGACCACGGAACCACGGCCATGTCGCCGGGTACATTCCCTCGCTGCCCGCCGGTCCAGCCATGAATCCCATCGTGCAGATCTTGAACGAGATTCGAGAACTTCGTGAAATCCGATTCGCTGAGGGTGCTCTCCACGTCGGCCGGTTGCGGGAGATCTTGCGGGTCACCAGGAAACCGATTGGTCCGACGCCTTACCGGTCGACGCGTCGCTGTAATATTAATCATCGAGCCAGCTAACGGATTACGTGATCCGTCCGGCAATTGTTGAACACTAAACGCGGTCGGCACACCGACCTCGTGCGAACTAGGCGATGTCCAGTCCCAATATGGAACGCTCAACTTGGCATCAATGTCACGTAGCCGATTCTCGAACGCGAGCAGGTAACCACGATGCCAGGGAAAGAACATCAGGGGGTCCTCATGATGATAGCAAAATTGCATCGGTACACCGTGGTAGCCGGCAATTACGTTAAACCCTCGATCGTCCGCAATTGCTTGCATGGCGGTGTATCCTGCGCGCAAGGCGGTCAATTCTTCAGCTGTGTAGTTTTCTATATTCTGACGAATGTAAATGCTCATGCTTCGTTCAATCTGAAGTCCGAATCACATTTTCGTTTGGTCCAGCTATTCCATGCCCCGATGCCAAACAGATTGCCCACTAACATCCCGGTGATCATTGCCCAGTGGTGACCGATTACTTGGCCGCAGCAATCCAAGAATAGAGCTCCAAGTACGATCTCACCTAAGCACATGCCAACGATCATCGCCGCCATGCACGAACCTGTTTCCAAGAAACTTAAAAATGTCCTTCGCTCGCGCAACGGTGTGCAGAGACGGCAACCGATAAAACAGAAGAATACCATCAAAAGAGTAGATCCATTCAGGAATGGTTGGAGGGGAAAGAGAGCGCCGCAACGCTCTGCGTACGGGCTCGGGCCAATGGTACTTCCCAACGCCATTCCCAGACCACCAACTCCGGTCGTTACCATCGCGTTTTCACAGGCCCCCAAGGGATGAGTACGATGGTCAAAATTTACTGCTAAAGGAATCGACGCCAGGCCGGCGATCATCAGACCAATCACACCATCGAGATAACCACTCCGGCAGGCGAAGAGCAGGATCAGCGATTGTGTCACGATGCTGACGACGCCAATTTCGCGTCTTTTCATCTTGATCTGCGTCAAGGGCGCGATGCCACACATAGTACCGATGCTTTGCGGGTTGAAGGGACTGGGCAACTATCGGTGCGCAATCCAGAAAGAATGGTTCTATCCAATTGGAATGCTAAGCGCTGCAGCCCAATGTGTATATACGTACTTTTACGTATCCCGAGATCGCCCCAGATTGTTTCCATAGATTAGACGGGGCACAACTGATGCTTTGCAGATGTCACGCAAAGGCCTCTGAGAAGAAGTGACTCCCGCCAAGACCTGCCCGCAAGGCTTCGCGTAGCGCAACGAGCGTTGGAATGCAATGTTCACTAGCGATGCAGGCGGGCGCGAAGTCGCAAAGGATGTTAACCAAATATCGTTTTTGTCCATCGGCGGTCCGGGGACGGACCGCCCTACCTTCTGCGCTTCGCGCCTCAATACCGGCTCCAGATCCGACAGGCTCGTCGAGTCAGGTCCTTTTATGCGTTCGCGTCGTCTTTCTTTGGGACTTTGCGTCTTGGCGGGAGTTTCTTCTTCTCAAACGTTTTTGCGTGATACGGACGCTTGGCAAAGACGGAATTCGGGCGCATGCTACTAACGCACGTGAGTACGCAAACAAAGGTTCCCCCTGCACCGGAGTCCTCTTCCGCGTCAACCGAAAGTAAAGACTCGCGAGAACAGCAGGATGGCATTTCGCATTCCGACCAACGGGCCAGTTTCAGCAGTGTCATGGAATCGAAAAAGAAGGCAGCAGAACTTCGAGAATGTGAGTTGGCGAAATTAGCTCCGTTAGCTAGAGAGATACCCAACATCGACTCGGCCGTGGCTGAGATCGCCCGGTTTTCGGCGGAACTGACGTTACCTCGGGGTACGATCCATGTGATCAGCGATATACATGGGGAAGACAAAAAACTCCGCCATATCATCAATAACGCTTCCGGGACTCTGCGTCCGCTGGTGGAAAGCCTGCTCAAAGGCCGGATGCCGCCAGAACAATTCCAAGAGTTTCTGGCCCTGGTTTTTTATCCCGCCGAAGTCATCGATCGGTTGGAACAAACGCTGCGTTCACCCCGGGAGCGGAAAGAATACGCGACGCGGACCCTCGATAACTTGTTCCACATTGTCCGGGTCTTAGCTTCACGCCGGAGCCTCAAACATGCCGTGCGTATTTTTCCGGCGGAATACCGAGATCTATTGGCGGAGATTCTGAACGAGCCGTCGACCGAGAGATCACACGACTATCTGGACGCGATCATCGACGAATTGAACAGTCGTGGTCGAGTTCTGCATCTGATCCATCTAACCGGCCGCGTCATTCGCAACCTCGCAATTGATGAGTTGATCATTGCCGGCGACTGCTGGGATCGCGGTCCCCGAGGAGACCGGGTTATGGATTACATAACGCAGCAACCGAACGTGGCGTTCGTGTGGGGTAACCACGATATGGCTTGGTTGGGCGCGTGCCTCGGGCACTACGCCTTGATTTGCCAAGTGCTGCGAATCTCTCTCCGTTACCGTCGCCTCACGCAATTAGAGGAAGGTTATGGTATTCCAGTCGAACCTCTTGATCTACTCGCTCGAACGGTCTATCCGGATGATCCGGCCACAAGCTTCGAAACCAAAGGCACCGGAATGCGCGAAAAAAGCGTGATGGCTCGGATGCAAAAAGCTGCGGCCATCATGGAATTCAAGCTGGAAGGTCAGATGATCGCGCGCCATCCCGAATGGCAGATGGATCACCGGCGTCTCTTACACCGGATCAATCGGCAAGCAGGAACAATCGAGGTTGACGGCGTTACCTACCCTCTCCTGGATGTCAATTTCCCAACCATCGATCCAGACAACCCCTATGAACTGACCAACGAAGAACGCAGTTGCTTAGAACGGATCCGCCGCTCGTTTATGACGAGCCAAAAGCTATGGGATCATATCCGATGGATGGTTTCGCACGGAAGAATGTATCTGCGCCGAGAGGAGCATCTCATTTTCCACGGCTGCGTTCCAGTGGATCAGCAGGGTGACTTCCTGCCGATGATCATCGACGATCAATCGTACTCGGGCAGCGCCTTGTTCGATGCGATCGAACGCTATGTCTATCGGCTGCTGGACGGACCAATGAAGGAGGAGTTGGATTTGCTCTGGTATCTTTGGAGCGGACCGCACTCGCCGCTTTTCGGAAAGGACCGGATCACAACTTTGGAACGGGATTTGATCAGCGATAAGAAGACCCATACCGAAACGAAAAACCCCTATTTCCGGCTGATCCATGAGCCGTGGTTTTGTGACAAAATCCTAGCTGAGTTCGGCGTCGAGCCCGAACGAGGCTTGATCGTGAACGGCCACGTACCCGTGGAGGTTGAAAAAGGGGAATCGCCTCTGAAAAAGAGCGGCAAGGCGATTACCATTGATGGTGCTTTTTCTGAGGCTTACGGCGATCATGGATTCACCTTGGTGCTGGAACCGCACCGAACATTTCTGGCCAAACACCACCATTTCGAGTCAGTTGAAGCGGCCATCAACAAAGGAGCGGACATCATCCCGAGTATTACCGTTGTCCGCGAATGGGAACGTCCGAGACGCGTAGCCGACAGTCCGCGCGGTCGATATCTGGTACAAATGATCAAACTGCTGGAAGAGCTGATTCAAGCGTATCGGAGCAACGACCTGCCGCAGCACTAGACAGCGAACGCCAACGGACGACAGCGTAGTTGGTGACCCATTGATCACAACGGGCGCGCCATTCTCTTTCAAAGCGGTCTCTTTTGAGCTACGCTTTACGCGTGGAGTTCACCGCTTACGGCATCATCGAGTTTGATTCCGACGGGCTGCCGCGAAAAGTCATCGGCTTTCTCGATACCGAGGATTCTCAGGCGTGGTTCTCAGGCGAGGATAAAGCGAAAATCTCCTCCCGTTTCTATTCGCAAGCTCCTTATCCTAAGATCGAAATTCATCCAGCTCCATTGAACGATTCCAATGAAAGAGACCACGACCGAGCGCCAGATCTGGTAAGCGAAGACGGAAAGCGGCTCTGGATATTCCCAAGCAAGTCAGAGCTGCATCCCAGTTGAGTCCGTATTCCCTATTCCGTGTTCCGCGTTCCGTATTCCGTTCGCAATGAATCAGTCCCCGCTTTCAGCATCAGTGATCGGTGGTGGAGTCGGGGGGCGTCTGAGTTTGAATGCGTTGCGAAGTTCTCCTCAATTCAGTCTGATCGCAGCTGCTGATCTGAAGCCAGAGATTCGGAACGCTCTGGAACGGGATTTTCCGGGCTTGAAAACCTTCGCCTCCCACGAGCAGATGTTGTCCCGATATCCGACTGACGTGGTCTGTGTCAGCACCTATGCGCCATCCCATGAATCGGTCGTTCGTGACGTTTTGAGGTTAGCTTCTTTGCGAGGAATTCTGGTCGAAAAGCCCCTCGGCGATACGGCCGCAGCCGGTCGCAGGATCCTTGATGCCACAAGGGCTCGGGGGTTGCCCATGGTCGTGCCACACGGCCTTCGGACCAGGGCAACGCCATTGGAGATCATTCGAAGAATTTCCCGTGGAGAGATTGGAGAGCTCCGGCAAATCGAGATCCAATGCGACAAGTGGGATCTACTCAATGCAGGTATCCATTGGCTTGACTTTTGTTTAGCGGCGACAGAAGAGGCTCCGATCGCCTCGGTCCTGGCCGTCTGCGACACCTCTACCCGTACATTCCGCGACGGGATGCAGGTTGAGACTGTCGCGGTAACGTACGTGGAAAACAGAAATGGAGTACGGATGATCCTTCAAACCGGCGATTTCGTCCGCGTCAACACTTTCGGTAAAGACACGCTCCTTCGTCTCGTCGGCACCCGAGGGATCATCGAGTTTTGGGGCTGGGAAAACGGCTACTTTCTATTGAGCGCCGAGTATCCTGGCGGTCACGTACTTATTCCGGAAGAGCTGCCGGTGTTTGGGCACCGCCGTCATCTCGAAAATCTCGCCATCCAGATTCAGAAAGAAGCTCCCGACTACCGGTTACCGGAAAGTGCACAGACCGCCCTCGAGATCTGCGAAGCAGCATTCCTTTCAAATAAATACCGCTGCCAAGTCCACTTCCCTCTCGCTTCTTTTGTTCCCCCAGCCGCCTCGGATTGGCAGCCGGGCAAACCTTACTCCGGCATCGGTGGAGGGCGGGACGGGCGCAAACTGCCGATTGCGGATAGGGGATTGCGGAACGAGGTTCAGGCCAGTAACAAGCCCGAAAGAAGAAGGACAGGATATGGGTCGAGTTGAGTATCTGAAGCCGAACTTTCCAGTGGATGTCTTTGCCGGCACGGCCACCTACTATGTCCGGTACCGCGTTCCCTATCCCCAACGCGATTCAGTTAGTCGGCACCGCCAACAGTAGCTTCTGCTGGTTAAAGCGTTCGTTGCTCTGGCGTCGCAGGATCACAAATCGGTTGTTATCGCCATACATCGCCCAAGGTCCCGGAGGTACTTCGCGGAACTCCACAAACTTCCAATCGCAGGCACCGATATTGCCAAGATCGAGGTAGTCCCGCACTGCCGGAGAGACATCCAGTCCCGCGTTCTGGTTAAGATTCGGTTTGGGACGTTCGTTGCCAAAGACGTATTGCCAATGATCGGTGCAGAATGGTCCGCAATCTTCCCATTGGGCATAACAAACCCGGTTACCTCGGCGAATCGCAACCCATCTCCCTTTGAGAACGGATTGACCGTCGCGCACAAAGGCGTCCTTAAACCACGGGATCACTCCTTTAGCCTCAGGCTTAGTATGGCCGCCCTCCACATCATTATAAGGGAGCGCGACATAGAACGGATTTTGTCGCGGCAGAAAATTCAGGGGGATAAAATTCTTTCGCAGTTTCAGGTCAGGATTGTCGTAGCCTCCATAATTGGAAAACCAGTTTGGATCCCAAGAGCTACGATCATTCGGTACCGGATTATTATTACTCGGACGCTCCCCGATCCAAAAGACGGTAGTCATGACGCTTAGTCGCCACGAGTACCGACCTATTCCGATATTGAGCGCACTAAGCCGGCTAAGAGAGAGCCGGCCCTCCGATAGCGCACGGTCGTCCGCCGGAACCTTGAGTGCGGGCGGCAGCTTTTGTTTTGGCTGAGTCGTGAGAAGTCCGCTCTCACGCAACCTTATTGCGTACTTGGCAAAGTCCGTACTGCTCTCGTACTGAGACTGCGCGGAAACGTTCCAGACACACAGTGAAT
>DASTDH010000581.1:0-34145 GCA_035710445.1 Chthoniobacterales bacterium
CCGTCGGCATGCATCACTTCGTCGGCGGAGTGCATGCCGTCCCGATGGAAGCTGTTTTCGCCGTAGAAGCGATAGTTGCCTCCTGATTCATCGGTGACCCAAGTCCCGACCAACTGGTGAATGAGCTCCTCATCGCTAACCATTGCAGACTTTTGACAGCCGCACCACAAAGCTAACCCGCACGCTAAAGCGATCCATCTTCGGCTATGCTCGAGTTGCGCCATTGGAGTTCAGATCAACGGACCTCGACCGTTTGAAAAGGCCGGAAAGCGTTTCGCTCGAGAATAATCTATCAACCGTCGGCGGACAAGGCGCAGAGCAGTAATTCGAATGTTTCCCACGTTCCGGCAGCGCCGGGCCGGAATCTCACGCCGCGTCCTTGTCTTGTTTGCGACGAATCAGTGGCGCGCGTTTGCCTTCTACTACCGCGCGGTTAATGACGACGTCGGCAACATCTTCGCGGCTCGGGACATCGTACATCACATCGAGCATGATCTTCTCAAACATCGAACGAAGAGCTCGAGCTCCGGTCCCTTTGGTAGCGGCTTGTTGCGCCATCGCCCGCAGAGCATCTTTCGTTACAACCAGATTGGCTCCCTCCATTGCCAGCAGCTTGGTATATTGTTTGACCATCGCATTTCGCGTGTCGGTCAAAATCAACATGAGCTCGTCCTCAGTTAAAGCGTCCAGGGCCGAGACGACCGGTAGTCGCCCGATAAACTCGGGAATCATACCGAACGAGAGGAGATCTTCGGGTTCAGTGTACCGCAAAACCTCGTGCATTTGTACTGCGGAGGTATCGGACATGGCAGCCTGAAATCCGAGAACCCGATTCCCCAGCCGCCGGTTGATAATCCGATCAAGCCCGACAAAAGCGCCTCCGCAGATAAACAAAATCTTCTCGGTGTTTACCTGGATATATTCCTGATGCGGATGTTTGCGCCCACCCTGAGGAGGTACGTTGCAACTGCTGCCCTCAAGGATTTTGAGCAGCGCCTGCTGCACTCCTTCCCCGGAGACGTCGCGGGTGATACTTACATTATCCGTTTTCCGGCCGATCTTATCGATCTCGTCGATGTAAACAATACCGATTTCGGCCCGCTTTACATCGTAGTCGGCGTTCTGCAGCAACCGCAAAATGATGTTCTCGACGTCCTCTCCGACGTACCCCGCCTCTGTCAGTGTGGTAGCATCAGCGATGCAAAATGGTACATCGAGGATTCGAGCCAGCGTCCGTGCCAACAGCGTCTTTCCGCAGCCGGTTGGTCCAATCAGAAGAATATTGCTCTTCTCAATTTCAACGTCGGCGTAAGGGTCAAGCGCCAAATCTTTCCCACCCCCGGAGTGCAAAATGCGTTTATAGTGGTTGTGCACCGCCACGGAAAGCACCTTCTTGGCTGCATCCTGACCGATGACGTACTGATCGAGCTGCCTTCGAATCTCCGCAGGCTTGGGCACGCGCAGAGTGGTGGTTTGTCGACGCGCATCCTCGTTGAGCTCCTTATCAAGGATACCCTTACAGACATTGATACAATTATCGCAAATGTAGACACCCGGACCGGCTATAAGCTTGCGCACTTCCGCGTGGCTTTTGCCACAGAAAGAGCACATGGTGAGATTGGAAGCCCGAGCCATCTTACGTCAGCACCAGAATTTCGCGCACTTTACGAGTTTACCATACTCGCGCTGGTCTGTGGAAGCAGATCCGCCTTAATATCTTTACGGGATTTCACAACCTCGTCGACCAGCCCGTAGGCTTTGGCTTCGTCGGCGGACATCCAGTAGTCCCGGTCCGAGTCAATCTGCACCTGTTCGTCCGACTTGCCGGTATGCGCCGAGAGAATATGGATCAGCCGGCGCTTGATCTTGAACATCCATTCGACGGTTCGTTCCACATCGCTGGCCGTACCCTGAGCTCCGCCGGAGACCTGGTGGATCATTATATCCGAGTTTGGCAAGGCGTACCGTTTGCCACGAGTTCCAGCCGCCAGCAATACGGCTCCCATGCTCGCCGCGATACCCATACAATAGGTGGCCACATCGCAGGTCACGAACTGCATGGTATCGTAAATCGCGAGACCAGCCGTAACCGAGCCACCCGGAGAATTGATGTAAAGGTTGATATCGCGCTTAGGATCCTGCATCTGCAGAAACAGCAGTTGAGCAACAACGCTGTTGGCTACGAAATCATCGATCGGCGTGCCGATGAAAACGATGCGATCTTTCAACAATCGGCTATAAATGTCATACCCTCTTTCCTGGTTGCCGTCCCGTTCGATGACTGTCGGAGGGTAGTAGTTGCTGTGCGGAGTGTAAACGCGGTTGGACATTCGCTTGGTCTTCTAAAGGCAGCTTGTTAGGAGGTTTCCGAGCTGTGGTCGACGGTAGCATTCGAGGTCAGGAAATCAAGAACCTTACCGATCTGGATCTCTTCGTAGATCTGCGGAATGGCACCTTTCCGATCAAGTTCAGACATGGCTTTCTCAAAGGTCATACGGTATTGGGCAGCGAGTTCCGCCACTCGCTGCTTCAGATCATTGGCGGTCACTTCAATTTTCTCCTTTTCGCCGATTCGCGTCAAAATAAAGCTCGCTTTGAGCCGGTCTTTGGCGCTGCGCGAGGCGGTATCGACGATCTCCTTTCCGCTTTCCCGCAACAATTCCTCACTCACTCCCCTCTGCTGGTTGTGCTCGACGATCTCAGACATGATGCGCCGGGTTTCGTCTCTGACGTAAGTCTGAGGCAATTCGCACTCAACGTTCTTCACCAAGTAATCGATGATTTGACTGCGCTTTTGCGCGCTCACCGCGTTCGCCCGCTCCTCCTCCAACCTGGCTCGTACCAACTCGCGTAATTTCTCCACGGTCAACCCTTCACCAACTTGACCGGCAAATTCATCGTTCAATTCCGGCAGATCCATCTTTTTCAGCGCTTTCAAAGTCACTCGAAAGTGAATCAATTTCCCCGCCAAGCCGGCCGTTACAAACTTGTCCGGAACTGGCAAATCAAACTCTCGGATTTCGCCAATCTGCATTCCGGCCAAAGATGGTCCAAATCCCGGCAGCAAGATGTCGTCCTCCGCCCGGATCCAAAAATCATTGTTACCGCCCAACATTTTCGGCGCATCAGGAAACGCTTCCAACAACGGCTGCCCATCCACCGACGTCGTAAAATCAATCACCGCGAAGCTGCCTGCTTGCAGCGACTCACCCTTGAGCTCGCTAAAGGTGGCGTGCCTTTCCCGAAGCCGATCCAGCGCGGAGCCTACTTCCTCCTCGGTTACTTCCGTGTTCGGAACCTTGACCCCGATACCCATATACTCGGGCAACTCAAACTCGGGGGTAGTTATCAGGGTAGCGGTAAAACGCATGCTGCGATCCGGGGCAAACTCGACATCATCCACATTGGATACCGACAAGACCTTCAGCCCTTTCTCCTTGATCGCTTCTCGAGTCGTCTCTTGGACGAGCTTACGCGTGAGCTCTTCCTGAATTTCTTTCCGGTATTTGGCCTCCACTACATTTGGAGGAGCCTTACCCGGTCGGAATCCGGGGATGCGCACAGCCTGACGGAAGCCTTTTACAATTTCGTTCCACTCCTGCTTGACCCGCTCCGGAGGGAGTTCCACGTGCATTGACGCCAGGCAATTCGGCAACTGTTCTACTTCGACGTTCATGAGAATCCAAAGAAAATTGGACGCTAAGCCGGTTCATCCTAGCCAGCAAGTGGAACTCGGCAGCGACGCGCTCCGACACCTCCGGTTTTGGCTATTTATCCATGCGGCGTAACACGTTACCCCCTTCAAGCCGCCAGGAGCCGGTCGCTGCCGCCGGGCTACATCTCGTTTTCCGACAACCAGCGCTGGACCTTGTCCTCTTTCACCGCACCTACAACCGCAATTCCCATGCGCTCGGGACAGAAGCAGAGACGGGCTACCGATTGGACGGTCTCAGGGGTGACGCTCTTTACTTTTGTTTGCACCTCTTCCGGATCGATCACGTAATCATAGGCAATCAACGATTCACCCATCCACATGATCTGATTAGTCGTACTCTCCAGGCTGAGCTCGTTCTGTCCCAACGTATACTCCTGCGCTTGTCGCAGCTCTTTTTTGGTCGGCGGCCGTTCCCGGAACTTTTCCAACTCCCGATTGATTGCGCGTAACGCTCGTCGCATTTTAACCGATTCGAGGCCGACGCAGATACTGACCAGACCAGAGTCCTCCAGCACCAACGTCCCACTGTTGATCGAGTAGCAAAAAGCGTAGCGCTCGCGCAATTGTTGAAACAACCGCGAACTCATGTTTTCGCCCAAGATGACGCTGAGCAATTTCAGCGCGTGTCTTCGATCATCGGTTCGACTAATCGCGTGATATCCAAGCGCCAGATGGGTTTGCTCGGTGTCCTCCGTAGCTACAATCACCCGTTTGTTCCTTTTTGAGCCATTCCAGGGTTCAAAATGCGGAGCTTCGCCGGCAGGAAGATCCTTCAGCCCGCTCCGGAAGATTTCGACTACCTCATCATGCTGACACCGTCCGGCAACGGTAACCACCGTACTGCGCCCGTTGTAGTTGCGGCGTACGTATTCGAGCAATTCGGGGCGCCGGATTCTGGCAATCGATTCCAGTGAGCCGGTCAGCGGGCGACCCAGGGCGTGAGATGGCCAGATCGCCTCGCTCAATAACTCTTGCGAAAATTGGGCCGGCTGATCCCGGTACATCAGAATTTCCTCTCGAATGACGTCTCTTTCTCGCTCGATCTCGGTGGCGGCAAATAGCGAGTTACGGAACATGTCCATCAAAATTTCCGCTAGGACCGGAAGATGCGGTGCCGCCGCCTTCGCGTAAAAACAGGTGTGATCTTCGGTAGTAAAGGCATTGATAAACCCACCCAACCCCTCGATCGCCTCGGTGAGGTGGCGGGCAGTTCTGGTCTCAGTTCCCTTGAACAAAAGGTGTTCCAAGAAATGAGAGATGCCGCACAGTTCCTCCGGTTCGTGCCGGCCTCCCACCCCTACCCAAACGCCAACACTGACGCTTTTCATATGCAGCATCTCGCACGTGGCGATCCGGACACCGTTTTTCAGTCTACTGGTTCGATAAAGCATCAGACGGTCACCGAGTGGAAGGGTCTAAAAACAGTCTCACCCTTATCACACATTAGTAGATTCCAAATTGAATAAGATTTGCGCCAAATCCAGATCTCTTGGATAGGTTATCTTTAAATTCCAACCTTGATTCGTCAACAGCTTGACTGGAAAACCTGCTGCTTGGACCGCCGAAACCTCGTCGGTAACCGAAATACCGCCCGCCAGCAGGGCCTCATACGCTTGGAGCAGCCATTCGCGGCGAAAGACTTGCGGTGTTTGCATCGTCCACAAACCGGCTCTCTCCACGCTGCCGACTACCTGCTGTCCTTCGTCCGCCCGCTTCAATGTTTCGACAACCGGTGTTGCCACTGAAACCGCGCCCCACTCCTGAGCTTCCCGAATGGCAAGCGATATCATGTCCGGAGAAATGAGCGGTCGCGCACCGTCATGAACCGCAATTAAATCGGCGCTTGGGCTGGTCTCCCGCAGACCAGCAGCCACCGAGAGGTGTCGCTGCTCCCCGCCCGGAACTATTCGACTGACCTTGCTTAGACCAAAATCCGCCACTAATGAGCCGAACGGCTTGAGGCGCTCCGGATGAACCACAAGAATAATTTCTTTCACGTCCGAACAAATTTCGAATCGTTGCAAGGTACGAATAAAAACCGGACAACCGGCCAATACGGCCGTCAGTTTGTCAAATCCCATCCGCTGGCTAGTCCCAGCGGCAACAACGATCGCAGATGTCATGGCGTACCAACCCCTCTTGCTTCAGAGAGCGCTGGATCGAACCCGGTGCTCGTGAATCATTCCGCAGAAATAACGACCTTCAATCTAGTGCCTTTTGGACTGCCTCGCTCAAAATTCTGCCGTCCGCTCGTCCAGCTGCTTTCTCGTTCACGACCTTCATAACCTTACCCATTTGTGCCTGGGACGACGCTTCAGTCTCCGCAATCGCTGCCTGCACAATGCTTGTCACCTCTTCCGCCGTCAACGGCAGCGGTAAATACTCCGCAAGAATTCCAATCTCTCTCCGCTCCTTTTCCGCCAGTTCCGGACGACCGCCTTTTTCAAATCCGGCCACCGAGTCTTGCCGCTGTTTTACTTGTTTCCGGAGGACGACGATCGAATCAGAATCGGCCAACTTACCTCCGGCGCCATGCTTCTCGATCGCAGCATTCATCATAGCCGATTTAACCATACGGAGTACGGATAACCGCTCAGCTTCTTTAGCTCTCATCGCCTCTTTTAGATCCGAATCGATCTTTTCTTGGAGCGTCATATGGGAAAGTAAATCAGAATCCAGAATTTAGAAGCCAGGAGTGGGAGCGCCTTGAAAACGGCGAGAGGTGAGAAGTGATTGGACTGGTAGCTGGAGGATCGGGCATAGGGTGTGGTCAGAACATCGATAACGTCGCAGCCTGGCCCACTCTGGTAGCGGCGACTGTCCAACCAAGGGCTATCTCTCCCCTAATTGAAAAATGAGAACGAAGCCACTGGTTTCCGACGGCCGCACAACTCAGTCGCCTCGGGGTCGTTCCCGGGATCAACGTGACAAAGGTTAGACGGCCAGCGATGGCCACTGCGCTCCAAGAAACGCCATACCAATCACTTTGTTCAATCGCTTTAGACCGCCAAACACAAGGGCTCAGAAGGGACAGTCGCCGCTTGTCCTGACCGCACCCCCAGCACCTCTCACCGTTCCTCGTTCACTGCCGTTCCAAATCTGCTGGCTCAATCGAGCGAATGTTGCAAAGTAGGAAAATGCGTTTGTCGGCTTTTTTGATAGCGCTTCTCCTATTCTCAGCCGGGTTGACTTCGGCTGGGAGCTTGCCTTTGTCGGCGGTATTCCGTGGCCAGTCGAGATTCTACGCCCTGGTAGCGGAGGCTGAGCGACAAAACTGGCGAGCATTGCCGCTCGGCGAAAGAATCGTGGCGGTTGGAAAGAGCCTTCTCGGAGTTCGGTACGTGAACTACACCTTGGAAATCGATGACCATGTCGAGGCGCCATCGGTAAACATGGAGGGGCTCGACTGCTGGACGTTCTTCGAAGTCTCCGTTGGCTTCGCCCGGATGTTGGAAATGAAGAGCGGCAATTACACGCCGAATGACTTGCTCGCGATGATCGAGCTGGACCGCTATCGTGGCGGCCGCTGCGACGGCAGTTACACCTCCCGTCTCCATTTTCTCGAGGACTGGATCTACGACAATGAGCGACGCGGACTAGTCAAGAATTTGACCGTTTCACTACGCGGCGTGCCGATGCGAGGGCGCTATCTCAACGAAATGAGCCACCACTGGCGTGAGTCCCGGTACCTGCGGCACAATGTCGCTTTGGTGCCGCAAATCGCCGCGATCGAACAGCGCATCGCCTCTCGCACCATCTATCACATACCGCGTGAGCAAGTTTCGCAGATTGAATCAAAGATCCGGAACGGTGATGTGATCTGCATTACCGGTCGCGGACCGGAAGGCTTTACCGAGCATGTCGGGCTGGCCTACCGCGATGGCGTTGGAGTCGTACATTTTATGCACGCATCCAAAGATGAGCGACGAGTCGTTATCGATGTCCCGATCCATCAATACGTCTATCGATATCATAAGTTCGCCGGTATCATGGTCGTGCGACCCTTGGACGTAACGTCACCTAGCTCGCGGCTGGCGGAAAATTGACGAGATAGCCGAAGATCGGAGGGGCGGGTCCAATATGTTCACTTGAACATATTCCATTCCCGGTCCATCGTCCCAGATGAGCTTTGGTGCCGATCACTCCCCAATCCGGCCTGAACCTCGCGGTCGTGGAGCGACGATCAATCCGGCCGATCGATTCACGGCTTTGCATTATGAGCCGGACGAATTTAGCTCTGTCGAGGACAGCCGTCCGCTACGAACCGAGTTCTTTAAGGACGACACCCAATCGATCATTTCGCGAAACAATAGTCCTGACGTCGGCTTCGAGACGAGTGTGAATCCGTACCGCGGGTGCGAGCACGGTTGTGCTTACTGCTACGCTCGACCCACTCACGAATACCTCGGATTTTCGGCCGGGCTGGATTTCGAATCGAAAATCCTGGTGAAGCTGAAGGCGGGATCGCTGCTTCGGGAAGAACTGAGTCAACCGACCTGGAAGCCGCAGGTTGTGGTGCTCAGCGGCGTAACCGACTGCTATCAGCCGATCGAGCGGAAGCTAAAGTTGACGCGTTCATGCTTAGAGACTCTGGCGGATTTTCGTAATCCGGTCGCGATTGTAACTAAAAACTTTCTCGTAACCCGCGACATCGATTTACTGCAACAGCTCGGTGGCTTCCATGGGGCGATCGTTACCATATCGGTTACCACCCTGGACGCTGATCTCGCCGCGAAACTGGAGCCGAGAGCTTCAACCCCCCGCGCGCGGCTGGCCGCCGTACGCGAGCTCGCGCAAGCTGACATCCCGGTGGGCGTGAATGTAGCGCCGATCATTCCCGGCCTCAACGACCATGAGATTCCGCGCATCATCCAAGCCGCGGCTGAAGCCGGCGCCTGCTGCGCACACTACACGATTGTGCGGCTACCCTTCGCGGTCTCTGAAATCTTCCCCGCTTGGCTAAGATCGCATTTTCCAGACCGAGCGGAGACGGTCCTTGGCCGGATTCGCTCGACCCGCAACGGAAAACTGAACTCCTCGCAATTTGGGCAACGGATGCGTGGTGAAGGCTTACTGGCCGAACAGATTCGACAACTCTTCGAGGTGGCCTGCCGGAAATTTGGGTTAAACCAACGCGATTTTCATTTGAGCTGCGACTCATTCCGGCGGGTTGAGAAAAATCAGCTATCGTTGGGACTATAATCCTGCTCCACAAGTCTCATCGGTCTTATATCTCGTATAAGTCGTATGGGTCCGATGTGCCTATATGCAACTATCGAGGGTAAGAACGATCCTTGACTGTTCTGCCAAGAAAGAACCACTTTAGGCGATGCGCACCTTTGGTTTGGCCCTTATCATCTTCTCGCTCGGTCCGGTCGCTCCCGGCCAGGAGTCGCTCGAAACGGACTGGACGAAGTTGGTCCAGCTTGAAAAACGGAGCGAGGAAAAACCGCCCATCAGCGAAAATGCGGTCGAGTTTTATGCCCAACGAGACCGGGATCTGTTCAATGCCGCACGGACCTACCTGCAGCAATATCCTCACGACCCTCGCGCCGGCACAGCCTTACAGTGGGAACTCGAAAGCGCTGAGTTTTCGGGGTCCGCCGCCCAGCGTCGCAGTTTGCTTGATCAATTGGAAAAGGAATCGCTCGATTTCGTTGCCAACCATTCGCTGCCGGAGTCGTTACGACAGCAGATAACGGTTCGGCTCATTCACCAACGCCTCAATAACGATGATTTGATTACTAGTGAATCGGCCTCGCTTTTGGAACGACAGATCGCCGATTATCTGAAAGAGAATCAAGCCGACCCAAAAAAATTATCTCTGCAAATCGCTCGCGCGAACCTGCTCTATCGCGTAGATGCGCAACGGGCAAAGACTTTCCTGGAGGAGCTGACCCGTGACCCCGACCAACAGTTGGCCCAAGCCGCTCGGACGCGACTAGCGAAGGCGGAGCTTTTGGGCAAGCCGCTCGATTTGCATTTTACGGCGACAGACGGACGCGCCATCGATCTCGCACAACTGCGTGGAAAAGTCGTATTGATTGATTTCTGGGCCTCGTGGTGCCCCGATTGCGTCCGCGAGCTGCCCGAAATCCAAAAACTCGATCAAAATTACCGCGCATCAGGCCTGGTCATACTGGGAATTTCTCTCGACCGCGACCGTCAGGCGATGGTGAACTTTTTGACCAAAAGAGGAATCAACTGGCCGATCTACTTCGACGGCAAAGGCTGGAACAACGCGTACGCTGTTCAATACAGCGTTCGCCAGATTCCTGAGATTTGGATCATCAACAAGGACGGAGTCGTCGAAACAACGTCGGCCGATATTTCCACTGTTGATGAGATGGTGCAGAGGCTGATAAAGAGTTCGAAAATCGTCCAGACTACGAATGAGAACGCCCGCTGACGTTCACGGTTGCTCATTGTCGTTCGCTGAACACCCCAGCTCAATTTGATTGCGCATGAATGACCAACCGGCCGCAATTGGCGTTATCGGAGGCAGCGGCCTTTACCAGATTGAAGGTCTCGCCGTCCCACGGGAAATTCAGGTGGAAACGCCGTTCGGGAACCCTTCTGATCTTCTTATCGCGGGAAACATTCATGAGCGACCGATTTTCTTCCTTCCGCGCCACGGCCGGGGGCACCGCATTTTGCCGACGGAATTGAATCATCGTGCGAATATCTTTGCTCTTCGATCGCTCAATGTGCGCTGGATCATCAGCATTGGCGCCGTAGGCAGCTTACAAGAACAGTATCGACCACGGGATATCGTGCTGCCCGATCAATTTTTTGATCGTACGAGCTCGAGATCGAACGCGACCTTCTTCGGAGACGGAATCGTTGCCCACGTGGCGCTGGCCGATCCAATTAGTCATGCGCTTCGCACGATTGCCGCCGAAGAAGCAACCGCCCTCGGCTTTCGGGTTCATAATGGCGGGACCTACGTCAACATGGATGGACCCGCTTTCTCGACTCGGGCAGAATCCAACTTTCATCGACAAATGGGGTTCGATGTCATCGGAATGACCAACTCACCCGAGGCCAAGCTATCACGAGAGGCGGAAATTTCGTTTGTCTCCATTTCTTTCATAACCGATTACGACTGCTGGAAAACGGATGACCAACCGGTCACGGCGGAAACCGTCATCGGACATTTGTTGGCCAACGCTGATGCGGCTCGTCGGATTTTACCAAACATCATCCGAAAAATTCCTGCCGAACCAATATGGCCGGAACATCGGGCGCTCGATTCTGCGCTGGTAACCGATCGGAAACTTTGGCCGGAATCGACGGTTAAAAAGCTACAAGTGATTCTCAAACGCTTCCTCTAAACTCATGCGCTCTTGTCTCGGGCTTTTCTTGGCCATAGCCACTATGACCCCATTACTTCGCGGCGAAGACTCCGCGGCTCCCACACCGTCGCCAGTCAGCTCTCCCGCTCCGGCCGGTCTCAAGCCGGCCACTTACTTTCAAGCGAACGTCGACGGCCCGTACATCGCCATGACTTTCGACGACGGGCCCAGCCCGGAAACGACGCCACGGCTCCTCGATATCCTCAAACAGAGGAATATCAAAGCGACCTTCTTCATGATTGGGCAAAATGCGGAGCGGAATCCGGAAATTGTGAAGCGTATTCTAGCCGACGGACACGAGATCGGGAATCACTCTTGGACACATCCGCAGCTCGCCAAGCTGCCGGACGACAAGGTCGCCGAAGAAATCACTAAGACGCAAAACGCGATCAAGAACGCTTGCGGCTACACTCCGAAGCTATTGCGTCCGCCTTACGGATCGATTACCTCTCGCCAGAAAGAGTGGATCGAAAATCAGTTCGGACTAAGCGTCATTTTGTGGTCGGTGGACCCCTTCGATTGGAAACGGCCCGGCGCTTCAGTGATTCAGCAGCGCATCTTAGCGGGCGCTAACCCTGGGGCGATCATCCTCTCGCACGATATTCACAAACAAACGGTCGATTCGATGCCCGCCACTCTCGACGCCTTGGCAGCAAAAGGTTATAAATTTGTGACCGTCAGTCAGCTCATTGCCATGAACCGGCCAAAATCAACGCCTACACCCGGTAGTTCTCCCGCCCAACCACCGCGAAAGGCCAAGACGAAGAAGGTGGCGGTACAATAAGCTCAGCTCCGGCCTTGGTGACGACCTTCGCTGCTTTGAACCCGAAACGATGGTCGTAGAAAAATATCTTGAAACGCGCGTCCGCCTCAGCCAGTCCCTGAGCGCGCTCGTTACCTTGGCTCAACAAACCGGAGAACCAGACGTCACCATCCAAAATCTTCAGGGACTGAGCGCCAGTCTCAGTGACCCGCTTTTGTTCGTCGCAGTCGGTGAAGTTAAGGCCGGTAAGTCATCACTTCTCAACGCGTTGTTCGGCGAGGAATTTTGTAAGACCGACGTGCTTCCGGCGACTGACAAAATCTACATATTCAAATATGCAGAGTCGGCGCGCGATGTTCCGATCGCCGAAGATGTGACCGAGCGTTATCTCCCGATCGAATTCCTCAAAAACTTCAACATCGTCGATACTCCCGGCACTAACACTATCGTTGTCAGTCACCAGGACATCACCACTAGCTTTGTACCGCTCGCCGATTTGATCATCTTTGTCTTCTCGGTGGTAAATCCCTGGGCCGCCTCGGCATGGGATTTCCTTCGCATGCTGGGCCACGGCTGGAAAAAGAACATCGTGTTCGTCCTGCAACAAGCCGATCTTCGAACTCCGGACGAAGTCCGCACCATCATTCAACATTTGGAACAAACAATTCTCCAGATACTTGGTTCCAGCCGCCCCATTTTTGCAGTTTCGGCCAAGCAAGCATTACGAGCAAAGTTAGAGGGAAGAGACAAAGAGGATCCACTTTGGCAAAACAGCAATCTCGGCTCGCTGGAAGACTGGATCTCGGCCACTGTTACGCAAAGTGACGAACGTGGAGGAAAGCTGCGATCCATCGCCCAAACCGGGCAAGTAGTCTTGCAGGGCATTCAAACCAAGCTTCGAAGCGCTCTCGACCTTCTCAAAGCGGATCAGGAGAGGATTAACTTCATCCGCAGCACTCTTGGCGTTCGCCAAGAGCAGACTCTGCGACAAGTCGGGGGCTTCATTCGCGAAATGGAAATGGCCTACGACGCCTGCCGGGAACGGGGCGAGAAATTACTCGAGGAACGACTCGGTTTCTTGCAGACTTTTAAGATGATTTTTTCCGGCGGACGCTGGGAAAAAGACTTTCAGGACCAGATTGAAAGAGATGTTCAGACCAAAGTGCGAGAAAAGATCGAGCACGCGCTTGAGCTGTTGGAATCGGATTTGCGGTTAATCTGGCAAGAATTGCAAGACAAGGTACAGGCGCAATTTGATGCGGACACCCGCAAACAGGTACGGCCGGCGATTGCTGGATTTGTGAGTCAGCGCGGAGCGATTTTGCAGAAGCTTCAGCTGACGCTGCTCGAGCAAATGTCGGATGCGAAAATTAAGGAACAACTCCAGGAATGGTTTGGCGAGACCGCCCGCTGGCTTCGGGTGCCGGCCGGAGTAGCCGCCGCCGGCGGCATTTTTACGATCATCGCCGCGCTTGCCCACACCGCAATTCTCGATGTAACTGGGACAGTTGCAGGTCTGGCCGCCTTTACCGGTACCGTTTATGCCGTCTTCCGGCGCCGCCACATTCTGCGTGAATATCGGCTGCGAATGGACGAGAAACGAAAAGAATTGGCTGGAGCAGTCGAAGCCCAATTGCGGCACGCGATCACCGCGTTTTACCATGAGGTAGGCCAGACCTTTGCTCCGCTCGAAAGCTTCTGCCAAGCGGAAACCCAGCGACATTTGCCTTGGCAGGAACGCGCAACGGAAGTCGAGAGATCGCTATTGGAAATAAAAAGTCAGGTGGGATGAGAAAGCCAATCTCTCATTATTGCCTTAAGCTGGAATGAAATAACAAATAGCAAATGACCGATGACGAAAAGGAGGTTGCTCCCGGTTCGGCCAACCCGCTAATGGTTCACTGCATCGAGGCAACGAGCACGCCTATTTGCTATTTGTCGCCTGTCATTTGTCATTTCATTCGAGCCTAAGGCGAGAATAAGAGAGATGAGTCGGTTCTTGCGAAGATTGTTGAGCGCGGCTGCAATGTGGGCGATTGCGCTGTTTGTCGTATTCTCCGCCAATGAACTATTTTTTCTTCTGCTAGTCGGTTCGCTCGGTCTGGCCGGACTCTGGGAGTACTTCGGCATGATCGAAAAGTCCGGCATGCGTTGTTTTAAGGCGTTCGGCATGATTTGCGGAGCCGCTTATTTCATTGGGAGCTTCGTGTTCTTCCATCTGAATGGGTTCGGTTCTGCCTACGACTTCGAAATGGTGGTGCTGGTGATTTTTCTTTTTGGCGTTTTCGCTCGACAGATGTTTCGGCCGACGGTCAAGCAGGCGCCCTTGGAGACAATGGCCTACACGCTCTTCGGTATTTTGTACGTTGCCTGGCTGTTCAATTTTCTCACTAAAATCGTCTATGTTACTCCGCCGACTTCGTCCGGAGCGACTACCGGACAGTTCTACGTTTTGTACCTGGTGGTCGTAACTAAATTCAGTGACATGGGAGGATATCTCGTCGGAAGCCGCATCGGCCGGCACCAAATGATGCCTCATATCAGCGCTGCAAAGACCTGGGAGGGATTCGCCGGATCGCTCATTTTTGCGATTATTGGCAGTTATTTGCTTCTAGCGCTGATCCCAAATCGCCTGGCGCAGCTGAATTATTTTCATGCCACTATTCTTGGGTTGCTAATCGGGATAGCGGCGGTCGTCGGAGACCTGGGCGAATCGATCGTGAAACGGAGCACCGGCGTCAAGGATTCAGGAAGTGTGCTCCCTGGAATCGGCGGAATTATGGATCTGATCGACAGTTTGTTGTTTACTGGTCCGCTGCTCTATTTTTATCTCAGGTTCCTGGTCCGATGAGAAAGCGTCGCGTTATTTTGCTCGGTTCGACCGGTTCGATCGGCACCAGTGCAATCAAGGTCGCCGAGAGCATACCTGACCAAATGGAAATTGTCGGCATGGCCGCTCGCCAGAGCGCTGTGGCCCTGGCTGAGTCAGCGAACCACCTCCGTCCTCCTTATCTTTGTTTGGTCGATCCAGCCCAGCTACGCGAACTTCGCAACCGGTTGGATTACCGCCCGGAGATTTTCACGGGTGAGGATGGCCTCGAGTCATTGGCACGAATCGAGGGCGCGGATTTGGTTCTGGTCGCAATCATCGGTACAGCCGGATTTCGCCCGGCCATGGGTGCCATTGAAACGGGAAAGGATTTGGCCGTGGCCAGCAAAGAAATTTTGGTGATGGCCGGGGAGATCGTGATGCAGCGAGCTCGGGAAAGAGGTGTGCGTGTTTTACCGGTCGACAGCGAACACAACGCTATTTTTCAATGCGTGGAGGGAAAACCCGGACACCATATCAGTAACCTCATTCTGACTGCTTCCGGTGGTCCATTTCGAACCTGGCCGGCGGAAAAGTTGGCCTCAGTCACTGTGGCTGATGCACTGAAACATCCGACCTGGAATATGGGCCAAAAAATCACAATCGACTCGGCGACTCTCTTCAATAAGGGCCTGGAAATGATCGAGGCTCGATGGCTCTTCAATGTTCCAATGTCACAGGTCCAAGTCGTCGTTCATCCGCAAAGTATCGTGCACTCCATGGTCGAGTTTGTCGACGGCTCGATCCTGGCGCAACTAAGCCATTCCGACATGTGTTTCCCCATTCAATACGCGGTCACTTGGCCGGATCGAGTTCCGCATTCGCTCAAACCTTTGCGTCTCTCGGAACTCGGCCGGCTCGATTTTGAGGAACCACGCTACGATGTGTTTCCCGCTCTCAATCTTGCTCGACTAGCCGGAGAAAATGGGGGAGTCTTTCCGGCAATTTTGAATGCAGCGAACGAAGAAGCAGTCAAAGCCTTCCTGCAAGGGCAGATTCCGTTTCCCCGAATTTGGTCCCTGGTGGAGAACGCGATGGAAAAAGGCGAGAGTTTTGCGAGACCGAGCCTCAGTGATATAATGGAGGCCGATGCCAGGGCTCGCGCACACGTTCAAGGAGAGCTCGAACATCATTAGTATATGATCCTGAATATCTTACGCGTCGCCCTCATCATTCTAGAGGTCGCTCTTATTTTTAATCTGCTGATTATCGTCCACGAGTTGGGCCACTTTCTGGCTGCGCGCTGGCGTGGTCTTTACGTCGACAAATTTGGGGTGTGGTTTGGGCGGCCGATCTGGAAGAAGGTGATCAATGGAGTCGAATTCAGTCTCGGATGGATCCCCGCGGGCGGATTCGTTTTGTTGCCCCAGATGGCGCCAATGGAAGCAATCGAAGGAAAGTCCGGTACTGCCCGCGCCGAACTACCTCCGATCAAGCCGCTGGACAAGATCATTGTGGCATTTGCCGGCCCTTTGTTCAGCTTTCTGTTGGCTCTCGCCTTCGCGACTTTAGTCTGGGCCGTTGGTCGGCCGATGCCGGAGGCCGAGACGACCACTACGGTTGGGTATGTGACGCCTGATGGACCGGCGGCGAAGGCCGGATTTCTTCCCGGAGACAAGATCCTCGAGGTCGACGGCCATCCCGTCACCCGTTTTAGCGGCATGGTCGACAGTATTCTCTGGTACGTCGTACGAAGTGAAGGATCGACCATCCATTTCAAGGTCCAAAGAGGAAACCAGATCCTGGATTTAAATTCCCAGTTCGAAAAACCTGAGACTACCGGTTGGGAACGCAAATCGCTTCGCCAAGTCGATTTCCTTGCCGCGATCACGCCGGTGATTGCGAAAGTTGAGCCTGGGTCGGCCGCAGCTGAGGCAGGATTGAAAACGAACGATCAGATCGTCGCAGTAGACGGACAGAAGATTTATTATCCGCAGAGAATCACTGAGTGGGCTCAGCAACATCCCGGACAAATGATTCCGTTGACGGTGTTGCGGGATAATAGGGAACTACAGATATCGCTGCGCCCCAGTCGGCCGGTTATCAATAGCGTGATCAAAAATAGCCCGGCCGAGGTCGCCGGAGTCCGCGCTGGGGATCGGATCATCGCTCTGAACGATGAGCCGATCTATGACTGGTTAACGGTCGTAAAGCACGTCGAACAAAACCCGGGCAAACCATTAACTTTGACGGTTCAGCGAGGCGATCAGCAACTAAAGGCTCGTATTCTTCCGCAAACCCCAGACGGCCAAAAGCAAGCGATGCTGGGAATCTATTCCTTCGATACTTCCTACGGTATCACCTGGGATGCAGGCGGGAAAATGACGATCGCGCATACTTCGCCGCTCGAACAGATTTCGGCCGGCGTTCAAACCCTTACCAATACCATCGGCGCTCTCCTTTCACCGCAATCCGATATCAAGCTGCAGCACATCAGTGGTCCGATCATGATCATGCGGACCTATTATATTCTGTTTCAGAGCGAATTTGGTTGGCAGTTGGCACTTTGGTTCAGCGTCGTCTTCAATATCAACCTGGCCATTATCAACCTGCTCCCGATTCCTGTGCTGGATGGGGGCCACATTCTTTTGGCGATCCTCGAAGCGATTCGGCGGCGGCCGCTGAATCTGAAACTGCTGGAAATCCTGCAGGGAGCATGCGCGATTCTTCTAATCGGGTTCATGCTCTACATTTCGTTTTACGACGTTCAGGATCTTCCCTGGAACAGTAACCAGAAACCGACCTTCAGCAGTCCGGCAAAAGCCGCGCCTCCGGAAAATCCATGAGTCGTTTTTGTGTCAACCCCTGGTCTTACCAGCGCCGTCAAACCCGCGAGGTGAAGGTCGGAAAGGTCGGAATCGGTGGCTCCAACCCGATTCGCGTCCAATCCATGTTGACTTGCGATACGATGGATACGGACGCCTGTATCCAGCAAACGCTCGATCTGGTTGCGGTCGGCTGCGAAATCGTCCGGATTACAGCTCCGACCGTAAAGGACGCAAAGAACTTGCAGCCGATTAAGGAAGGCTTACTCGCGCGCGGCTGCGATGTGCCCGTCGTTGCCGATATCCACTTCAAACCGGAAGCAGCCATGGAGGCGGCTCGGTGGGTGGAAAAAGTTCGCATCAACCCAGGGAACTATGCGGATTCGAAGAAGTTCGCGGTGAAGGAATATAGCGACGAACAGTATGCGGCCGAGCTGGAGCGGATTCGAGAGCGATTCACACCGTTGGTGAAACTTTGCCAGCAGCGCGGCATCAGCATCCGAATCGGTACCAATCATGGCTCACTCAGCGACCGGATCATGAACCGCTACGGAGACACTCCTCTCGGAATGGTTGAGAGTGCCTTGGAATTTGCTCGAATCGCCCGTGACCTGGACTTCCACGATTTCATTTTCTCGATGAAGGCGAGCAACCCTAAAGTGATGGTCGCCGCCTATCGTCTGCTCGTCTCACGCTTGTACCAATCTGGACCCGATTGGAACTATCCTTTGCATCTTGGAGTTACCGAAGCCGGCGACGGCGAAGATGGTCGCATCAAGAGCGCGATCGGTATTGGCTCTCTCTTGGCCGACGGCCTTGGGGATACCATTCGCGTTTCGCTGACGGAGGACAGTGTGCACGAGATACCGGTCGCGCAGGCCTTGGTAGAATCGAATAGCCGCGTAGAGACCGAGCGGGTAACGGTGCATCCGATCGAGCTCTCGTTCGATCCATTCCAATACGATCGCCGGCCAAGCGAGGTGATTGATTTAGGCGAAGTCCGCGCCGGCGGGGACGAGCTGATTCGGGTCGGGATACGTCAAAAGAGCTTCGATCAGATCGCACATAAGGTCGATCGAATCGGCGATTTCAAACCGGAATTCGTGATTGAACAGGTGGAAGTTCTCGCCCTCGATCCCCGAGATGATTTCACCGTTGCGACGGCAAATCAAATTCCTAAGCCGCGATTGGTCACCGTGCGTGATGGTATTGATCTTCCGGTGATCACCGCCTTCCGTCTTTTGGCCGCGAAACTGGATGTTCGTCATCCGATCTTACTCAAGGATACGCTGGCTCCATCCCTCGACCCGCACCGCAATTTCATCCAAACATTGCTTGCCGCGGCAACTAATATCGGGGCGCTACTTTGCGATGGAATCGGAGATGCTGTTCTGGTGCAAGGCGAAGAAGCGCCGGGTCAGTCGCTCCGGTTGGCCTACAACATCTTACAGGCGGCGGGAAACCGGCTCTTCAAGACCGATTATGTCGCCTGCCCGTCATGTGGCCGAACTCTGTTTAACCTACAAACTACGACTGCGCGCATTAGGGCGGCCACGGTTCACCTCAAGGGCGTCAAAATCGCCATCATGGGATGCATCGTAAACGGGCCTGGTGAGATGGCCGACGCTGACTTTGGGTACGTTGGTGGCGCACCTGGCAAGGTGAATCTTTACATCGGTAAGACCCCGGTGAAGTTCAATATTCCTGAGGCGGAAGCAGTCGACCGCCTGGTCGATCTCATCAAAGAGAACGGCCGCTGGCTGGAGCCGGCAGCGGAGAAAGCTGAACCAGTCTTGGCGGAATAGACTGCGTCCTCGGGGCGTTTTCTTTGCTACGCGGCGTTCGCCTGGCCGTGGACGATTGCTGCAAAGGGCTGGCAGGACCGCGGAGCAGGTAGGGCGATCCATCCCCGGACCGCCGGAGCTTGGGTCGTTAGGTCGTGGCATTCAATCGAGGCAAGTAGCGCGGTCGAAATCGCTGCGCGCATTTCCGCGAAGGGTCCGGCGGTCCGGGACGGACTACCCTACCACGGAACAGCAGATCTCAGCCCGGGAGTCTTTCCCAACCAAATCGCCCCGCAAGCGGACCGCCCTACCATCACGGTCGGCGCCGCGATATCTTCTGCAGTTTCCGCCATAGCATTGACCTGGCGACACTCGCCTGAATACAAGAAAAGTCTGCAAAAGCGTTTCTCCTGATCCGCGGAAACTACCTTCCGAATCCTTCCGCGCCGAGGCCGGTGCCGATCAAGTCCGGTTCGGTGTCGTGTTGCTTAGTCAACCGGACGCCGACTAACTTGCTGATTCCGTGCTCCTCCATCGTAACCCCGTAAAGAACATCAGCCTTTGCGATGGTGCGTTTGTTATGAGTGATCACCACAAACTGGCTCTGAGTCACAAACCGGTCGAGAATCTTGATAAATCGACTGATATTCGACTCATCGAGCGGGGCGTCCATTTCATCTAACACACAAAATGGACTTGGTTTGACCATATAAATCGCAAACAACAGCGCAACCGCGGTCATCGTCTTTTCGCCTCCGGACAGCAGCGTGATCGATTGCAGCTGTTTGCCAGGCGGTTTCGCAATAATTTCGATTCCGCTCTCCAGCGGATCCGCGTCATCGACTAACAAAAGATTAGCTTTGCCGCCGCCGAACAGTTCGATGAACATTTCCTGAAAATTCTGCCGCACCTGTTCAAACGTTTCCGCGAACAACTCTTTCGTTGTCTCGTTGATCTTGTTGATTACACCGAGCAATTCGGTCTTCGATTTGATCAGATCAGCGTTCTGCTCTTCGAGAAATCGTTGCCGCTCTTCCAGCTCATCGTATTCCTGAATCGCCTCCAGATTCACGGGCCCCATCGCGTCCAGTCGCTCGCTCATCTCGGCGACAATTGTTTTCACCAAATCCCACTCGGGTTCCGGAATCGAATCGCGCTGAATGAGCGACTCACTCACTGCTTCGGTTTCCAAAACCTCGGAATTCGATTGATCAAGGCGCTTGCGCTGTTCTTGGACAGTGGAGCGAAACTGTTCCCAATCCGGCCGGAAAGCTTCCAACTCGGTCTGGTAACGATGGCTGACATGCTCGCGTACGCTCTCCAACCGGAGCTTGTGTTGAGTGGCGCGGACCTCTTGTTCGCCTCGTGATTGCTGACATTCGCTGAGCTGCTTGCGAAGCTGCCGCAAACTAAGCTCTACCGCCTCCGCCGAAGCAATCCGCCCACTGCGTTCTTCCATCAGCGCTATCACTCTCATTTCCGCCGTTGACTGATCGGCTTGCAGTTCATCGATCCGGCGTCGTAACGAATCGTTCTCGGCCACAAACTGCTTAGCCCGAGCTTCATAATTTGCGATATCTCGTTCACGGCTAAGGATCAGGTCTTGCAGTTCGGCCAAGCGACTCGCCATCGGTTGGCGTTGGCGTTGAAGGTTTTCTCGTCGTTGTCGTTCAGTGGCGACCCTCACCTTCGATTCATTTAGCGTCTCGGTCAGCAATTCTTCGTCCGCTCGCAACGACTCAACTTGCGACATGGATTCCGAGAGGCGCTCTTGCCATTCGGCCAGTTGCTGCGACAAGCTCTCGAGCTCTCCCTCGAGTGCAGTCGCCCGGGCTGCCGCTGCGCCCAATCGTTGCTCGGTGTTTCCCTTTTCCCAAACCAGGCTCTTTAGCCGTCCTTCGGATTCTCGAAGTTCTCGATCGAGCATTGAGATTTGCCCATTCAGAGTCGATGCCTGGATCTGCGCTCGGTGCACCTCCTCGCGTTGGTCCTCGACCCGATGGTGCATCTGCTCCAGCTCCGATTCGATCGACTCTCGCTGTTGGCGCGCGAGATTCAGCCTGGCCTGTACCTCGGCGCACTCCGCTTCCAGATCACGTATCTGCGCCCTTCGGTGAAGGACGGAATGGACGTTGGCCTCGCTGGATGTTCCCGCAAAAATCACACCCGTCTCGGAGATGAACTCCCCTTTTAAGGTTGCTACCGCACAGCCAGGCATTGTTTCTTTTATTCGAAACGCAGCTTCTAGATCTGAAGCCAAAACCACCTTGGCAAGCAACCGGCTTACCAGAGGGCCCACGTCTCCCGGCGTGCGAACCCGATCCAATGCCCAGGCCAACGCACCGGACGGAAGGGCTTCCATTGGCACTGCCGGCAAATGAGTGAATGAGCCTTTGGCGCAAAGCGCCGCCCTGCCATGCTGATTCGCGGTCAAAGATTTTGCGAGCGCTTCCGCGACCTGAGGATCGGCGACCAAGACGGTTTGCAATTGCTCTCCAAGCGCAGCCTCGATCGCAGCGATAAAATCGTGATCAACCTCGAGAAAGTTGGCCAAGGTCCCTAAAATAGCCGGACGAAATAAACCGGGGTTCTCCAGACCCTTCAAAACAGCTTGGGTTCCTGCCTGCAGGCCGGCACCTTCTTCGTTCAACTGATTCAACAGCTCAAGCCTCGATTCGCGTTCCGCCAAGTTTCGCTCTACCGAAGCCGAATCCCGCTCAGCTTGTTGAAATGCTCTCTTCAAATCACTCAAATCATGTTCGCGGTCGCGCAACCCGTCCCGCGCACCCTGTAGCAGTTCCGCTGCTTGCTCAGATTCCGCTCGCGTCGATGCGATTTGCGATGCGAGCTGATCGCGAGCCGATTCGGCCTGCTTAAGCTCCTGCTGCAAAAGGCTGAGCCGGGTATCTCCTGCTTCCCGCTGATTCAGCGTGCTGGCGAGCTCTCCACGGAGACTCGCCACCCGGCTCTCCCGCTGCTGGATCTGGCGCTGGCTCTCGTGAACAGCCGTTTCCGCCTCCAGTCTATTCTGCCGCAATTCATTAGCCTTTTCTTGGCGTTCCTCGAGCAGGCTTTCCTCGTTTTGCAGCGTTTGAAATAACTCGCTCAATTGATGGTCGGTATCTTCCAACTGAATCTGCTGCACGACGACCTTCTCTTGAGTAGCTGCCACATCCGCCGCGTAGCGCTCACGAAGCTGCTCGGACTCGCGAGCCCTTTCCTCGTTGAACCCAATCCGATTGGTTGCGCGATCCGCTTCGCTCTTCAGC
The DNA here is from genome assembly GCA_035710445.1 of Chthoniobacterales bacterium. GTDB lineage: Bacteria > Verrucomicrobiota > Verrucomicrobiia > Chthoniobacterales > JAFAMB01 > DASTDH01. The sequence continues at coordinate 22,521 of DASTDH010000581.1, forward strand.
TCCTGCACTCCCTGTCGCGCAGCCAAAATTTGCTCTTCCAAATGCTCGAGAGCCTCTCGTTGCTCTGTCAGGCCAAACTCTTGGGAGTCAACTTGATCTTCAAGCGAGCGTTGGACCGAGCGAAGTCTTTCCACTTCCGATTCGGCCTGGTGAATGTGCTGGCGCATCTCTTCCGCGTTCCGGTAGGCGAGATGCAAATCCAGCGTTCGCAGATTCCCAAACAACGCCTGGTATCGTCGCGCTTTTCCGGCTTGACGCTGTAGCGACCCGATTTGCCGTTTGACCTCTTTCAGAATGTCAGCCAGCCGCAGAAGATTCGCATCGGTATACTCAAGCTTGCGGAGCGCCTCTTTTTTCTGAGCCTTATACTTGGTAATCCCCGCAGCCTCTTCGAATATCGCCCGCCGATCCTCCGGCCTGGAACTTAAAATCTGATCGATTTTGCCCTGTTCCATGATCGAGTACGCGGTTCGGCCGATTCCAGTATCCATGAACAGCATCTGGATGTCTTTCAGCCGGCAAGGCACTTTGTTAAGGAAATAGTCCGACCTCCCGTCCCGATAGACCCGGCGTGTGATGGTGACCTCGTGATATTCCACCCCCAGTTCGGTCTCGCACTCAGCAAACGTAAGGGATACCTCAGCCACCCCGACCGCTTGCTTGCTGTCGGTTCCGCTGAAGATCACATCGGCCATTTCCCCGCCTCGTAGTGCTTTTGCCGATTGCTCTCCCAACACCCAGCGGATCGCATCTAGCACGTTCGATTTCCCGCATCCATTCGGGCCAACTATGGCCGTCACGCCACGATGAAAATTCAGCAATGTTTTATGGGCAAAGGACTTGAACCCGATAAGCTCTATGGATTGGAGATACATACTTGCTGGTTGGATCCGAAACTAGGCTGCAGGAGCGTCTCTGACAAGGCCAAAATACCATACCTGGGATAACGGGATCTCGCCACCTCAATATATTGGGGTTCCGCCCTTCTCCAGCGCGTTTGTTATCCTTCATTCGACGCTGCTAGTAGCGACGCTATTTGATCAAAGCGCAACGACTCAGTCCTCAGATTTCTTCTCCTAACTCCTGGCTCCGGACTCGTGACTCCTGTATCTTTCCCCATGTCCAGGGATGGCGCTCTCAACGATCTGATCGAGTTTCTTCGGTTTCCGTCCGTGTCCGCCGATACCCAGTTTAAGCCCCAGCTGGAAGCCTGTGCTGACTGGCTTCTACGGCGCTGCCAGCAATCGGGCCTGGATGCGGAGAAGCTTGCAACTGGCGGTAACCCGGTGGTCCTGGCTCGAAATCGTCACAAACCTGACAGAAAAACAGTCCTCGTTTATGGGCATTACGATGTTCAGCCGCCGGACCCGTTGGAACTATGGCAAACTCCTCCATTTGAACCGGTGATTCGTGACGGTAGAATTTTTGCCCGAGGCTCGACCGATAACAAGGGCCAGATCTTCGCGCATCTAATCGGCGTAGAGAAGAGCTTGCAGGCCAAAGGTGATCTCCCGGTAAATGTCATCTTCCTGATCGAAGGAGAAGAAGAAACCGGAAGTCCCCATCTCGAGAATTTCCTGCGTGAACACAGGGAGGCGCTCGCGGCCGATATTGTTGTGATCTCCGATACAGGAATGGTCGCTCCTGGGATCCCTTCTTTTACCTATGCTCTCCGCGGAATACTTTGTCTGGAAGTCCGGCTGAGCGGCCCCTCGGCAGACCTTCACTCCGGGATTTTCGGCGGATCGGTTGCCAATCCCGCGACCGTTTTGGTGGAACTGCTGGCGAAGTTACACGACAAGCATGGGAGAGTCGCGGTGCCAGGCTTTTACGATAGCGTCAAATCCCTGGAATCTTGGGAACGGGAGCAATGGGCAACCCTTCCTTTCACCGATCAAGCATGGCTAAATACAACTGGTTCGCCTGCTCTCTACGGCGAAGACGGCTTCAGCAATCTGGAGCGGGTCTGGGCTCGACCGACAGCGGAGATAAACGGGCTCGGCAGTGGATACCAGGGAGAAGGACCCAAGACAATCGTGCCGAGCCGGGCCACGGCCAAGCTCTCCTTCCGGCTCGTTCCTGACCAGGACCCAACCGAACTTCGCGAAATAATCACCGAATTTCTCACTCGGAATTGCCCGCCAACTGTCACTATCGATGTCATCTTCCAGCATCAGGGTAAGCCATATCGGGTGGACCCTTGGTCATCGTTCGGAAAAGCAGCACAACGAGCATTGGAAAAGACCTTCGGCCAACCAATCGCTTTTATTCGCGAGGGCGGAAGCGTTCCGATCACACAAAGCTTTAAAGATGTTCTGAACTTAGATACACTCTTACTTGGTTTGGCGTTACCGGACGCCAGAGCTCATTCACCGAATGAGAATTTTCCGGTCGATAACTTTGAGTCGGGCATTCGTTTAAACCAACGATTGCTCGATGAGATTGCGCAACTAGAATGAAAAGGTACATCGCCCTGTTAGTCAGTCTGGTGCTGGCCCTTTGGACGGGACCGGTCTTTGCGGGCTTTCTTGACACACTGAAAGGATTGATACCGGGACATCACGAACAGCAGCCGGTCAGACACAGCCACCCGAGATCAAAGAGTCACACCAACCCGGGAAAACCGGGCAAGGCAGAAGAAAGCCCGTCTCCCGACGCAGAAGCGTCTCCTGAAGCGAGCGAGTCTCCATCGCCCAGCCCAGTGCCAGTTCAATCTGCGGAATCGAGTGCAGATAGTAGTCAGGCAACGGCGGACCAGTCCCCGAAGCCACTTTCCTCGCCTCAGATAGTGCAGAGTTCCACGGCCACGGCTCCCTCAGTAGCAATTGATCCTCCTCCTTTATACTAGGGATGTTATCGGTTAGCCTCCTAATGCGCCGCCTTCTGCGAGCCGCGACTGACTGATTGATACAACGGCGACCATTCTGCGTCTTAAGTTCCGGCAAGTCGTCAAAACCGAGCCTTCATGAGAAAAACATTCCTCGCTGTCATTCTCTCGGCCGGGGTTTTCTTCGCGCTGAGCCAAGTGCGGGCGGAACCAACTCCGTGGAATAAGTTCTATCGTTCAATCAAACAGCTAAGCGTTGAGTTCCGACGAGACTCAACTGCCGAGACCGATTCAACTCCGATACGGCATAGTTCCAAGAAGAGGCGGCACCCATCCCCGTCTCCGAAGGAATCGGCGGAAGAGGCCAAACAGTCGGCCACCCCTGTCGCCAGTCCCTCTCCTGAAGCGGGTGACAAGAAAAAGGTACCGGACAACGACAGCGACGAAAGTGAGCAGGCGAAAAAGGAACAGATAGAAAAGAAATCGGAGCCGGCATCGGTAGCTAGTCTGCAGCCCAGTGATCTGCGCGAATTCGATAGTCAACCTCCCAAGGTGCAGGAGTTAATCCGGTCGGCGCTCTCTCTGACCGAGCGCAATCTAGCCTACACCTATGGCTCGTCGGATCCGAATAGCGGGGGCATGGATTGCTCCGGTTTCATCTACTATGTGCTGACTAACGCCGGTTACAAAGACGTCCCTCGCCAATCGAGTGATCAGTATCTTTGGGTGCGCAAAAGCAGTAACTTCCATCCCGTACTGAGCCGTAGCAGCGACACTTTCGAATTGAAGCAGCTTCGTCCCGGGGATTTGATGTTCTGGTCGGGGACCTACCAGGTCAATCGTGATGTGCCGATCACACATGTGATGATCTACCTCGGCACCGAGAAAAAGACGAAGAAACCGGTAATGGTGGGTGCGAGCGATGGCCGAACTTACAATGGCGAGAGGCGGTTCGGCGTAAGCGTATTTGATTTCAAGCTGCCAAGTGGCTCACCGAACAAGTCGGATCCAGACCTCATACCCCGTTTCGAAGGTTATGCCTCAATCCCTGGCCTCGGGGATAGCCAATTGACTGTAAACTCGGAACCTGCACCTTCGCCCACTCCGGTCTCATCCGCTCCCGCCTCGCGTCGCCACAAACTCGCCGAAAAAGACAAACCGCTCAGCAACGGCGATTGAAAACGGCGGGAAGGGCCAAACCGGTACAAGCGGCGACTGTCCCGTGAGGTCAAACGGTCTGAGCAGGCCGCCAGACTTGACCGGAGCGTTCGGTCTAGCCCGACCAAAAATCGCGGTCGCCTTAGTATCGTTCGCCAGGAGGCGGCGTTTTGGGGTGATGGCGAGCGATGGCGACTGCGGTTTTCGGCCGGGATTAACTCAAAGCTGCGATCTAATCTCGCTGCCTAGTCGAACCGGGTGACCTCGCGGGACAGTCGCCACTACCAAAAACGATCAACCGCAACCATTCCGCCCTAGTTTGGCCGAATGGAAATCTCGTCCTTGCTAAGATCCGGTTCGAGCAATACTTCCTTCGCACCCAAATCTCTTGCCTGGAGCAGCTGTCCAGCCAACATATCATCCAGGATTCGTTCCAACTCTCGAATGCCAAACCGGCTGACTTTCTCGTTCGCTGCCAAAGCCTGTAGCAGCAGCTCCGGCGCGACAAACTTCACTTTCAGCCGGTATTGCTCCGCTAGCTTGGTAATTTTCAGCAGTGCAATTTCGGCGATAACCATGCCGCTTAACGGCTGGAAAACATAAACTCGATCAATTCGACCGATGATTTCGGGGCGAAATATTTTGGAGTCAGCCAGGTGACTCTTAACGGCGTTCACCATTTCATGGTAATCGGTCACTTCTCGCTGTATTTTTCCAATCTGTTCGGCATCGGCGTTACTGGTGAGAATAATCACCGACTGCGAGAAATCGGCCGTCTTTCCGCTTCCTTGCTCGGTTAGACGAGCCTCACCCATCATTTGAAGAAACAAGTCAAAAACAGGTGGGTACGCCTTTTCGATCTCATCGAACAGAATGAGCCGTTTGGGGTTAGATAACACCGGTCGAGTTAGCTGCCCTCCCTGTTCCGATGCAACGTAGCCGGCCGGAGTCCCAATCAGACGGTCCTTGGAATGTGCCCCGTTCAGCTCGGAGCAGTCGAAACGCAATATCGATTTTTCTTCATCGAACAGAAAACTGCCGATCGCTTTAGCCAGTTCGGTCTTTCCGGTCCCGGTCGGACCTAGGAATAGCAGATTGCAAATAGGGCGGCTCTTCTGCTGTTTGGCCGCCTGTAGACGAATGAGGCGAGCGACATCCTTAAGGATCGGATCCTGACCTTTTACCCGTCCCTGCAGGTGAGTGAGAAACTCGGACTCATCGATACTCATTGTCGAACCGTCGCCCGCTTGATTGTCAAGGAGCTGTTTGAGCCGCTCCCAATCGGTCATGCTGTGGAGATCGCTCATAATTTGTCTACTATACTCAAGTGGCGCTAGATTGGCATCAATGATCGCGTACCGCCGCCGAAGGATCTTTGTGAATTTGGGTTATCTGGTCGTTGTAAGTGATAGCGGACAAGACAAGTACCGCCCGCTGAACCGCCGACACTCCAAACGTTCGATTGGAGCTCACTGTGCAGTTTTGCAAGGTCAGCGTAGCGTTGTCACGCGGATCCGTCCCATCCCCTACCTCAGCACCGATATCGTTCTGCTCCAGTGTGCACGAATCCAAAGTCGCGCGCGCATTCCTTCGCGCCAGGACGCCGGCATTCTGGAAATTGAAAAATTTGCAGTTCTTGGCTGACACCTGGGTATTCGCGCCTACCGCTTCCAAACCATGCCTCTTACCGCCTTGGACTTCACAACCGGACATGTCGATATTAGCTCCAGAGTCCAGATAGATCGCGCTGTAGTAGGCATCGGCTGAATTCAGCTTGCAATTGACCATCGTCAGTTTACTACCGCGAGTTGCCCGAACCATCTGTCCGAGCTGCCCGGTGATAGTAACGTTTTGCAGCGTCGCGATGCCTCCGACCGAGCCCTTCTCTTTCGTTGTTCCCAGATCAATCCCGTATTGACCACCACTTACCGTTGAGTCCTGCATCGTCAATTGAGCTTCATCCGCAACCAGTACTCCCGCGTACTGGAGATCGGAGAATTCGGTCTTCTTGATACTCGCTTGCGAATTCTTGTCTTGAATCAACAAATTTGATCCGGCGATCGATTTGGAGCTTTCTCCGCATTTGTCGAATTTGCAGCTCTCCATGAACAATCGTGAACCATCCTTGATTACGACCGGCCTTTTATCCTCGGTAAACGTGCAATTGCTCATATGCAGAGTGGCTCCGTTGTAGGCTTGAATAGCGAAGCCAACTTCACTTCCACTGTTTCTCTCCAGGGTGCAGTTATTTACCGTAACATCGGATTGGCCGACCTGGATGGGTGCTGCATTCTCGTTATCGGAAAAATGGCAGCCGTTGATTTGCGCGTTCCCGCTGGAAAGGATGAACACGCAATCACCCGCTTTCGTCGGCGTATTTTTCTGAAAGGTGCAATCGTTCAAAGTAAGGTTAGAAGCGCCCTCGCTGTGGGCGCCTTCCTGGTTTTCTTCGAAAGTGCAACGTTCCAATGTGCCATTGACGCTTTCCTTGATAAAAAGACCCGCGCCTTGATTGAACGATTGGAATTTGGAGTCCTGGACGACAACCCGTGCCGAGCCTTGCCCAAATATGCAGTAGCTTCCTCGCGTCAGAAACGAACATTTGTTAATCTGGGCTATGGTCTGGCCAGTAAGGACGATGATGCCCGATTGCCCAGCCGAAGTTTGCGTACACTCAACATTATCGACATTGATCTGAGCGGCGGTAACCGTCATCCCCAGCCCGGCCGTATAATGAATAGAGGCGCGTTCGCCTGAGCTCGCGGTCTGGCCGACAATATGAATCGACCGCGCTATCACCGACGGACCGTTATAAACTCCCGGCTTTAGCTCGATGGTGTCGCCCTCACCAACATTGTTAATAACCTCGGAAAAGTCTTTTCCATCCGATCCGCGACTGCCGCCAGCATCGAGCACCCAGGTTCGTTTGCCTGCAGAATCCACCCTTTTTTGGGTCGAAATTCCGCCGAATCTCCCAGTGAAAATATCGATTACGGTGGTGAAAAACGAAACCAGCGCGACCAAAGAAAGGACGAGCACCCACTGGTTCTTGATGAGCGCACGGAAGTCGATTGCTTTCACGAGGGCGAAATGAATCTTTCCTGGGGCATCGGTTCGATGCGCAAATCGCGATCAGGACCAACCACTAAGCGGACTCGCGAATAGCCTTGAGTCCGCGCCTGTACAATTGCCGGATTGGTCTTCTGTTTCAGATAATGTTCCAACTGGCGCACGCCGTATTGCTTGAACTCAACGTTTTGCGCGACAGTATCCAAAAGGAGTTCCGGCGACGTATAGGTCAGCTCGATACCATAATCGCGCCAATATCGAGAAAGTTGTAGGCAAGCAACTTCGGCGACGTGATAGGGGGAAAGCTCATCCATCAGAATGATGTGCGCCCAGCGTGCCAAAAACGCGCGTTCGAATCCCGCGTTTTCCACCAGCGCATCTCGACTTTGCCCCAACCAAAGCGCAGGGTTTTGGGATGGATCGATCTGTTGGCGCAAGCGCCGCAATACCTCCACCCCGGAGTTGCTGGTTCCAAAAAAAACACACCGGCTAAAATCGACTTCTTTGCCGCTGCTCTTTTCCCGGCATGACGCGGCATCCAGAATATCGTACAGACAGTGATGAATGTCCGGGTGAGCCTTTTCCAACTCGTCTAACACTATCACCCGGCGCGGGTTCTGAAGTACCGGTCGCGTCAGCGCGCCACCGACTTCGTACCCTGGCATCCCTGGAGGGGGACCAAGGAGCGTTTGCACGTCGTTTTGGCTCTTGTATTGGTTCATCCGCAAAATGACCGGTTCGCTATCCGGATAAAGCGCTTGGCCAATCAGCTGAGAAAGGAAGGTCTTTCCGGTACCGGTTGGCCCAACCAACAAAAAAGCGCCCAGCAGCTGGCCGGGTCGAGCGATTGCCATTTCACTGGTCAAGCTCGAAACCACGGTTTCAATCGCTTCGTCTTGTCCACGAACATTCATCTTCAGCCATTGCTCTCGCTGCGCAAAATCGGTTGAAGAAAGCTTGCTGTAATCCTCGGTGCGTCTCGTTTCTGGGGTGCCCAGCGCTTGTCTCCAGATAAAGTAGGCTACTCCCCCCAACGCGCACAGAAGCAAAACGGGCGAGAACCAAGCACTTACCTGGTTGAGCGCGATAATCACGCCCGTCAAAGCGATGATGAGACCTACTAAGGCGGCGGGCGGCAGCTGTCTCTCCTCAACGCCCCGGAGCCAAGAATTTGAAAAAGCCATACCGACGCTGTGGAACTATCGCTCAATCAGCTGCAAATCGGCTTGGGCCCCAGTCGCCAACGCACCAGTCGAAAGCATGATGCCAGAAGCGGAGGGAACCGAGAGGCTAACGGTTCCATTTGCACCGGCCGAATCAACAACATAATGCAGGCGAGTGATGCTGTAGCGGCTGACCGGAAAAACCGTGGCTTTGGTATGCTCTGGTGTTAGCACCTCGTTCACCGCCGCCTGCCCATTGATGCTGATATAGAGATGCACCATCGTACCGGAAGCTTGTGATGGATCGACAAGATTCTTTGAGACCAAATCCATTTCACCGTTCTTGATTTTATTCAGCACTTCCGTACTCGCGCTGCTCAGGTAGCTCGGCACCTGACCCCGCAAAAGAGAAGTTCTCGCTGCCTGGGTCACTTGCTGATCTACATCTGCAGCCGTCAAACTCAGCAGATTTTGTGCGCCATTGCCACCAAATTGGTGCCAACTCCAGTAAGTTGCGCCCAGAGCAAGGCCGGCCGCGACTACCACAATAATCCAAAAGACCACCTTGCCGTTCTTGCCCGGCGCCGCAATCGCCTTCTCTTGTCCAGAAAGTTCTGCCCCTTCCGGGTCCCCCTGCAACGGAACGTAGGCTCGCCCCGAACGGGTACCGCGGTACGAATCGCCTTCTTTTTTGCCCGTTTTGGCTTCGGGCCGGGCTACAAGCTTTGGACCGGATTGATTCGAAGCTGAGGCGCGCGGTAGCTCCTTTCTTAATGGAGCATCCGGGGACGGGGTTTCCGGTTTTGGGATCAATTCCATACGCAACTCACTGTTTCCAGCTCACCGCATCATTCCGAGAATTCCCGACACAATTTACGGCCTCGCTTGGAGAAACGGCTGGAGTTTATCATTTCGGCCTCGAATGTCCATCGGGTAAGTTGTCCGGTTTTCTCGCGCTTGTGGAAAATCAGAATTCCTCGAGGAAGATGCCGCGGTAACCACCGGTTGCGATGAAATCAAAACTCTCGGGCGAAACCCGAAAATTTCCTACTCGCTCCGGCCTGGAGTTGGGTTATAGCGTCAGGAATGCTCGATATCCGTCTCTTGCGCGAAAAGCCAGACTTCGTTCGCGAACGCCTAGCGGCACGGAGCGAGGATCTATCTGCTCAGGTCGACGAGGTCCTTGCCGTCGATGCCGAGCGCCGGCGGGCTGAGACGGAGCTACAAAGACTCAATGCCGAGCGAAATCGATTGAGCAAGGAGATTGGAATACTGCGATCCCGCAAAGAGCCAACCCGCGATTTGGAAACGCGCGTCCGCGCCATCGCGGCAGAGATCGCGCAACACAGCGAAGCGGTCACGGCAGCGGATGAAAGCCAGCGCAATCTGCTCCTGAATATACCGAACCTGCCGCATCTGCAGGTGCCGATAGGCAAGAGCGCCGACGATAACCCGGTTGTTCGCGAATGGGGCGAGAAACCGGCTTTTGATTTTCCGCCGCTCGGCCACGTTGATCTGGCGACGACACTGAAACTGATCGATTTCGAAAGAGCAGCGAAAATCAGCGGCAGCGGCTTCGTCTGTTTCACTAACCTGGGCGCTCGGCTACAGCGCGGTCTGCTGCAGTTTCTCATTGAGCTGCATACGACTGAACATGGCTATATCGAGGTAAGCCCGCCATACCTGGTTCGACGCGAGGCGATGATCGGTACAACGCAGCTGCCTAAATTCGAACACGAGATGTGTTATGGATTGGAAGAGGATCAACTCTTTTTGATTCCCACAGCCGAGGTTCCGGTCACAAATTTGCATCGCGAGGAAACCCTCGCCCTGGCTGAGTTGCCCAAGAAGTATGTCGCCTATACGCCTTGTTTTCGGCGAGAAGCTGGCGCCGCAGGAAAGGATACCCGCGGCCTCATTCGCATACATCAGTTCGATAAGGTCGAGCTGGTCAAGATTACGACGCCAGAAACATCCTATTCTGAGCTCGAGACTTTGACGGCGAACGCCGAGAAAGTGTTGCGCATCCTCGGGCTGCATTATCGGGTCATCGAACTCTGCACCGGCGATCTCGGCTTCGGAGCAGCAAAGACTTACGATATCGAGGTCTGGTCACCCGGGCAAGGCCGCTACCTCGAGGTCTCCAGCTGCACGAATTTTGAGGATTTTCAGGCACGGCGGATGAGCCTCAAGTACAAGGACGCCGGCGGTAAAAACCACCTTTGCCACACGATCAACGGTTCTGGTACCGCGTTGCCCCGGTTGTTTGTCGCCTTGACCGAGACCTACCAGCAGGCGGACGGATCAATTCGATTGCCAGAGCCGCTGCAGGATTACCTACGGCTAAAGGAAATTCGCTAGGCCGGGACACTTGGCCTCGTCCAGGGCACCGCGCATGCCGTGGTTATCAGAGGTCCATTCCAGGTTTTGATCGCGTGAACGTCCCGCTCATAGCCAAGGATGGAAAGCGTGCTCGTGCCCAACAGAAAGTGGCGCCCATTTTCCGGCGTTAACCCGATCCAACGCGACACCAAAACCCGGAGGAAGTGGCCATGGGAAAACAGCGCCACATTGCCATTGATCCGTTCGCATCGTCCAATCATCCGATCAGCCCGCGCCGCCACTTGGCTGATGGTCTCGCCGTTTGGACAAGGATGCGTCCAAACTGTCCAGTTTGGCACCTTTTCCCGGATCTGTTTGGTAGTGATTCCTTCGTAGTCGCCGTAATCCCATTCCCGCAAATCATCGCTTACTTCTACCCGTGCCTTTAGATCCGCTAGATGAGCAGTTTCCAAGGAACGTTGGAGAGGGCTGCTGATGATCGCCTCAAACGGCACATCCTCAAAAATCGGTCGAAGAAACTCCGCCTGCGATCGGCCGGTCTCCGTCAGAGGTATATCGGTGCGACCCGTGTGCCGGCCGTTGAGAGCCCACTCGGTTTCCCCGTGTCGAATGAGATAGATCTGATGTTCCGGATGCTCTGCCATACGAGTGTCCAAAGATAAGCCAAGGAGGACGACTGCCAAGCGCCTAAGACGCTTCGCACGGCGTTCTCGCTCGATCGACAGGCAAAAGATACTTAGAATTTCTTTTCTATCTCAACGTAGAAGAATCTCCCGATCGGATTTGTCGTCCGCTCTCGGAATAATCCATTTTTTCTCGCATGCGACACCGCCTCTGCCGCGTTGCTTACGCCGATACGGTCGTCGTCTTTGCGGCTCCGCCGCGCTAAGCCTCCGCCAACCGGGACTTGCCTCTTTGCCGGTTCTTGATCCGGGCATACTGGCTATCCACCCATTCCTGCAGATCCTCAAAGTAGAGGTAAATCGCCGGAGTCACATACAAGGTGATCAACTGGGAAACCACCAATCCTCCCACCAGAATCAGTCCTAGCGGCCGACGAGAGGC
>DASTDH010000582.1:0-5697 GCA_035710445.1 Chthoniobacterales bacterium
GCTCTGAAGAAAGCCATCGAGTCGGCGCCAACCGATAGTCCAGGTAATGTCGGCGAAGTAAACGCCGGTTTTGGTGAGCCACCGAAGAAGCGTTTGAGGAATGCCATTCAAATCGGCTCGATCATTTTCTTATTCATCGTACTTGGCGCGGTCATTTATCTGTCCATGGCCGGGCATTAGAGTTAGCAGCGCCGACGGCGTTCCCGTTTAGTGGCTTTCGGGCGAAATATCTATAAATTCCATATTTATAGTAAAGCGCCGCCCGAGCCTACCGATAAAAGCAAAAATATGCCTCGTTCCATGTCCGAAATTGCGGCCAAGGCTGTCGACGACTTGGTGCCAGGACCTCCGCCCTGCGGTGCTTGCAACGATTTCCAGTTGATCAGATCAAGATGGCTTTTATGGGTCAGGTGTCGATTGGCTCGAAACAGTCACGCAGGTGAGTGACTCAGAGCGGGTGAACCTAAAGGATGAGTAAAGCCAAAGATAACGCCGGGCCGTGCGTTCTACTAATCGAGGACGAAGACCTCATGCGTCGGTTTCTCCACAAATTACTCGAGGAGGCCGGCTATTCGGTCATTGAGGCCAAAACGGCAGTCGGGGCTCTGGAACAGTCACGAAGCGCGACGCCCGACCTCGTTTTGATGGATTACGTGCTTCCCGATATGAATGGCTTGCGCCTACTGGAAGCGATTCGCTCGCAGACTCCGTTGACCCGTGTGCCCATCATTTGTCTCACGGGTAGAAACGATATTCCGACCAAGATGGAAGCGCTGGAGAATGGCGCAGTTGATTACGTAACTAAGCCTTTCGACCGCCAGGAATTGTTAGCTCGAATCAGTCGCCATATCCAACTGAAAGATCAGATTAAGGAAACTGAAACCCGCTTAGCGCAAGCCACCCTGCAAGATCCGCTGACTGGGCTTGGCAACCGCAAACGATTTTCCCAGCGGTTGTCAACTATCTTGGGTGCCCCGCAACGAACCGGACCCGACGCGTTGATGTTCATCGATGTTGATGAATTCAGGCTGGTAAACGATACCAAAGGACATGCGGCGGGGGACCAGACGCTCAAGTCGCTAGCGGATAATCTGAAAAGTGTGTGCGGCAATCCCGACGTGATTTACCGAGTAGGCGGCGACGAGTTTTGTATCATTTTGCACGATCTGGATTCGAAACAGGCCTTCGAGTTGGGACAGCGGCTTATGCTTCAGATCAGGACGGGTGCGACCGGTTTCGCCGAAATTGGCCTGACCGTGTCCGCCGGAATAGCAATGATTGAGCCGGGCATTGGAATGGAAGAACTCGTCTCACGAGTCGATTCCGCCCTGTATGCAGCCAAAGCAGCGGGAAAGAACCAGTGCATGGTATACCAGAGCGACAGTGAGGACATTGTGGCGATCAGGTCTGAGTCCGAATGGTATTCACGCATCAAAGAAGCAATTCGCCTGCAGCGTTTGGAGATGTTTTATCAACCGGTGGTGGAGCTACGGACTAGGAAGCTCTGCTGCCAGGAAGCCCTTATTCGTTACGTTGGGGACAACGGTCTGCGACATTTGCCGGGCGAATTTCTTCCAGCCGCGGAACGTTTTAGTCTTATGCCGGAGATTGATCAATACGTGATTCGCCGGGTCTTGGCCGAGCTTCCCAGCCAATCGGAAGAAAAGATCGCCATCAACCTTTCCGGACAATCGATTGGCAGATCTGACCTGTCCGAGTTTATCAAAACCGCGTTGGACGAATCAAATGTTGAGCCGAGACGGGTCATTTTTGAGATTACGGAAACCGTTTTCATCAAGAATCTCGAACGAGCCCACCTCTTGGTCACTGACTTGCAGAAAATTGGCTGCACATTCTTTCTTGATGATTTCGGAGCCGGATTCTCATCTTTGAGTTATATGCGAAACTTGCCCGTGGACGTAGTCAAGATCGATGGTGCTTTCCTCAAAAACATTGAAAGCAACCCGGTAGACTTCGCATTGCTCCAATCGATCAACGAGATCGCCCATCTCCTGGGGAAACGCACCGTGGCCGAGCATGTCAGTTCAGAGAGCATTCACCAACTTCTGGAAAAAATCGGGATCGACTACGGACAAGGATATTACCTCGGTAGACCGGAACCGCGGGGGAGCTTGATCGACATCGGACGAACCTAGTCGCAGCAGGCGTAATCGGCGATCGCCAATCGGTCGCGACTGTGCGGACAGCCTTGGGCAGAGGCTAGCTGCGGCAGCGGGTAAAATTGTTAGTGTTTTTTTTTACGTTATAGTTCTAAAGAACATGGTAATTATGACGACTAGGGAAATAACTCCAGATCTAAGTTGCCAACTTCCGCGGAATCCTCAGCGATGTCACTCTCGCTCTCAACCCTTTTAAATCCGGTATAGGCCGGCTAGGCCGATGAAACTAGCCATACCGATCTGTCCAATGCTTCGGCCGACCGTTTTCAGGCACGGTGTCTTCGCACCATTCAGCTGGATCGATCTCTCGAATCTACTGAAAGAGAGTGCTACTCGATGAGCGGTACCGAGAGCACACGAATTTTCTGGATGGCTCGTTTGCTGGGCGCCCTGGGCCTGTTGATGGTGGTCATTGTGGTCAGTAACAGCGGCTTGGAACTAAAGTCGATTAAGATTGGTCGTGCGAAGCTTCAGAGGCAACAGGAGCGTTTGGAACTGGCCTCACAGGAAATAACCCAACGGAGTGCCGAGGCGCAGAAAGAAATCGAAGCGATATTCGATGAGAGCGTCCCGCTAACCAGCGGAACAAACGCGGTTAACAGCTTCGTTCGGACAGCTCAGCAACTATTAAACGCAGGCAAGAACAATATCGCGCAGGGCTCGCTGCAAAGATTGGTCATGCTGGCTAATCAATTGCCCGCCCTGGTGCGGCGGGCGCAAGCCTGGCGCGAGAAATACGATCTCTCGCAAAATAGATTGCTGGTTCAGGGCGAGCGGGAAAAATTGAAAGACGAGTTGGCGGCTGTGTGGAAACAGGTTGAGGTCGCAAAGGCACCGCTTGTTCAATCGGCTCAGGTGCGTTCTCGTGGGTTGTCCAGCCAGATGGAAGAAGCCTTAGCCTCGAGTTGGCGGCAGATGTTACTGGTGGGCGCGGCTTGTGCGGTGCTGTTGCTTGCGTTCGCCTGGCCGATTTCGCACGCTATTCGCGATCAAGTGAACGCTATCGAGCGGGCCAAAGCAGAAGCGGAATCAGGACGGCAGATCGCGCACAGCCTGGTGGAAGAGCACAGGGCTATCACCGAGCAACTCGAGCGCGCAACCCGGGCACTGTCCGCTTCGGAGGCATTTCTCCAATCGCTGGTCGAAAATATTCCGGTTAACATTCACCGCAAAGACAAGGATGGTCGATTCATTTTTGCGAATAAGCATTTCTGTGAGTACAAGGGCAAGCGACCGGCGGAAATTCTCGGTAAAACTAATTTCGAGATCGATCCGCCTGAGCTGGCGCAGCAGTATCGGGAGATCGACGAAGTTTTGTTGAAGACGCGGCAACGCTTTGAAGGGGAAGAAGTCCTGGTCGGCCCTGACGGCCAAAAAAAATGGATGCACATTATCAAGATGCCAGTGCTCGACGAAGCTGGCACCGTAATCGCGACCCAGGGCATGTTTTGGGACGTCACCGTAAACAAAGAAGCGGAGGAAAACCTGAGAATAGCCAAAGAAGCCGCTGAAGCAGCCGCTCGCAGCAAGAGTGAATGTCTGGCCAACATGAGTCATGAGATCCGAACGCCAATGAATGGCGTGATTGGCATGACCTCCCTGCTGCTCGAGGAGCAACTGAACCCGCGGCAGCGCGAATTCGCCGAGACTATTCGCACCAGTGCCGAGACTCTCTTGACGATCATCAATGACATTCTCGATTTCTCCAAGATCGAAGCCGGCAAGCTGGCGTTTGAGGTTCTCGAATTTAACTTGGTCGAGACGGTCGAAGGCACACTGGATATGCTGGCTCAGCGCGCCCAGGATAAAGGGCTTGAATTAGCCGGCACGATAGCGTCCAGCGTTCCGATCCGGCTACGTGGTGATCCCGGACGGCTCCGACAGATCCTGGTTAACTTAGTCGGTAACGCTATTAAATTCACGGAGCAAGGAGAGGTGGTCGTTCGGGTTTCCAAAGAAAACGAAACGGAAACTCATGCGCTGGTGCGCTTTTCCGTGCAAGACACCGGTATCGGTATTGCGCCGGAAGTGCAGGAGAAATTGTTTGGCGCCTTCACTCAGGCTGACAGCTCGACTACGCGTAAGTATGGCGGGACTGGGTTAGGATTAGCAATTGCCAAACAACTGGTGACGATGATGCAGGGCCAAATCGGAGTGCACAGCAGCCCTGGTAAAGGCTCGACATTCTGGTTTACGGCTCAACTGGAGAAACAGGTCGGCGCCACCGAATTTCCCGCAGCAACTCGGTATGATCTGGGAAAACTGCGAGTGCTGGTGGTCGATGACAATGGGACGAACCGGCAAATTTTGCGCCACCAGCTCACTGCCTGGAAAATGTTGCCGAGCAGCGCCTCTGACGGTCACGAAGCGCTGAGGATGTTACGCACGGCGGCAACGGACGGTCTTGCGTACGATCTCGCGCTGCTGGATGTACAGATGCCGGAAATGGATGGGTTCACCCTGGCCCGATCGATTAAGGCCGATCCGGCGATTGCCGGCACCAGACTGATTGTTCTAACCTCTTTAGGCCAGGCCCTGACTACCCAGGAATTAGCGGCTGCCGGCATCGAGGCATACCTCGTTAAGCCGGTGAAACAGTCGCGACTCCTCGATTGTCTAGTAAGTGCTATCGGCAAAACCACCACCGAGAACTTCTTTATTCAACCTGCGCCGCCTCGGGCTTCACCTGCGCCGGAAGTCATTTTGCATCTCAAGAGACCACGGATCCTCTTGGCCGAGGATAACCTTATCAATCAGACGGTCGCATTGCGCCAATTACAAAAACTGGGATACACCGCGGATCCTGTAACAAACGGGCAAGAAGTGTTGGCGGAATTAGAACAGCTTCCTTACGACATCATTTTGATGGATTGTCACATGTCAGAGATGGATGGCTATGAGACCGCGCGAGCAATTCGGAAATGGGAAGCGCACCTGGATCAGAAAGGCCTTCTGAAATCGCACGTTCATATTATTGCTATCACTGCCGACGCCATGCCGGGAGACGCGGAAAAGTGTTTGGCCGCGGGTATGAATGATTATCTCTCTAAGCCAGTGCGGCTAGCTGATCTTCAAGCGGCGTTGGAACGGTGGCAGCCGACAGCTCCAATCAATCGATTAAGCCCGTCTGCGGATGAACCGGCATGCGGTGCGGGCATGGCGGTGAGCAACTAGCCACAGACGTCAATTTTCTAACCGGATTATCCAACAGCGGTAGGGTGTGACGCTCCGCGCCCGCCGAGACCAGCGCCTGGATTAACCCCGGAGCGATCCGGCCTTCTCCGGCGAGACGTTCGAAGATTCGTTGGCACATTCTTCGGTCTAACGGGACGCTGGCTAACGCTCGATCCTGCCTTCGCAAGGATGCGAATTGCGAAACCGAAACGTCAAGAAGGCTACGAGACAATTCGGCGGTCGTGGAGCGACCGAGCCTGCCATGCAGTGGATCGGATAAACGGCCTAAGAAAGACTCGTGGCGGCCTTAAGTTTTGGCGGATTCTGTCGTTATAGCCACTAT
>DASTDH010000583.1:0-5486 GCA_035710445.1 Chthoniobacterales bacterium
GTGCTGGGCTACTTTCATTAGGTCCCTCCGGGACGACGATGCTCCGTAGACGCCGGTAGTGATATTGGCGTCGGAAGCCGCCTGTGGAGGAAGCAACGAGTTTGTGGCGCGGTCTTGGTGATCTGGTGCTTCCTGGAGAGAATGAGAAGAGGAATCCTCGCAAGAAAGCAAGATTTGCGAGAAGAGTAGTACAAAGAGCTTGGTTCAATGGTTAACGTGGAAAGCGCTAACCATGACGCACAATTTCTATCGTAATTCTTTGGATCACACGCGATTGAATTGTCACGCGATGCGATTGAGAATCACAAAATGAAAACGCGTTGCTTTGATCACATCGATTTGCGGGTGAAAGGCATGGAAGTGGCGAGAAAGTTCTACGGAAAATTTCTGCCGGAGCTTGGATTCGTTCACGAAAGTCCGGGCGACGATTTTCATACGTTCTATGCTGGGGGTGCCGATCGGCCGATGGAATTTTTCAGTATCGATGAGGACAAAAACCATCGTCCCAACGGCACGCGGATCGCGTTTTGGGCGGACACGCGCGAAGAAGTGGATCGGATTGCGAAACTCGTGGGCGACGCTGGCGGGAAAAACCTTGAGGGGCCAGAAGTTTGTAAGGACTACAGTCCGGGTTACTACGCCTTCTTTTTCGAAGACCCGGACGGCAACAAACTCGAAATTTGTTGCCGCGAGAAGCCGGTATTTGCGGGTTAACCTGTAGAGGCAGCCGTGCCGGCTGCGACCATCGCGATTTTGCAGGCGACACGCCTGTCGCTACACTTGGGAAGTGGCCGATTTAAGAACGAAGAACCCGGCGCATCACGAACCTGCCATTTTGCAGGGCGCCCGCCGTGTTCGGTTCGTTTTTCGTTCCCCCTGGTTGACCGGGTTTTCGTTCCCTTGGTTGATCGGGCCCGTCTTTCCCGGGATCGACGTAAGGAAAGCCGGGCTACCGTAGCGGCCGTGAAGGTCGCAGCCGCAGAAGCGGGTGTTCAGCCCGGCCAATTCGTGGATCAAATACTGACCAACGCTCTAGGGATTATTCCCTGACGATTTCATTAATCCCTTACGCCCGCTCCCTCAGGAAATAGGAGCGGGGACTGCATCCGATGGGGGACTGCATCCATGGGAGAGCGAAATGCAAGCGCAAGTTAGACACTATCGCTTACGTAGCGTCGTTGTGTTGATGTTCGTAGTTGCCAAGCACGATCTCACCGCCTTCTTTGCTCGGTACCCACATGATGCTCTGAAAAAAGTTCGTATATCGGTCCTGTTCGAAAGCATCCTGGTAATACACCGTTCCCCAGATATAGACTCTCTTGCGTTTCCCGCGCTTGATCTCCTCGGCTTCGGTTTCTTCGTATCGCTTAGTAACCAAACTGGTTTAACTTCAAATTGGCATTGGGCATCTTGATAAACTCCGGTCCCGATCGTTACAGACAAGTACGCTCTGATTTGCTGCGCGGTGCGTTCGGTAACGATAACGACATTCTCGGAGGCGATAGTTGCGGCTTTTGCAGACTTTTCCATTGCGTCAGCGGCGCGAGTGGCTTGGTCAATGGAACGTTTCATGTCTTTGGAAGCTTCAGTTGCTCCGGCTACGGTTCGTTGCAGCATCCATGCCTGAAAAGCGAACCCAGCCAGTTGTAGGAAACCAATACAAATAAGCCAGCGATCGAGCTTAATAACTTCCTGATCGCCGGCAGTGGCGATCAGCGTGTGCAGAAGAAGACTCATCTCTGCGAGCCTCTGCAAAACACTTCTAGCACCTCAAGACGAAAGAAAAGTGCGGGAAATGAAAATCCTGGGCAGCAGTTTGGCAGCAAAGGTCCAATTTTCTTGGCAGCGACTTGGCAGCGGGCTTTTTTTACGACTGGAACGTGAATATTCGTATGTCGCTCTCTCCGTGTGATTTGTCCCCGGCGGGAATCGAACCCACATTTAAGGTTTAGGAAACCTCCGTTCTATCCGTTGAACTACGGGGACTGTTGATTATAGACGACTTACGCCATGAAGGAGGGACGAGGAACCAAAAGTGATACCACTAGTGCTACAACGTCCAACCCAGTCCAGGCAAGTTCATCGCAGTCCAGATAGACTCCTTTGGCCTGCTTGGCAAGATCGCCGACTTCCTTTTTTGAGGCCTCCTTTTCGGCCTCCAGGCCGAGTCTTTCGGCGCGTGCCATAACATCACCACGACCTGCCGTCTCTTCAGTGCAGTCCGAATTGCTGAACCTGGTGACGCCGGATAACGCCGCCTCGTTCATCTTGGCGCCAATCAAAGTCTCGAGCCAAGTAGCACGCACCTACACTGGCCGCGCCCTCGCTTATGGACTTAATCATAACGACTTCCGGGCTTTGTCTCGCATCGTCTCCGCTCTCAGCGCTAACCGCGCCGCGTTCGGTTATCGGCCACCGAGCGCTAGTTCCCGGTATAGTCCGAACTGTTACTAAGGGTGGAAAAATGACGACCGCCCTAGCTCGTCTTGTTCCGCAACCGCGTTTTACCTTTTGTGGCCTCGGTAGTCTGGCTTCAAATATAGCGCCCGATTTCCAAGGTCAATGAGCGCCTCGTGATAGTGCAGCAAGTCCGGTCCCAGAATTCCACCGTACTCATGGCGAAAGCCGGGGTCGAAATTATGAGATTCGGCAAAACCGATTCGAAAGTCGCTTAGGTCCTGAGACCCAATTCTAAATCCAGGTACTGTCGCCTGTGTCAGCCGGACTTCTTTTATCCCGGCGTAAGGAGCTGTCAGAATGATGCTGGTAGCATTGAAAGCGAGGTGGTTGCGCTCTCGGATCTTGGGCTCCAGCATGCTCACAAATGCTCCAGTGTCTAACAGAAAGCTGTAGGTCGAGCCGGCGATGGTTCCCTCGACTTCGATGTACCCTTTGGGTGTTATCCATAATGGGACGTAGGTGAATCCCATTTTTTCATATCCCTGACGCGTCAGCGGGAGCTTTGAACCGCCTCGGGCAAAGAATAGTTGAAGCGTCTTGTAGTTAATGAACGTTCCCCGCCTCAACAGCTGGCTCATTCCTATGATTCCCCCCTTTTCGAATCCCGCCGTAACCGCGCTACTCTTCTCGTTTACAAGGTGATCGATTTGTTCGACACGCAAATAATCGGGCCCAAGTTCTGTGCCGTTGAGGTTGATGCTATTGGCGAACGCAACCGAGTATGCTTTGCCGCGGCTCATGATCGTCGCATTGATGCCGGACCCGGCCTGTGGTCCAGGGAGAAACAGCCTTTGCCGCAAGAAATGTGAGACTATTGACACCGGCGCCCCGGTATCAACCAGCCACCAAGTCTGTCTGGTACCGTTGATGGAGACGGGCACGAACAGGTGTAGTTGCGAGCTTAAGACTGCCTGAGCAGCGGAGAAGTTCTGCTGGGCATCGGCTAGCTGATCAAATGGTCCCGCCCAAGTCCAGATCGCGAGGCTTATCGCTGCAAAAACCCGCATCGACAACACGATTTGCCACCGCTCCGTTCCGAGCAAGGAGATTTGCGTCGTTCGGCCCCAACGCCAAACGCTGAACGCCAAGCGGCGATTCTAGAGGTGTAAGTGAAGTTGCTCTCCAGAAAACTCTTTGCCTGGTCCGGGTATCTGCCGCGTGCTGCTCAGACAGACTCAGAAACACTCGGCACGATGTTAGGCGGACGTCAGGAGATGACGCCCCGGGGGCGACCCTTGTGATCCGTTTTGTGATTCGAGTCCGGAGGTCTTGAAGGCCAAGCTCGCATTGCGACTCGGCAAATCGCCAGAAGTTGTTTTCGCGACGCGCCATCACGGGCCTGGACAGCCATCCCGCGAAAAATGGTGTCGAAGTAGGCAGCGAGTTCTTTAACGTTTGTTCCCGGGGGAAGATTACCGTCAGAAACTCCCTTTCGCAGCCGCTTGGCCAACGCCTGCTCGAAAAGCTTGCGCAAACTTTTGGTATAATCTGCCACCGATCGCAAATGCGGCGGAAGCTGCGTGCCCGCTAACGAGATCATACAGCCGGCGGGAGATGCGTCATTCGTGAAGAATGCGGCTGCTTCTTCGATGAGCGCCTCGAAAGCGGCCCGGGTGTCCCGATGACTGGAAAAGCCGCGCAAATAGCTTGTGGACAGATTCAAATAATAATCAGCAGCTTCCCGGTACAACCTCTCTTTGCTGCCAAACTCGTGGTAAAAGCTCGACGGGCTTAGGTTCATCGCCCCGATCAGGTCGTCGAAGGTGGTTCCTTCGTAGCCACGATCCCAGAAAAGCTCCATCGCCTGCTGGATGGCAGCAGTTCGGTCGAACGATTTGGGGCGCCCTCGTCCACGCTTCAAAGACTTTGTCTGTTTCGGCTCCGACATAGAAGTTTCTATTAAATACCGTTCCCTCCTACCAAGAAGATAATGCTAGACGTTCGTGGGTCCACTATTCCCGCGATTCCTGGTTAGGCAGGCGAATGGGAGTGAACGTCAATCTGATCTAGCGGCTCTCCACGTTGACCAGCGGTCGTGCCAGGCGACAGGAACGACATTGCACGCGGTGTTGGATTTTTTCTTTTGACAGGGCCAAGATTCGAGTCGAACTATTTGTGGAGTGATCGCTCCAATAATCGGCCTTCTACTAAATCAACCTTCTACGATGAAACCTGAATCTGGAGATAGCCATGAATGAGTCCGCGACGATTTTAACCCCCGCCTCGGCCCAGGCCGAGGACGCCCGGCAAGCCGGGGCGCAATCCTTAAACGGGAACGGCTTCTATCGCTTCAAGATCGGCGACTTCCAGGCGACCGTGATCTCGGATGGCTATGGGCCGATTCCGGTCGGGCCGATCTTCGCCATGAACGCCTCTGAAGCTGAACTCGCTCCAGTGTTGAAGGCAAACTTCATGCCGCCGGTGATCCAAGCCACAAACAACATCTTGGTAGTCGACACGGGACGGGAGCGCCTTCTTGTCGATACCGGCTTTGGTGGGAAACTCGGCCCATCCTTCGGCAGCTTTCCCGGACTCGAGGCGAACCTGTGCCGGGCCGGAATCACGCCAGGGAGCATCGATCTGGTCGTGACGTCGCATTGTCACCTGGACCATATCGGCGGCTTGGTAACGAAATCGGGCGCACTGGCGTTTCCGAAGGCTCAGTTCGTCTTTGTCGACACGGAGTGGAACTACTGGACCGGCAACCGTTACGAAAGCGATGTTAACAGTTCGCCGATGCCCGACCCGTTCAAGCAGGCCACGATTGGAGCAGCTCGAGAGAACCTGCCACCGGTCGCCGAACGATCCCGGTTCGTGAAGCAAGGGGGCGAAATCGCCAGCGGCGTGCACTATATTGCGGCGCCGGGACATTCGCCGTCCCATGCCTCAATCTTGTTCACCTCGGACAAGGAACAGTTCATGCATATGGGTGACATCGCCCATAACCCGGTGACGAGCTTGCAACACCCCGACTGGACGCCTGTCTTCGACTACGATCCCGTGCAGGCGATCAAGTCGCGCAAGGC
>DASTDH010000584.1:0-14938 GCA_035710445.1 Chthoniobacterales bacterium
ACTGCCCCCTTTTGCTCGCTACGGTCCGAGAACTTAATGAGAGCGGTTCTGGCTCGAACCGCAGCCCTAAGGTGTGCTCGGCTGGTACGGTTCCGTGAAATCGAAATGGCCGCCGTCGTACCGGTCATGGTGCCGTACCCAGTCGCCCAGGTTGAAACCGGGACCGGTCTCGTTGCGACCCTTGGGCGTCAGATCCAAGCACACGTACGCGCTGACCAGTTCTTCGGCTCCACGACCGTAGGTCGAATAGGTGTGGAAAACGTCGCCGGCCATGTTCTTGTAGAACACGCTTAAGCCGGACATTTCCTCGATTTCGATCTCTTGCATTTTGTAATTGTGGTAGGCCTTGCCCGTCGCGATCTCCTCTTTCGTGAACGATACCTGATAATCGTAGTTGAAGTCGTTGCCGAACGACGACACCCACGGAATGCGCCAGCCCATGCGCTGCTTGAAGGCCTCGATCTCTGCTACTGTGGCGCGTGAGACCGCTACACACGTCACGTCGTGATGCTCGAGGTGCACGAGAGCGCCTTCGATGTGGTCGACGTCAAACGAACAGCCCACGCAACCCGCCTTCCATCCGGGAGCGAACATGAAATGCTTTACCAACAATTGGCTACGGCCGTCGAAGAGATCGGCCAGCGTTTGCGGGCCGTTCGGGCCCTGGAAGACGTAGTTCTTCTCGACGCGAACCCAGGGCAGATCGCGTCGCTGGGCGTTAATCTTGTCCCGCAACCGGGT
Organism: Chthoniobacterales bacterium; assembly: GCA_035710445.1. Classification (GTDB taxonomy): domain Bacteria; phylum Verrucomicrobiota; class Verrucomicrobiia; order Chthoniobacterales; family JAFAMB01; genus DASTDH01. Next base: position 742 of record DASTDH010000584.1, read on the forward strand.
GAATTCTTTCTCCTCCTTCAAGAGTTCCGTCCGGGCAATAATCCATTGGTCGCGGGGAACAACCGGGTGGTGTTCGAGACTTTCGGGGGTAGGGTAGACGATCATTAGGTTCTCCTGCTTGTTTCGGCGACGGCTGGGCTGATTTCGCGCATCGGTAGTCTGATCTGGGATTCAATGATACGACGAACGAGGGGCAACGTTCAGGACACTTCCTTGCGGGCAATCGAGATCGGCCCAAAGCCTTCAACTCGTTTATAGGCGCGTTTGCTGCATTCGGCTTTCATAACCTTCACGGTTCGTCAGAAAATCCGGTATGTCCCAGCTGCCGTATTCGTTGTGCCAATCGGAGTCGATTCGGGCTGTTACCCTGGGAAACAGCAGCAAAACTCAATTGCAGCGTTACCGGAGGCATCGCTTTTTGCGGTAAGCTGGATTCGCGGATCCTGCCGAGCGACATGCAACGCGTCCCAGGGTGAAAGAGGCCTTGGCGAACCAAGGAAGTCGCTGGTTAAGTCTGGTCTGTTCTGTGCAAGTGAAACGTGGGGTACCACGCTCAGCAGAACAGCAACACCCAGCAAAATTTGAGCTTGTGATCTCCTGAAAATTTCGCGGCTGGAAGCCGCCTCCGCAGACTACGGCGCCCTACCCTCTAACGAGCGAGTTTTCCGTAGTGCAGCCGCGATGAAGGCTTGGCGTAGTTGGGCTGCGGCTACTTTTCTCACTCGACTAGAGCGGCCTGACTGATGTCAAACATCTTGTCATCATGAGCCAAGCTTCTTCTATCCCGAGCCGAAGAGAATTTCTAACCATCTGTGGTGGTGTTGGGATCATCTCCAGTTTTTTTGTGGGGGCGCTTTACGGCTTGGCTGCTGCGAGCCCAAGCCAGTCGGTTACTCCGGAAATCATTGATCAAGCGGCGGAGCTGGCCGGTATCACGATTTTGCCACAGCAAAAAGAAGCAATGCTATCGCAGCTGCGCGACCAGAGAAACAGCATCGCGAAAGTTCGACAGGTTCATCTCGCCAACAATGTGCCGCCCGCGTTCCGGTTCGATCCATTACTCGGATTGGATTGCCGCTTGGGAGCGGATTTTCGGTTGGAGCGGACGGTGAAGGCGATCAGCCCGGTGCCGGCCATCGTGAACCGGCCGGTCCCAACCAAGTTGGAAGAGTTAGCGTTCGCTACGGTTCGAGAACTTGGTGAACTCATTCGTCAGAAAAAGGTTTCTTCGACCGCGTTGACCGAGATGTACCTCGCCCGATTGAAACGATTCGATCCCGAGCTGCATTTTACGATTACGCTCACGGAAGAGAGAGCGAAGGCGCAAGCCAAGCGGGCCGATGAGGAGATTGCTCAAGGTAACTACCGTGGGCCGTTACATGGGATTCCTTGGGGAGCAAAAGATCTGTTGGCCGTACGCGGTTATCCAACGACGTGGGGTGCGGGCGGCTTTGAGGCTCAATCGATCGAAGAAGATGCCACGGTTGTGAAACGTTTGGATGAAGCCGGCGCAGTTCTGGTTGCCAAATTGACATTGGGTGCCCTTGCTATGGGTGACAAATGGTTCGGCGGGCGAACACGGAACCCTTGGAATTTGTCTCAAGGGTCGAGCGGATCTTCGGCCGGGTCAGCAGCGGCCACAGCGGCTGGCTGCGTCGTTTTTGCTGTCGGTTCGGAGACGCTTGGCTCGATATCGTCTCCTTCGACCCGCTGTGGTACTACCGGTTATCGCCCGACGTTTGGATTTGTGCCGCGAACCGGTGCAATGGCGCTGGCCTGGACGATGGACAAGCTCGGACCGATTTGTCGCGCGGTGGAAGACTGCGCGCTGGTGATGCAGGCGATTTATGGTCCAGACGATTCTGATTTGAGTGCGATCCCGACGCCGTTTGCGTGGGATGCTAACTACGATTGGAGACAGCTGAAAGTCGCCTATCTTCGGGCGGACTTCGATCAATTGCCGGAGCCGGCGAAGCAGCCCGAAGGATTGAGCGAGGCTGAAATGAAGAAATGGCGCGATGAGCAGCCTGATCGCGACGCCGCCCATGAACGTCAGGTTTATGATCACCAATTTGATGTGGCGGCTCTCGAGCAAGTTCGGCGTATGGGCGTCGACCCGCATCCGGTGGACCTTCCCAATCTCCCATTTGATTCACTGGTTCCTTTGCTGATTGCCGAGGCGGCAACGGCCTTCGATGATCTCACTTTGTCGGGTCGGGACGGTGTACTCACGGAGCAAAGCCCCGAGGATTGGCCCAATCAATTTCGTGTGGCCCGATTCTATCCGGCGGTTGACTACATTCAGGCCAATCGGGTTCGAACTTTGGCGATCCGAGAGATGAAGAAGATTTTCAGCGAATATGATGTTGTCGTCGCCAAAAGCTCCGGCCCGCAGCTTACGGTTACTAATCTGACCGGACATCCCTCGGTTATTATGCCGAACGGGCTACGGAAGAATGATGCGCCCAGGCCTCCGTCAATCGATACCGGGGACGATGATAGTATTGGTGGCCCCGGAACCCCAGTGAGTATCACTTTGCTTGGGCGGCATTACGGAGACGACAAGCTGCTGGCGTTCGCCCGTGCTTATCAGGAAGCCACCGGGTTCCACCGAGCCCGTCCGACGGGATTCTAAAGAATAGCCAATAGCAATGGCCAATAGCCGCGGTATATCTCCGGGTGGTCGAAGGCGGCGAAATGCCCGCCGTGTGCGATCTTGTTGAGGTAGACAAGATGCGGGAAGTATGGAAGCTCCCAATCAAAAGTCGGTTGAGCGCGTCACGTTCTCCCAAGCGGTGATTTCGGCGCTCAGGCTTTCAAGCTTCTCCCGAACCAAGTTCAGTGGTCATTGCCAAGCAAAAGATGCGTCGGCGGATTCTGCGCTTCTACCATATCCAGCAGAACTTGTGCGGCTTTGGCGGGATCGCCTGCTTGTTTGCCGCTTTTCTCCGCGCGGGCTTTGCGGATTGGATCGATGAGTTTGTCATAATCTGAGATACTTCGCCCCGTGCGAATCATGGAACGTCCCGCCCAGTCGGTGCGGAAAGAGCCTGGAGCGATGGCCGTCACTCGGATTCCTTCACTTCTTTGGCCAAGGTCTCGGATATGGCTTCCAGTGCGAATTTGCTGCCGAAGTAGTAAGCGATTCCGGGCATGGTGATGTAGCCGCCCATCGAGGTTATGTTGATGATGTGGCCGGTCCGCCGCTTACGCATAAATGGCAGTACTGCCTTGATCATTGCCACTGCACCAAAAACGTTGACATCGAACTGACGGCGCAGATCAGCTAATGGGGATTCTTCAATCGTTCCCTCATGTCCATAGCCCGCGTTATTCACGAGGACGGAAATCGGGCCAATCGTTCGCTCGATTTCGGCTACCGCCGGCTCGATAGCGTGAAAGTCAGTGGTCGATGTACACCGCTTTAGAGCTGAGGCGATGATGGCAGTCCTACCCTCGGGTCATCCGTTAGCTAAGGAACGCAAGATACGGCTCTCCGCTTTAGCCAACGAGTCATTTGTGATTTTTCCACGCCAAGCTGGAGTCAGTCTCTTCGATGACGTGACGGCTGCCTGTCAACGTTCGGGTTTCGATCCGATTATAATCCATGAGGCTCCTCAGATCTCCTCGGTCGCTAATCTGGTCTCCGCGGAACTGGGCGTCTCGATCGTGCCCGCGTCAATCGCGGCCCAGATTCGGGTTAAAGGCGTCGTGTATCTGCCCATCCTGGGTGAATTTCCCGTTTTCGGATTGGCCTTGGCTACCCGATTAGATGAGAAATCCGATGTCGTTCACAATTTTCGGCGTCTTGCCGCGGCTTGTCATGAAGGCTTGCCCGGAAGCTAGATCTTGGACATCCGAAACAGCTTTTTGACTCGGTGAAGACCGGGCGAAAACTACGCCTGAAACAGGTGGATTTTCAGAAGCTGACAATGTTGGCTGCGTCTTTCCGGACCATTTGCTCGCATGAAGAGAGTAAAGATCACCGTCATCACAAAATGAATTCGCCCATCGCGTTACTTCTTGAGGCCGAAGAAAGCAAGCAACGATTTCTTGAGGCACTCGAACCTGCTACATCGCGCAAATTCGGAGCGTCAAATTTGCAGTTCGCACTTCACAATCCGTATTTGATCAGACGATCTGATCACTTTCTGCGGTTAAACGAACCGAAAACTCTTCGCGAGCTGCCGAATCGGATAGCTCCTCTTCGATGTTCGCTCTTTCGCTATGGATTTAGCGCCGAAGATCTTTCTCCCCGCAAGCAGAGCCGAGCTGGAGAGCGACTGCCGGGTCCCTGGCATACTTGAATCCGGAAGGAACTTCGGCGGGTGAAACTGCTTTTCCCAAGAGCAGGTATTTAAATGCAAGGCCCATGGTATGGGGGTGCATGAGACTTTTGTATTCGCGCAAGAATCTCTGTTGATCCTCGAGCGCAGAACCTTGATTGGCGAGCAGCTCAATTTCCAGGAGCCGCTGTTCAGCCGCACCGACCATGAAATGGTGTTGATCGGTGAACCCAAGGAGAATACAGCCCGCACTCAATGCAGCCTGGGTGACAGCAGAAAAATTGATGTGCGCAGTGATATCGATTTCTCCGGGGCGGTGTAGTACGTCCTTTTGTCGTTGGTGCCGATAGTAACCAGTCAGAGTGCCTTCGATCCTCGCCGGTGAGTAGAATTCCGTCCACGGGAAACCGTAGTCGATTACAAGAATAAAGCCACGGGTCAAAGCCTGAGCGGCCGATCGCATCCAATCCAATGCAGCCAGATTAACCTCGGTTCGGTATGGAGTGGTCGAAGGCGTGGGCAAATGCGCAGCATGATCTGCGAGCCTTTTGTCCTGGATCGGAGTCCGAACGAAGTGAAAGATTCCGCCCTTCTCTTGAACACGGATTTCGCACCACTTTTCCCCGTCGTGCTCGACTAGATGACAAGGCAGCGCGTCCAACAATTCGTTGCAAAAAACGATTCCTGAGACCGAACTCGGGCTTTGGAGATCTGGAATCCAACGAACCGGAATCGGAGCCGTGCCGATATGGGTATTTTGCTGAGCGATTTTTTTAGCAAACCGTTCGACAATCCAATACTCCCATCGGGCCGATTTTGACTCCCGTGCAAGCGCTTTCAAGACGTCTTTTGCGAGTTGAGCGTTTTCCGCCCCTTGCTCTACCAGTTTGAAGTCGCCATCCGTTCCGAGAAGATCGAATAACTCGACGAATTGATCGGCTAGAATCTCCCCGAAAAGATCGCCGACACTCACATTGGTAAAGAAATCGCCGCTCTTTCCGATTCGAGTACGGTCGTTAGAATAATATCCGTAGAGCGGATGATAGAGTGCTTGGTCCATGAACCAGGCGAATGAGACCGGGCCGCCTCGACGGATCTGATCGCGAATGAGGTTGGCTAACGCATCAGAGTCGCTCACTTGTCTTTTGTAAGCTCATAAACTGGAAAACTCGAGCGTTGATGAGTCGCTGTGGGAGGGTGTACGGATCTTTTGCGGGTAGCGGCGACTGTCCACCGCAAGGCGCTAGTGCGGTACAGCGCAGTGATTGAACGGAGTGTCTGATGAGGAAAAAACAGAAAGCCCAGTCGCCATTGTCGGGATATGCCCAACATGTGATCATTCCCCGGCACGAGAAATTGATCGAAAATGTTGCGGCTCCCGATCGTCACCGAAAGACCGCGGCCAAACGATGGCGACTGCGGTTTCTGGTGACAATAAACGCGCAGCTTCGGCACGTTCCAGAGTGGTGCCAAATTCGGCGGCCTCACGGGACATTCGCCGCTACCGAATATTGCTATTGGCCAACCACCTTCTTTTTTCATTTGAACCGATCGAAGGCTGGTGAAAGCTGTCACGCCTGCCGTTTTCTATGATTGAACCGAAAAAGCCATTTTACCGACGGATCTGGTTTATTGTGGTCGGCCTTTTGGTCTTGTTGTTCGCCCTGACAGTGGTCGGGTTTTACTTCGGGGTCATTGTTCGTTACGAGGAAAAGGCGGCTGAGTTCGATCTCAAGAAGCTGGACGAAATTGAGTCGGCCAGTGTCGTTTACGATCGGTACGGCGAAGTCTACGGGAAGATATTTATTCAGAATCGCGAACAGGTCAGCCTTGACCAGATCTCTCCGAATCTGGTCAATGCGGTGATTTCCGCGGAAGACAATCGTTTCTACGAGCATAGCGGCGTTGACCTATGGGGAATTTTTCGAGCCGCATTCAAGAACACGCAGGCCGGTCGGATTCGTCAAGGGGCCAGCACGTTGACACAACAACTTGCGCGAAACACGTTTGACCTAAAGGATCGCACCTATGATCGCAAGATATTGGAAGTGTTTCTTGCGATGCGAATTGATAAGGCGCTATCCAAGAACAAGATTCTGGAGCTTTACCTGAATCGAGTCTATTTCGGAGGAGGTTTATACGGGGCAGAAGCCGCTGCTCGTGGTTATTTTGGGAAGTCGGCCAAGGACCTGGGCATAGGCGAATCCGCGATGCTGGCCGGTCTGCTAAAAAGTCCGAACAATCTCTCTCCGTGGCATAGCCATGAGGCTGCGGTGAATGAGCGGGATTTCGTCCTTGGCCGAATGGTGGAGAACCATAAAACCACCGAAGAGCAGGCGAAAGAAGAGGCAGGCAAGCCGCTTGAGGTTCGCGCAAAGGGCCAAGTCGTATTTCAGTCCTATCTAATCGATTTTGTTCGGGAGCAAATTCAGGAAGAACTCGATTTGGAGTCCCTGGTAAGTGGTGGCTATAAAATATACACGACGATTGATCCGGTACTCCAGCGCACCGCGGAAGAGGCTCTCCAAAGGGAACTCCTTCAGGTCGAGAATCGAGGCGATTACCATCATCAAAATTACGCGGACTACACCGAGAAACTGAAGGCTTGGAAATCGATTCACAAAGACGGAGGAAATCCTCCTCCTCCCGAGTATCTGCAGGGTGCGGTGCTGGCCGTGGATAACCGGACTGGCGGCGTTCTCGCGATGGTCGGTGGACGCGACTACGCTCAAAGCCAATACAACCGGACCTACCAGTCAAAGAGGCCCGCCGGAACTGCGTTTACGCCTTTCGTTTTTGCGGGCGCCCTAAGTAAAGGGACCTTTCCAGGTTCGTTGGCCGATGATTCGGCCTTGGATAACCGCCAAGTGATGATCGGGGGGACAACCGGAATCCTGGGCGAATGGGGAGTGGAACAACCCGAAAATAGCTACGAAGGACCAATCCCGCTCCGGCAAGTCCTCGCTGAATCAAAAAATGCCGCCACGGTGCGTGTCGGCATTGAGGCCGGTCTTGATTCGGTGATTAAGCTAGCCAAGCAGGCCGGTATCGATGAAGACCTGCGTCCGTTCCCGGCCACCTTTCTTGGGAGCAGCGAGGTGACTCTTGAGGATATGGTTACGGCTTATACGACGTTCCCGGGTGCTGGGACACGTCCGGAAAGCCTCTTTCTGGTCTCTCGAATTGAAACTCAGGATGGGAAAGAAGTGTTTCACGCCCAACCCAAGCGACAGAATGTGATGGACCCAGGGGTAGCGTACGAGATCCATTCATTCCTGACCGATGCTTTGACTTCTGGAACCGGCGCGAAGGCGCAAAAATCATACGGACTTAAAGGTTTCCCGGCGGCTGGAAAAACCGGGACTGCTTACAATTTCACGGATACCTGGTTCGTCGGCTATGACAGTGAGATCACCTGTGGAGTCTGGACCGGTTTCGACAAGCCGCAAACGATCTATCACGGAGCATTCGGCAACGACTTGGCGTTGCCCATCTGGACCGCGATCATGAATGCATCGTTAGCAAAAAACGCTCCGCGAGATCTGGGACGCCCGATCGATCTAAGGAGGGTGGAAGTCTGTTTGAATACCGGCTTGCCAGCTTCGCCAAAATGTTCCTTGCTTTCGACGGTTTCCAATGATCCGGATCTGCCCGCTCGGAAAGGGACCTTTTTCGAGTTCACTACGCCGAAGCAGATGCCCAAAGAACATTGCTGGCTGCACGGCGACGACAATCGTTCCTTTGTTAAGACTTTGCGGAACCAGGACATACCGCGCGCGACCACCGCCAACGATGTCGCCCAATTTCCGCCGGTGATGATGCAGGGTCCGACGGTCGTTGGCAATGATCCGTACAATTCAACCAGACCGCGAAAGGACAACGTGCAAATTGCTCAGGCCGGTCCGACACTAACGCCTGCCCCGAAAGCTTTGCCGGTGACTACGGTGGCGCCTCAGGTCCGACGGGCGGAACCGGTTGGCCCGCTCGATCGACAGCCGACTCCCCCGAAAATCGATCTCCCGCCGCCGGAACATGTCGATCTGGGATCCGATCCCACAAATCTGTAGGCAGAAAACGCGGGATGCGGAGTGCGGAATGGTTCGAACTTATCAGTCCGCAATCCGCGTTTCGCATCCCGCGTTTTCTGCTACGGCTTGGGACGCAGATAGAGAGCTCTCTTGCCCACGTCAAGAATGGCGCCATAAGACCAGAGAAGGTCTGCTCCGATAAGGCCCGCCCAGGGCGGCCCACCCTCCGAATCGGAGAGGTCGAAACTGGCGCTTCGCACTTTTTGCCCGCTTGCATCGAAGACGCCGAGCTCCAGGCCTTTTGGAGTGACGGAATAGATTCTGGCGTTTTGAAAATGGTGCAGAGGACTATGTACTTCGGCCTGGGTAATCTCATACGGAAGGTTCTCGGCCTCGACGACGGATTGTTTGAGCAGCGTTTTCGGGTCGCCGGTATCGATATAGAAGCGATACTCGGAACCACCAATTCGGCCGATGACTTCCAGATGGTTCTCTGGGGTGACAGCGAGAGGGATATAAGTGAACCCTTGTCGTTCGTAGGCTGCGCGGGTTCTGGCTGCATCGGCCGTCGGTGCGAGAATGATTTGCTGGCTGGACCAGTCAACGATTGCGTTTTGCCGCAAGAGGATATCCATCCCGATCATCCCAGTCCGGTGAAAATCACCGGACCACCCGATTGGGAGGGATCCATGGTTCAACTCGCTCAGGGCTTTTGCGGTTAACCTTGCGCCCCCAGTGGAAAAACTCCCGACTTCCAAACTGCCCACTTGGACGACCAGCTTGCTTGGCGCGCTGTTGTTGTCGGTGGGATCTCCTTCGGTTTCAGGGCCATGCAAGAGGCGCAGCGCTTTGGCCGTTTTAATATCGACCTCCGATAAAGGCGCTCCCGTATCTACCAACCACCAAGTCGGAGTAGAGCGATTGATCGAAACAGGAGCGAACAAAAAATTCCCGGCACGAACCAGCTGCGTCGAGTTTTCTTGAACCCCAGCGACCGAGAGGAGCGGGTGATGGAGCAGCGTCATCGCCCAGAAAAAGAGAGAGATCCTCCTCATCGAGTAGGCATCTTAGCAGATCGGCGCGGGTAAATCAGTGCAAACGACCTATCGGACTCATCAGACCGACGAAGCCGATGCAACTTTGAGGGGATGGACCCGCGTGTTGTCGGCGCCGTCGGCGTGCGCTGCGCTCCCTACCCTCCGGCAATGGCTGGAACGATGCTTACTTCGTCACCCGGTTTCACGGCGGTTTCGGCGTCCTGGAGAAACCGAATATCTTCGTCATTTACGAACACGTTCACGAATCGACGAATATTATTTTGCTCATCGCAAATACGCTCTTTCAGGCCGGGGTAGCTCTGTTCCAAGTTGTTGATCACGTCCCTGATGGTCGTACCCTCGATCTGAACAATTTCCTGGTTTTGCGTCAACTTGCGAAGCGGCGTTGGAATACGGACTGGTACAGACATAATGATCAATCGATTGCGGTTGGTTGTTGCAGTAATGATTCAAACTCCTTCAGCGAAGGACGAATGACCGCAGGTCGACCGAGCTCTTCGGCGACCGCTTCCTGCGTTTTCAAACCATGGCCAGTGATGCACAAAACAATGTTTTCGTCGCGCGGAATCCGGCCGTTTTCGATCAATTTTCTGGCGCAGGCGACCGTCACACCGCCGGCGGTTTCGGCGAAGATGCCTTCGGTTTCAGCCAGCAACCGGATGGCATCTACGATCTCGGTATCGGAGCAATCTTCCGCGGTGCCGCCGGTATCTTGCATAGCTCGGATGGCATAGTAGCCATCGGCCGGGGTACCGATCGAGAGCGACTTCGCAATGGTGTTTGGTTTGGCAACCGGCCGGACCGCGTCCGTGTGGTTCTTAATCGCGGTGCTAATGGGTGAACATCCGGACGCCTGAGCGCCGTAGATGCTGAAATCAGTCGCATCGACCAGACCGATCTTGGCAAACTCACCGTAAGCCTTGTAGACCTTGGTCAATAGCGAACCGCTAGCCATCGGAATGACGGTATGACGAGGCAGCCGCCATCCCAATTGTTCCGCGACCTCGAAGCCTAGCGTTTTAGAGCCCTCGGCATAGTAGGGCCGCAGGTTGACGTTCACGAATCCCCAGCCGTGATTGCCGGCGATTTCGGAGCAAAGGCGATTAACCTGATCATAAGAACCCTCGATCGCCACGACATTGGTACCGAAAACCAGGGAATTTAGGACTTTGCTGCGCTCCAGGTCGGACGGTATCAGTACGAAGCTACGGAGGCCGGCCGATGCTGCGTGGGCCGCTACAGCGTTGGCCAGGTTGCCGGTCGAAGCACAGGCTACGGTTTGGATGCCAAGCTCTTTCGCTCGGCTCAGCGCGACCGAAACGACTCGATCTTTGAAGGACAACGTCGGGTAATTTACGGCATCATTCTTGATGTAAAGCTCCTTGACCCCGAGGCGTTCAGCGAGCCGTTGCGCGCGAATCAACGGTGTAAATCCAGTGTGTTGGCCGACCGTTGCCTCTCCTTCGATTGGAAGCAGTTCGCGGTAACGCCACATCGACCGAGGGCGAGCGCTGATTCTATCGCGCGAGGTTTGCTGGGCGATCGCCTCGTAATCGTAAGCGGCTTCCAGCGGGCCGAAGTCGAATTCACATACGTGGATCGCGTCTTTGGCGTATTTGCGACCACATTCGCGGCATTGCAGGTGCGAGAAAAACGGTGACTGATCCATAAAATAAGGAGTAGCTATTACTTCCCATCAAGAGCTGCGAGTTGCCTGCCTGAACACGCTCTCTCCATCTTTATCCGGTTTTCCGGACCTGGAATTGGCACCTGGTCGCCTCGCTTACGCAAGACCGGTTGCCGTGGCATCGTCGGGCCAGTCCCTCCGCCACTCTTGATGGAATTGCCTGATACTAAGGGAGATTTCCCGTCCGTCAACTCAGAGTTAAACAGATTTTTGTCAAAAGAGGAACCCACTCGATCCTTGAATCTTTTCCTCAATTGACGCAGCGTTGTCCTTCCAATGTGGCCCAAAACCCGGGTCCAAGACGGAAATCAGGCGAATCGAAAATGAATAACTCGGAAGAAAACCCGGAGAAATTCTCTCAGAGAGACTTGAAAATCGGACTTGCCGGTCTCGCAATGGCAGCGGTTCTGATCAGCTTATTTTTGCTGCTGATGACTTTCCTCTCTCATGTGGTGGACAGTACGTTTGCGAACAGCTTGCCGCATTAATTTCGCGAGTCGACCCGTTTTCGCGCATTAAGCCTTCTAGACTCACTAGCGAACTTTCACCGCTCATGCCATCTTAACAGTTCCAGGAAGATGTCGGCCAGGCTCCGTGTTTATCCGCCACTCGGTGAACCATTCGATAAGAAGATTGCTAACACCGCTACGATCGGTCGCACCAATGACAATACGGTTCCCTTGCCTGGAAATCACGTTTCCCGTCAGCACGCCATTGTCCGTTGTCACAACGCTTATCAGTACCAGATCATGGACTTGGGAAGCCGAAACGGCACGTTTGTGAACGATCAGAGGGTTATCCTGCCGGTGACTTTGGAGAGCGGTTCTCGCATTCGCATTGCCGATTATGAGCTGGTGTTTGATCAGGATTCGAGTGAGGAAGAAGGGGAACACGTTGATGCGACCCTTGCCGCTTTGAGCAGCGACGGAAGTCACGCAGTTCTCTCGGTCGCCATTTTGGTTTGTGATATACGGGGTTTTACCCCGATGGCGGAGAAACTTGGGGAACAAAAGATCGCTCAACTACTCGGCAACTGGTTTCGTGATACTGGGAACATTGTTCATTCCGCCGGTGGTATCATTGACAAATACATTGGAGATGCGCTCCTGGCCTATTGGCCGGCGCGGGACCAGGAAGGAACCGAATCTGCGATTTGTCTGGATTCCGCTCTCGCAATACTCCAGCTGGCGAGCAACCGGACCTGGGGAGAGCCCGACCAGCCATTTCGTGTCGGAATCGCTTTGCATTTTGGCCGGGTGACCAGCAGCAATATCGGGCAAGTTGCAGTGCGCGACGCCACCATCATTGGCGACGCGGTAAATACGGCTTTTCGCCTGGAAGGTGTAATGAAATTGCTCAACCAGAAGCTGGTAATGTCGCAGGACTTTACCACCGTCTTACCGGAAGGCCGAAATCTGGCCGACTTCGGCGAGTTCCAGCTGAAAGGGAAAAGTCAGCTCGTCCGTGTCTACGGCCTGGAAGGGCTGGAGTAGGCAGCCAACGCCAACGAACGACAGTGAACACCAGCGAACGACAGTGCAGGCAGGGAATCGCGGTTTGGTGACTCGTTAGCGTTGGCGCGTGGGCGGATGGCAGAAAACGAACGTCAACGAACGACAATGAACACCAACGAACGACAGAGCAGACAGGGGATCGTGATTTGGTGACTCGTTAGCGTTGGCGTGTGGCCGGATGGAAGAAAACGAACGTCGGTGAACACCAACGAACTACAGTCCAGAAGCACGATTTGGCGCGAAATAAAGTTCGAGGTGGCACTTGACCGCGATAAAATAACACAATATGTAACCGTTATATGCTTGCCAATCGGACCGTTCAGTTCGCCGATGACGTCCTTGATCTCATCGATGATTTTGTCCCAGGAATCAAAACAAGGATAATATCCGAACAACTTATTCGAAGCGCTACGTCCACGGCGGCCAACTATCGAGCGGCTCAACGCGCTCGCTCCAGAGCGGAGTTCTCCGCTAAGATGTGTACGCTGTTGGAGGAAGCCGACGAATCGAAATTCTGGTTGGAACGCATCGAGCGGAAAGGTTTGTCCTGCCAGCTCCAGCGTGTCCGCCTCGCCATAGCTTCTGCCGACGAGATTATCGCCATGACTTTTTCTGCACGCCGGACTGCTCAAACAGGAGCCGCGCGCCACCGCTAACGAGTCACCGAACCGCGATCCACTCTCTGCACTGTCGTTCGCTGGTGTTCACTGTCGTTCGTTGGCGTTCGTTTTCTTCCATCCGGCCACACGCCAACGCTAACGAGTCACCAAACCACGATCCCCTGTCTGCTCTGTCGTTCGCTCGTGTTCAGTGTCGTCCGTTGGCGTTCGTTTTCTTCCATCCGGCCACGCGCCAACGCTAACGAGTCACCAAACCACGATCCCCTGTCTGCTCTGTCGTTCGTTGGTGTTCACTGACGTTCGTTGACGTTCGTTGCCTAGTCTCTTTCCTTGCGGGCAAGCACGAAATACGAGGCGAAAAATCCTGCGATCGTCCAGAGGATCAGCGAAAAATATCCCACAAAAATTGGGCGTGGGTTTGATAAACTGTCGCCGGTACCCAAGCGCTTGCCCTCGGCGGCTCGATGCCACTGGTTCATGTTGGTATAGGACACATAGTAATTCTCGTCCTTGATCAGATCGCCATCGATCGGCCGAAATAGCAATGAACTGGCGTCACCGATTCGCTGAGCGGCAAAACTGGGCATGATTTCGCTCACGAGAAGCACCGGCGGGCTCATATCGACGGTTCGAACCGAATATCCGGAAAACAAGATTTGCGGGATCAAAATGAGCGGCACTAGCATTACCGCCTGTAAGGCCGACCGGGCGATTGCGGAAATGGTCAAGCCGATACCGGTCGCCGCATACCCAAGTAGGAAAAGCCCAACCAGTTGCCATCCGATCGCCGGCGGCCAAACGCGCCCGGCGATAACCAGGCACCCATACAAAATGAGGCTTTGAATGTTGGTCAACGTGCCCATCCAAAGAAATTTGCTCAGCAAATAGCTCCATCGGCTTAGACCCACCAGCCGTTCTCGCCGGTAAATCGGAACCTCTCTCACAATTTCCTGGGCCGAGTTGCTGCACCCAAACCAGAGCGTGGCGATATAGGCGAAGAACTG
>DASTDH010000585.1:0-6048 GCA_035710445.1 Chthoniobacterales bacterium
CAGATCGTTGCCGGCCGGTGCCATTGGGTCGCGTACCTGGTTCGGGATATCGAGCAGCTCTCGGGCGGCCGTCAGATACTGAAGTTGATAGCTAACCGGTGGTTTTACACCACCGTTGTCATTGTAAAAAAAGATGCGAACATCGCTCACAGAGCGCAACTCCCCAAAGTCGACCGGCCACCAATCCGTCGGGTTGGGTGAAAGGTAGCTCGTCCAGCACGTGTTAGGAATGTCGAGATAAAGGTTTTCACCATCGATCGCCAAAAGCGCTGGATTTCCCGGTGGCTCCTTCCCTACTACTGCTCGTAGTTTTCGACTATCTCGGGCGACCGCACGTGCGCCTCATTTGGATTACGTCCGGCATCCCGCAAAGCCTGACGCTGCCGCAACAGATCCCAGCACTGATCTAACTCGATATTGATTTTCGCTAACCGTGCACGACCGGCATCAGTGAGCGCCTCGTGTTGATACAGGCCATGCTCCTCTGCTGCGAGCCGCTGGATAACTTTGAGGACGGATTGATCTTCTGGTTCGTCTTTCATAATGGCTTGCTTTCAGCTAACGGATTCAGAGCACAATTTTGCCTAAAACGTGGCCAGCCGCTAGCCGCTCATGCGCTTTTGCTGCTTCGGAGAGCGCGAACGATGCGCCGATCGAGACTTTGAGTTTTGTTTGCTCCACCGCTCGACCGAGGCGTTCGAACTCGCGAATTCCGGGACTATCAAACAAAGTGTCTCTGGCCGGAACGACAAATTACTGCAAGTCTTGCGCTATTTACTCCCCCATTCCCGGATTGTCCCCAACTCAATTGTAGCCTATATGTAAGGCTCGATGGCGGTAACGCGTAAGGCCCTTCTCGGAGTCGACCCGCGTTACTTTCAAATCGCCGCTTTGGCTGCCTTTCTCTGCTATGGGTGCATCACCCTTGGTTTCGAAATCGGCGCGCTGCAGATCACACTAACGTTAGCAACCGCGGTAGTGATGCAGCTCGTTTTGGCGTCGCTGACTCGGGTCCATTCGCCATTCGATGTCCGCAGCGCGTTGATCACCGGGTTGTCGCTCTGCCTTCTGTTGCGAACCAACTCGATCTGGTATGCCGTGATCGCTGCCGGCGCCGCCATTCTCAGCAAGTTCATGTTCCGCTTTCGCGGTAAACACCTGTTCAATCCGGCGAATTTCGGCTTAGTGATTCTCCTCCTGGCTGGCCCACGAATCGCCTGGTGTTCAGCCGGCCAATGGGGTTCGGCCGCTGTGCTCACCTTTTTCTTAATATGCCTCGGATTGTTGGTCGTACACCGGGCGCGCCGGGCAGATGTCTCGCTCGCGTTTCTTGGGGGATACGCGCTCTTGCTCGTTGGCCGATCGATGTGGCTCGGGGAACCTTGGACGATCCCGTGGCATCGACTTCAGAGTGGCGCGCTACTGCTTTTTGCTTTTTTTATGATCTCCGATCCGCGGAGTACGCCGAACTCTTGGATCGGCCGGTTGGCATTTGCTTGGCTGGTTGTACTAGGTGCGGGTTTTATTCAATTTTGGCTCAATCGACCAAACGGACTTTTCTTTAGTCTGGCGATCTTTTCGAGTCTAGTTCCGCTTATTGATTGGTTGCTTCCGGCCGTCCGATATGAATGGACACCGCGAAGCGAGGAACCGGATAGAGTCCGTCCCCTCATCTTTCCCAGTCCTCCAATGACCTAGTGTACTGTCCCATATATAGCAATGACGTCACGATCATGACGACTATCCGATTCTTTCTGCTCTGCTTGTTCGTCTTCTTATCCAGTACTGCCCACCTGCGCGCGTTTTGCGGTTTCTATGTCGCTAAAGCCGACACCAAGATTTTCAATCAGGCTTCCAAAGTGGCGATGGTTCGGGATGAAGATCGAACAGTTCTAACGCTGGCCAACGATTTCCAAGGTGAGTCGAAGGATTTTGCGGTAGTTATTCCGGTACCCACCGTCCTGGAGAAGGGGCAAATTCATGTCGGTGACAACGCCCTCATCGATCACCTTGATGCCTATTCTGCGCCGCGTTTGGTCGAGTATTGGGATGCAGACCCCTGCACGCCTCCCAGGCCGACCACGATGATGAAACAGTCCGCTCCGACCGGGGCGGGAGCGGATCGAGAGCGAGCGGAGGCGCTGGGAGTAAAAATCGAGGCCCAATACACAGTCGGCGAGTACGACATCGTGATTCTCTCCGCGGAACAGAGCAATGGTTTGGAAACGTGGTTGACAGAGAACGGCTATAGGATCCCAGCTGGCGCCTCCAGCGTGCTCGATAGCTATATCAAGCAGAACCTCCGCTTTTTCGTCGCCAAGGTGAATCTGGAGGAAAAAGAAAAGCTGGGCTACACGTTCCTGCGTCCGCTGCAGATGGCTTATGAGAGCAGTAAATTCATGCTACCAATTAGGCTCGGCACGGTGAACGCAAACGGCCCACAAGAGCTGTTTGTATTTGCTTTAAGCCGGCAGGGACGGGTGGAGACGACGAACTATCGAACGGTCAAGCTGAACTCGGATTTGGAGGTTCCACTCTTTGTGAAAGATGATTTCTCCCATTTCTATCGATCAATGTTTGACCGAGCTGTTCAACGGGAAGATATGCGCGTGGTCTTTCTAGAGTATGCATGGGATATGGGATGGTGTGACCCATGTGCTGCCGAACCGCTCAGCAACGATGAACTACGAAAGCTGGGTGTTTTCTGGTTGGAAGACAACACCAGTTCCGCGTCCGGCAACGCCGGCAGCATCCGACCGATTCCCCGACCGATCGCGGGTACCAATGTGTTTATAACCAGGCTCCATTTGCGGTACGATTCTGCGCATTTTCCGGAGGATCTTGCTTTTCAACAGACCGGTGATCGCACCAACTTCCAAGGGAGATACATTCTCCGGCATCCGTGGACTGGCGAAGCAAAATGCGATGCGGGCAGAGCCTATCTCAAATCGCTTGATGCGCGTTACCGAACTGAGGCAGAAAATCTGGCGAGTCTTACCGGCTGGGACATCCAAGACATCTATAAGAAAATGAACTTTCAGCCTACCAGCGGGAATAAAAAATGGTGGCAAAAGATCTGGGAGTGAGAGGGAGAATCGCCCGGGCCGAGAACCGAATGCCAGGAGCTTGTCGAATAAAATTGGATTGCGCCGCATTAGAACAATTGGCACCCTTGCACCCGCATTGATTCTGCTCCCCTGCTCCTTCATATGACCCAAAAACAACGGGAAGCCGTGGTGGATCTTCTCCTCCTCGGCATGTTTGCTGATGCGCCGCTCAAAGTGAGCGAAGATCAGAAGTTGGTCTCAGTGATTGAGGAAATCGGCTGGGATTCATACCAAGCCCCTGATCTGTATCTCCAGTCCGCGATCGCCAAGGCTCGTGATACACTGGAAACGGAGGGCGGCACAAAGCACCGGCTGGAAAAGATCAGCGAAGAACTGAATGAGCCAAGCCTGCGGCAGCGCGCGCTGGAGTATCTTACTCAATTTCTCGGAGTCGACGGCGCCGTCGATGCGGAGGAATCGAAGTTTCTAGAGTTGGTGAGAGCAGCTCTGAAAACGGTGTAGCTGATCTTTACCGGATTACTGATTGATTTCGCTGCTGAGGATGTTTCGACGTGCGAACCGATCGTTACTTTGTCGCCGCAAAATTACGAACGTATTGTTGTCGCCGTACATCGCCCATGGGCCAGGCGAAATCTCTTTAAACTCAACAAAGCGCCAGTCACAAGTATCTCTGCTGCCCAGCCCGAGATAGTCGCGAACGGCTGGGGAAACGTCCAGTCCGGCACCGAGATTCAGATTTGGGCGCGGACGTTCGTTGCCAAAAACATACTGCCAATGGTCGGTCCGGAACGGGCCGCAATCTTCCCATTGGGCGTAGCATACACGTCCATTGTGGCGAATGGCGATCCATCGGCTCTTGAGTACGGTCTGCCCGTCACGCACGAAGCTCTGTTTGAACCACGGAATCACTTGGGCCGCTTCCGGTTTGGTATGGCCGCCTTCCACATCGTTGTACGGCAGCGCCACATAAAACGGGTTCTGTCTTGGGACGAAATTAATCGGGATGTAATTCCGGCGGCCAGCTGGGTCCGGGTTATCGTACCCGCCATAACTGCCGCTCCAATACTTATCCCAGGAGCTTCGGTCGTTAGGGACCGGATTGTTGCCCGAGGGCCGTTCACCGACCCAGAAAATCGTAGTGACGATGTTCTGTTTCCAGGGGTACCGTCCCCCACCGATTGCGAGCCCGTTACTCCGTCCCATCAACGAAGGCCCGGTCTGATAGCGCGGACCACCACCCGTGAAAGTGGTCTTAGTCGGCGACATGATGACTTTTGGCTCAACCTTCAAGAGCGCATTTTCGCGCAGCTTCATCGCATACTTTGCGAAGTCAGTACTACTCTCGTACTGAGATTGACCAAACGCAGCACCACTAAACAAAAAAGAAGCCGTCGCCAATAAAGGGAAAAGAGACCGCATGCGGAGTGAGTTTGTTTCTTTTACGAACAGTCGAAGGAAAAGAGCAAGAGATTTCTGCATTTTTACAACTCAAATCTGCGTCTTTCCGCGATTTCCGGACATTTACGGCGAGAGCGCGCCCTACTTTAGCGTATTTAGGACAATTTCAATAACTTTCAGTATCGATATAATACGGAGTCCCGCTGGTAGTTGGTTTCGTCGATTTCGGGATAGTCTAGAGTGAAGTGCAAACCGCGACTTTCCTTCCTTGATAGTGCGGAATCGACGATCAAGCTTGCCACTGTGCAAAGGTTGCGGAGCTCGAGCAGGTCGGTAGATAAATTGAAGTCCCAATAAAATTCCTGGATTTCCCGTTGCAAATTTCGCAGCCGGGTGCTGGCCCGCTGCAGGCGTTTATTGGTGCGCACAATCCCTACGTAGTCCCACATCAGCCGGCGGATCTCGTCCCAGTTGTGATAAATTACGACAAGCTCGTCCACATCCTGCGCGTGCCCGGGGCGCCAATCCGGAAGCTGCACCTGTTGGTGGTATTTGGAATATTTCGGGCGCAGGAGCGCCGCCGCGCAGCGCTTGGCCAGAACGACGGCTTCAAGAAGCGAATTGCTCGCCAGTCGATTGGCTCCGTGTAGACCGGTGCAGGCTACCTCGCCGATCGCGAAGAGCCCGCGCAAGGTCGTCGCGCCATCCATATCGGTGCGAACACCTCCGCATTGATAGTGAGCAGCCGGGACGATCGGAATCGGCTGTGTCGTGATATCAATCCCGAGGTCCAAACAAGTCCGATAGATGTGAGGAAACCTTTCCTTGATGAAGTCGGCCGGTTGCTTGGTGATATCCAGGAACATGCAGGGCGCTCCGGTCCGTTTCATTTCTGCATCGATCGCGCGAGCGACGATGTCGCGCGGAGCCAGCGCCCCCAGGCCATGATATTTCATCATGAATTCGCGGCCATTGGCATCAACCAGAATACCTCCCTCACCCCGGACCGCCTCCGTGATTAGAAACGACCTGGCTTCCGGATGAAAGAGGCACGTTGGATGAAACTGAACGAATTCCATATTGGCGATCGCCGCTCCAGCCCGCCAAGCCATCGCGACGCCATCGCCGGTGGCGACATTGGGGTTAGTCGTGTAAAGGTAAACCTTGCCGCAGCCGCCGGTCGCCAGAATCACTCGATCGCTCCGAAGCCATTTCACCTGTCCTGCCGCTTCATCCAAAACGTAAACCCCAACGACTCGATCCTCCGTGGTGAAGCCCAACTTCCCGGTCGTGATGAGGTCCACCGCCATATGATTTGGTAAAACGGTTACGTTCTCCGTTGTTCCCACCGCGGCTAGCAGGCGCTGCTCGATTTCTCGCCCGGTGGTATCGTGGTAATGGAGCACGCGACGTTTGGAATGACCGCCTTCTTTGGTTAGATCCAGTTCGCGATGGCCATCTTCCAATACCCGTTCGTCGAAATTCACGCCCCACTTGATCAAGTCCTGGATTGCGGCCGGGCCTTCCGTGACGATCGTTCGAACCACCTGCTCGTTGCACAGGCCGGCTCCGGCAATCAATG
>DASTDH010000586.1:0-8082 GCA_035710445.1 Chthoniobacterales bacterium
AAGGCGTTGCTGCCGGTCGTAGCATCGACCACCAGAAGACATTCGTGCGGTGCATCCGGATCATGTTTTTGCAGCGTACGAACGACTTTGCCTAACTCCTGCATCAGATTGTGTTTCGTGTGCAGGCGGTCGGCGGTGTCGCAGATGAGAAACTCAATGTTACGTTTATGCGCCGCCGAGTATGCATCGAAGCAAAGCGCTGAGGGGTCAGCTTGGTATTCGCTGGCAATGATCTCGACATTGACTCGTTCGGCCCAGATTTTGAGTTGCTCGATGGCTGCGGCGCGAAAGGTATCCGCCGCTGCCAGCATCACGGTATGTTTTTCACGGCGGAGCAGATGAGCCAGCTTCGCCGTCGAAGTCGTCTTTCCGGTGCCATTTACGCCGACCATCAAAATGACTTTCGGACGATCCGGCAACGGGCGAAGTCTGGGATTAGCATTGGGCAAGATCTGTTCGATGTAGCCCCGAGTGACCTCGATTATCTCTTTGGCGGAGATTGGAGAACCCCGCTGCTGAAGCGATTCGATGATCTGCAGAGTCATCGGGACTCCGATATCAGAACGAATCAAGGTTTCTTCCAGCTCGTCCCAATCAACCGGCTTTCCGGAAAAGCGATCGAACAAATCTTTAAGAAACCCAAAAGCCATAGATCGTTCCGCGACCTTTCTCACCGCCGCGGAGTTAATTTACCGCTTTCCACTCAGAGCGGTCCGGAGGGGTCGATTAAGATCAAGCTTTACCCGATCCAACACTCCGTTGACGAATTTTCCCGATTCTTCTGTGCCAAACTTCTTGGCGATGTCGATTGCCTCATTGATTGCGACAACTGGTGGCACGTCTTCCGAAAACAACATCTCATAAACGGCGAGCCGGAGTATATTGCGGTCGACCGCGGAAATGCGTTTCAGCTCATAGTTAGCCGTATAGCGGCTAATTTTCTCATCAATGACGTCCTGATGCGCGATTACCCCCCGGGTAAGCTGAGTGGCAAAAGTCCGAATCGATCCGGTAGCGGATCG
Organism: Chthoniobacterales bacterium; assembly: GCA_035710445.1. GTDB lineage: Bacteria > Verrucomicrobiota > Verrucomicrobiia > Chthoniobacterales > JAFAMB01 > DASTDH01. The sequence goes on from DASTDH010000586.1 coordinate 1,023, forward strand.
AAGTTCCCAAAAGCGAGCAAGCGCCTCATCGGTTAATGACTCCTGGAGATTGAGGTCCCAATGATACAGGAGCTGCAATGCGACTTCTCGACTTTCTCTTCTTTTTCCCATGGCTAAGCTGCCCGAAGCGAGCGTAACGCTGCCAGCATGCGCACCGCCGCCCGGGCGGCTTCGGTTCCGCGATTGATTGCCGGCAGCAGACAACGCTCTTTGGCCTGATCATGAGTTTTGCAAACGAGTACTTCGTGCAATACCGGGACGCGGTGGGCCAAGCTCAGATCAAGCAACGCTTTGGTTACGGCGCTGGCGATCAATTCGGCGTGCATTGTCTCGCCGTCAAAAAGCAATCCGAAAGCTAAGACCGCGTGAACATTAAGTGTCTCGATTACGACCTTGGTCCCGAGCGGAATCTCGAAAGAACCGGGCACCCTCAGCGTCGCAAAATTCGACTCTGGCAGGAGCACGCTCAGTTCATCGGTGGCAAACTTCACCAAGCCGTCCACATAAGTCGAATTGTATTCACTTGCGACGATGGCTAGCCGCCAGGCGTCACGATCAATCGGTGGGCGATCTGGAAACTCATTGGACATGAAGGTTACAGGTTGAGGTTACAAGTTGCGGTTTGCTGCTCACAGGCTCGACGCTGCGGTTGCAAGTGTCCAATCACAACTCGCAATCCGTAACTTGCAACCGGTAAGTTGCAACTCTTTAGAGTAAATGCCCCAGCTTCAGGCGCTTCGTCTCCAGATACTTTTCGTTGTGCTGATTTGTGGGCGCCCTGATCGGGAGTTGGTCGATGATGTTGAGACCGTAGCCTTCCAGACCGATCACTTTTTTGGGATTGTTGGTCAGTAGCCGGATCTCCTTCACGCCGATGTCGACCAGAATCTGCGCTCCGATTCCGTATTCCCGAAGGTCTCCGGCGAACCCAAGCCGCTCATTGGCTTCGACGGTGTCGAGGCCCTCCTCCTGTAATTTATAGGCCTGGATCTTTGCGGCCAATCCGATACCGCGCCCCTCTTGTCGCATATAGACGAGCACTCCGGATCCCGCTTCGTCAATTTGTTCGAGCGCCGCGTGGAGTTGGTTTCCACAGTCGCAGCGCCTCGAACCAAAGACATCTCCAGTAAGACACTCGCTATGCACGCGCACCAGCGTCGGAGTTGTGGCTGAGATCGTACCGCGCACAAGGGCCAAATGGTGAACATCGTCTACCAGGGACCGGTACAAGTGCAGCCGGAAATTCCCGTAATCGGTTGGGAGGTCGACTTCCTGTTCTTTCACGATCAGTTTCTCTCGGGCTCGCCGGTAAGCAATCAGTTGCTCGATGGAGCAAAGCTTGAGCTGGTGTTGTTCGGCGAACGCGAACAGTTCCCGGAGCCGAGCCATGCTGCCGTCGTCGTTTACAACCTCAGCCAAAACTCCCGCCGGTCTGAGCCCGGCTAACCGGGCAAGATCGACTGCAGCTTCGGTGTGTCCAGCACGCCGTAAAACACCCCCCTCGCGATAGCGCAACGGGAATACGTGGCCCGGGCGAACCAGATCGTCCGCTCGAGTCGACGGATCGGAAAGGAGGCGGATCGTTCGTGTCCGGTCGGCTGCGGAAATACCGGTCGTTACCCCGGATTTCGCATCGACCGAGATAGTGTAGGCCGTCCGCATCGCTTCGTTGTTACGCAAAGTCATCAGAGGCAATTCCAGGCGATCGAGGTCATTGCCTTCCATTGGTACGCAGATCACCCCGGACGTGTATCGGATCATGAAACTGAGCGTTTCTGCCGTGGCTTTTTCGGCCGCCAGGATCAGGTCGCCCTCATTTTCACGATTCGCGTCATCGGTTACGATAATTGGGCGTCCCTGGCGTAACGACTCCAGGACTTCATCAATCGGATCGAACTCTAGGCTCATAAAACAATTACCCGGCGAAAGCTTAGCATTGCGAATTTCGGATTGCGAATTTCGGATTTCATACTCTCAATCGGCAATTCCGCGGGATCGAGAGCGCGTTGACCACCGGAAAGATTGGCATTAGCTAAGCAACCTGATGCAATTTGGAAGCATTTTCCTCGCTGGTCATCGCGGTCTGGCCGGAGGCGCCGTACTTCGCGCCCTTCGCCGCCGCGGCTACTCTAATGTTTTGACGCGGACCCGCGAGGAGCTTGATCTGGAACAGCCTGCCGCCGTTCGGGATTTTCTGCAGACGACCAAGCCGGAAGTGGTCATCATCGCCGCGGCCAAAGTCGGGGGAATCCAGGCCAATGATCGCTATCCGGTAGAGTTCCTCCTCCAGAATCTTCTGATCCAGAACAATCTGATCTCGGGATCATACGAAGCCGGTGTTAGGAAGGTATTGTTTCTAGGTAGTTCCTGCATCTATCCGAAATTCGCTCCTCAGCCCATTCCGGAAGAGTCGCTTCTGACGGGTCCGCTTGAACCAACAAATGAAGCATACGCGATTGCTAAGATCGCTGGTATTAAGCTTTGCCAGGCCTATGCCCGTGAATACGGAGCAAATTTTATTTCCGTGATGCCAACCAATTTGTACGGACCGGGAGATAATTTTAACTTGGAAACCTCCCACGTGTTAGCGGCATTACTTCGGAAGGCTCACGAAGCGAAAATTAACCAGGCTTCGGAGCTAGTAGTTTGGGGTACCGGTAAGCCGCGCCGGGAGTTCCTGCATTGCGACGATTTGGCCGAAGCTTTGCTTTTTCTTTTGGACCATTACGATCAACCCGAGATCATCAATGTAGGTTGGGAGACGGATGTGAGTATTCGAGAATTGTCGGAAATCATTTGTGAAATAACCAGCTTCTCGGGCAAACTGCGCTTCGACGAGACTAAGCCGGATGGAACGCCGCAAAAATTGTTGAGTACGGCAAAGCTGCGGAAACTCGGTTGGGAGCCCAAGATCAGCTTAGATGAAGGCATTCGCCGGACATACCAATGGTTTTTGGAGAACCAGCCGTTTGGCTAAGCTGATTTCTGTGATGATGATTCTTCCTATGATCGATGGCTTGGTTCCTCAAGAATGAAATCCGATCCCAAAGAACTCCGTATCGCCATCTCAAGCCAAAGCGGCTGCGGCAACACTACGGCAACCCACAACGTCGGGGCGACTTTAGGGTTGCAGGTCGTCAATTACACCTTTCGTGATCTGGCGGGAGATCTCGGTATCACTTTTGACGAAATTCACGCGCGCGCCAATGGAACCAAGGTGTTCGATTATCTGACCGACCTCGTCCAGATCCGCGCATCGCTTCGACCAAAGGTTGTAGTCGGTTCGCGTCTCGCCGCATGGTTGGTACCGGCCGACCTCCGTGTCTGGTTACACGCCTCCTTGGAGGAAAGAGCAAAGCGCATTTTTCGAAGAGAACCAGGCAAGTTCGCCGGCTACGAAGCGGGCCTCTATTCGACCTTGAAACGAGACGAGCAGAACCGGAAGCGTTATCTGCAGCTCTACGGCATCGATATCAATGATCGTAGCGACTTCGACATCATCATCAATACGGAGAAGCTCACTGCCGAGCAGGTCTCTAGTCTGATCGTAGCGGCGGCCCAATGGGCTAGCGAAAATCAGCTCGATCGAGAAAACTTACATCTGCAAAGAATCCGAAAGATTATCACGGACAGTTTTGATCTGGATCCAGCGGTGCTGGTGGATCCCTCCACCAAGGTCGACTTGCGCGAGTTGTATCAGCGGAGCGACCGGTAGATGCCATGGGTATTGCCAGGCTTCTGGATGAACCGCAACCGGACAATATTTCCAGCGGACCACGACTCGTTAGCCGACAATCGACCCTCAGTGTGTGTGTGCGTGCCCAAAGATGCTTGGATTTGCAATGGTTGGCTTAAGCAAATCAGGCCGAATTAGCTTGCGGCTGTTTTCCAGGCTCGGCTACAAAGGCAACCGATGTCTACCCAAAATCAATACCCAGGTCAGGACGCCAAGCTGGCCAACAGCTACCAACGACGCGCTTTTTTGCGGCATGGATTCGCTCTCGCCGGTGTTGCTTTCGCCTGGAATTCTTTGAATGGATTGGCTTACGGGAAGGGAGCGCAAGCACAAGAACCTAAAACCGCGGAAGAAGCCTTGGCCGAGCTCAAAGCAGGAAATCAACGGTATGCGACTGGGACACATATGCACCACGATTACGGTCCAGAACGGGCTCAGCTTGCGCTGAGTCAACATCCGTTCGCGATCGTTTTGAGCTGCGCTGATTCCCGTGTTTCTCCCGAGCTGGCATTCGATCAATCACGGGGCCGTCTCTTCGGCATTCGTCTGGCCGGCAATTTTGTCGATGACAACGGTCTGGCTAGCGCTGAATACGGGGCAGCCGTACTGAGCGCATCGTTGATTGTCGTTCTCGGTCACAGCGAATGTGGTGCCATTAAGGCGACCATCGATGTACTCACAAAAAACAAAGAATTACCCGGCCATCTTCCCACGCTGGTTTCCTACCTCAAACCTCCAGTCGAACAAGCGCTAAAACAGGGAGGTTCGCTAGAAGCCGCGATTCGGCAAAACGTTGTGACAAATGTTGAAAAGTTAAAGACCGCCGGACCCGTGATCGCACCACTGGTTGAAGAAAAAAAGGTCGAGGTGATAGGCGCTTTGTACGATCTCCGTACCGGACGCGTCGAATTTCTGAGCTAGACACTGTTGGGGAGCAGGAAGCAATCAGGGACTGAAGATCAACACGATGTAAACCAGGAATAGGACTAGATGCACTGACCCCTCGAGAACGGTGGTGCGCGGTCCGGAAAAAGTGAGTGTGCTGAGAAGAAGGGTCAGAACCAGCAGTGTCATGCCGGTCGGCTCCAATCCAAGGATCATGGGCTTGCCTGTCACGATCCCGATGCCGAGTATCGCGGGCACCGTGAGACTAATGGTAGACGCTGCGGCTCCGAGGCAGAGATTGATCGATCGCTGCAGCTGATTATCGAGTGCCGCGCGCAGCGCGCTAATCGCTTCGGGCGCAAATACGATCACGGCGATGAGGACGCCGCCCAGTGCGGCTGGGGCTCGGAGTACGGCAATCCCACGATCGATCAACGTGGCGAGTTGCTTGGCCAACAGCACGATCGGTAATATCGTGATCACGAGCAAGAACGTATGCCACCCTATGACATCGGCCCGCGAGATCCGTTTGTCAGGCTTTGAGGTTGCAGCCACTTGTTCCGCGTTGGGGTTCGGCTCGATGAAAAAATCACGATGGCGCCGTGTCTGGATCGCGAGGAAAATCCCGTAGAGAAGCACGGTAAACAATGAGAAAAATGCCGTTTGGGTGAGCGTAAGACTTCCTGCAGGAAACGCCCTTGTGAAGTTCGGCAGGATGAGCGCGATCGCCGAAAGCGGAATGATGACCGCCAGGTAAGCAACGGCCCCCTGCAGATTGTACGCTTGCTCATGATGGCGTAGTCCACCAGAGAGAAGACAAAGGCCGATAGCGCCGTTCAAGACAATCATTAGAACCGCGAACATTGTATCGCGCCCGAGTGTCGGAGCGGACTCACTACCAAGTGCCACTGCGCCGATCAGTACGACCTCTATGATCACGATGGAGAGTGTGAGGATAAGCGTTCCGAGCGGCTCGGCAAGGAGCTCGGCAAGATGGTCTGCTTCGCCGACGACTACAAATGCACACCATAGAACAACGCCGAAAAGCCAGAGAAAGAGCGAGGCCGACCAAAGTGCTGAGCCGAAGTCTCCAAGCCAGTGTTTACCGAACCACAAAAACAATGCAACCGTGAGCCATGCGACCGCGGGGCGCGCGATCAGAGTCCTTGCTCTCACCAAAGTCCCATCGTGCCGACCAGCACGTTTGATTGCAAGCGTCGACTGAGGGCGCTTGCAATATGGTGCCGGCTAGCCGATCCACCGGTCCACACACTCGATCCGACGCGAAGGAGAATCTATTCGCGGTTGTTTCTTCGTTTGCCCTTTGGTTGCAGCGAAGCTGGTCGGCGCAATCTGTGGATTATCTATCGTCTGCGTTTTTTTCCGCCCTAGCGCGTGGCTACGGTCGTCAGGATGTTGAATCCGGGTTACTCGCAGCGAAAACCGCTTCTTTAACAACCGCTTATATTGGCCTCAACCAACTTTACCGAAGTTCGGTTCGCCAATTGAAACCGTCGGTCGCTTTAATCCAAGGGATTTCGAATGAGTTCCGATTTCGCGAAATCCGCCGGCCCCTGGGCCGGCGGATCCCAAATTGCAAGTTATCTTACTTGGTTCAAAAGGATCACGAACGGAACAGCTGTAGCCAATTTCTATTGTCCTTGACAATGTCTTCCTCTGTGTGTGCCTTGAAGGACCTCAATGCTTTGGCCGTCGTGCAAACGTAAAGCTTGCCCTTGTAAATCACGAAGTTATTTGGATCGATGTCCGCAAGCCTGCCTTGGGATAGACTAAGCGCGCAGTAGCCGCCGTATTGAGGGGTATACTTGGCCGGGTTCTTGTCGAATCCGGCTTTGTTCGCCGCTGACGCGAACAAATAAGTCGCACCCTGGTAAGTGCTCTTATAAGCGGTGTTGCCCTGTACGGGCCTGTTCTGTTTGAAATAGGCCACCGCGTCATATCCGTGAAGAATGACTCCGTTTTGATCAACGTTAACCTGGGATTTCGCAGACCGCTTCTTCGATCCTGCTGTCTGGACTTGAGCTAAAAGGAGGCGATCCTTCCCCGCGCTGGTTGACGTGGAATCCAGCCCTTGTCCATCGGACGCACTCGCTACGCGTGGCATAGCGACAACCAAGGCTGCGAGGCAGGTTGCAGCCAGCAAGATTTGAATCTTTTTCATACTCGACGTTCGAATTGGTATTCGCGCTTATAACTTCTTCGTGTGCTAAGGTTGTTAGATTCGCGGTTAAGCTAACGTTTATATTTGGATATTTTACCCGGTTCTCCGGTTTTCAGCAGTGAACGAGACCGAGAGTAGCTGAACTCGAGGTCGATTCCATCAGAATATTCTGGTCAGTCAAGTTTTGACTCTCGACTTGCTCTGCAGCTAAAGGGAACCTTGCTTTCTCCCCTGGGAATCATGATGTTTTTACTTAC
>DASTDH010000587.1:0-3564 GCA_035710445.1 Chthoniobacterales bacterium
CCGACAAAGTTTCCAGAAGGCGCGGCCGGATGGGCACAGAAGGTCTATTCCCAGGGAATGGTTCCTGGGATCTGGATTGCTCCGACTCAGGTCAGCCAAGCGATCGCGCAACAGAAAAACTATGCGACTTTGGGTGGGTCAACATACCAGGGAGAAACGGTGGATCCGTCTGACCCGGTATTTCAGCAGGACATATTTGGTCAGATCCGAGCATTGCATGACGCCGGCTTCCGGTATTTCAAGACCGACTTCCTCAAGCAGGCGTATCTCTTTTACACTCAGGGCCATTATTTTCAGCATTCGAAATACCCACCGGAAAGGGTTATGCGCGAGTTCATGGAGGGCGTTCGCGAAGCCGTCGGCGAAGATTCATATTGGCTGGCTTGTAACGCCGTAATCGCATCGTGCGCGGATTTAGCCGACGCAGCACGGATTGGAGATGATATCGCACCGGATTGGAATACGGTCCTGGCAATCATACCGCGCAATTCCGCTCGGTTCTGGATGCATGATCGCCTTTGGTTATCGGACCAAGATTTTACGGTCATTCGCGGAACCGCTTTCATGCTCCCTGGATATACTCAATCCCTGCAACCGGAACGAAACGTAGCCGGTTTCAACAACCCTGATGAGGCACGGACCTGGTGTGCATACGTTATCCTGACCGGGGGACCGGCGACGTGGTCCGATGATCCGCTGGGAACAACGCCCGCCGGATTCGATCTCATTCGGCGCACGATGGAAAATTCAGGCGGCCATCAGGCTGTCCCGTTGGATCTGGAGACCAATCGATTGCCTTCCAAATGGGTTCGGCGCGAGGCATTCGGAATTTATATTGGTCTCTTCAATTGGTCAGATAGTGCCACGGCACTCCAGATTACCTCGGCCGAAATACCTGAGCTCCGTGAAGGAAACGTTGCTACGGATGTCCTCACCGACGCTCAATATCCGATGGGCACTGGAGGATCGCTGACCATTCAACTGAATCCGCATCAGTCGGCTTGTCTCTTGGTGCCGGCTTTTGGCGGTTTTTAGGCCCGAGGTTCTTCTCTACGGCGAAAGCGGCTACCCGACTGAGCGCAGGAGCCTGTCGGATTTACCGCGAAGCGGTTACACGACTCAACCCAGGGTTTCAACCCTGGGTGATACACCGAACGGTGACGCCCCGTCAAGGAGCGGCGCCAGGCGCTCAGTCACGTGCTTGACCAAGGCGAACAAGAGGCGCTGCGGGCGTTGCTCGACACTACCCGAACAATGTACCAACCCCAAACCGATGTCGGGAAGGCTTTGAGCTGGCTAGCAGAGCAATCGTTGCCGGTCGGCATCTACCAAGCCGAAGCGATCGAATTGCGGCTACCGGCCCCAACACTGAAACGCCGGCACTCTTGGAAGCGGCGCACAAGCTCTTGGACTCTTTCGACCATTTCTCACGAGGACAACCCAATGCCCAAAACCCAAGCTGAGTTGGAAGCCGAGAATGCCGCGTTGCGGCAAACAACTGGCGGAGTTGCAATCAAAGGCACACTCGAACCAATGGCGCTCAAACGCCGCATTCGCGCCGATGCGCTGGTCGATGTGGAGAACCGCTACCGGAAAGCCTTCCCCCAATGCCACAAAAGCGAGGAGGAGTTGGAAAGCTTCTTTAGCGGTCTGCCCAGCCACCTCTTTGATCCCGGTACGGCCTATCACAAAGACGCCGAGCATAAGGACACGCATGGTGGTCCGATCAAGGCCAATCCGTTTTTGAAAGCGACGCTCAACTTAACGCAGCAAGCGCGCCTCTTGAAAGAATCGCCGGAGCGATTCGCGGCGATGAAAGCCGAAGCGATCGCCAAAGGCGAGTGGAGTCCGCGCAACTAGCATTATGCGGATTGGAGCGCCTTTCCCCTGAAGTGAGTAAACACTAACAGGAAGGTTCCATGACCAAAGGAGAACCCTTTGGTAAGCCCGGTCATAAGTCTCACTCATCGCTTTCTGCCGAGTGCTCCTTTTCAAACACCGCCGTCGTCAGTGTCTACAGTCGTAGGCGCGCCTTGCAGAGTTTCGTGATGCGGGCAGGTTTACACGTTAGAACCTCCGCAATTCATGAAACTTGACGTCCAAGGCAGTGAGAACCGCATCTTTGCGGTGCGCGCCAGCGTCACCAACTAGCGGCACGCGGGCGAAGCGGGTTCACTAATCGCCAACCACCTCTCACCGTTCCCCGCGGTCGCAGAGGAATGTGGGCTCGCTATGAAACAGCCACCGGTTTGCTGCGGAAGCGACTCACCGTTTCCGGCTGAGCTGGCTTGCAGCTCATCGTCGGTAAGCCGCGCAACAACAATTCCACATCGCTCACGACCATATTACCGATCTCAAGGAATGCCTCCGGCATTCCGCCCGCTCGATGAGCCGATAAAACCACATTCGGAAGATCGCGGATCGGATGATCTCGCGAAAACGGTTCGTCAGGGAAAACGTCGGTCGCAACGCGGAGGCGACCAGATTGAGCTGCAGCGGTTAAGGCGTCGAAATCGACAACGCCGGCCCGGCTCATCAGCACAAAGATTCCGCCAGGCTTAATTAAATCGAATTCTCTCTTACCCAAAAAACCTTGGTTTTCCGAAGTTACACTGGCGAATACAAAAATGGCGTCGGAAGAAGAAAGCACCTCATCCAGACTGGCCGGAGTACATTCGTGTAGCCGAACCTCGCGCGCGGGCAGCCATGGATCGAAAACTTTCACTGGACAGCGAAACGGCCTGACCAGAGGGCGAAACGCGCGTGCCAGGTCGCCGAAGCCGATGATGCCTACCCGACAACCCGAAAAGAGCGAGAAACCTTGATTGCTGGTGAGGCCATAGGTCTCTTGCCGTTGGCGCATCGCGCGATCGGCCTGGCTGACTCCTCGCGCCAGGTCCAACGCGAAGGCCAGAGCCATCTCGGCAACCGACACCGCAAAAGCCGGGCTGGCAATGAGCACTCGAATGCCACGCTCGAAGCAGTATGAATAATCGATGTTAGGCAGGAAGTTGCCTTCGACATTGAAGATTGCTCGCAGCTTGGCTGCTCGTTGTAACCTCTCTCTAGGCAAATCGGACTGGCCAATCAATATCTCTACATTGGGTAGTGCAGCGTCCAGCATAGCGGCCGGCATTCGGTTACTGTCGAAAATGGTAAGGTCAGCGATATCAGACAAACGCTGCCTGGTGTCCGCATCGAAGATCATCTCCATCGTGCGCGGTTGCGGATCGATCAATATACTTGGTTTGCTCATAAACTGACCTAACTATGCCGTAGTTCACTTTATTGCGCTCAAAGATCAACCACGCTCTGAGGAAGTTGAGAGCGACCCGCCAGACGAAAACGCGCCGAGCATGCGGCGCGTTTTCATCATATTATCTCTCAGATTGGAATTGCTGCATCATTCAGTCTGAATCCTGACCTCTTGTGTGCCACCCGAGTTTGTTTGCACATGGATCTCTTCGCCCCGGTTCGTGGGAACGATCTGGAACGCGGCGGGCGAATTATTCAGTCTCACCGACTTGACCTGGGTTTTCGCCGGCAGCGTGTATCCGATGGTTA
>DASTDH010000588.1:0-13942 GCA_035710445.1 Chthoniobacterales bacterium
CTCGTGTCTGAACTTAGAGACCCGAACGGAGCGACTCGTTCACCCCGGCCCAGAAAACGCAGTCGCCTTGGCGTTGTTCGCCGTAACAGTGGTGCCACAGGGTAATGGCGAGCGATGACGACTGCGCCTCTAAGTCCGCCACACTAATCGCTTCGTTCCGCCGCTTTAGCCAGGAACACGAGGCGGTCTAAAGAGACAGTCGCCGCCCTTATGCCAAGCGCCGAACGCGATTCCTACCCCTCCAACCAGCTCCGCTGTTCAATTTACTAATCACCGCTTACCGCTCACTGTTCACCACTCCCGGCGTTTCTGTCCGTTCCCGGCGCTCTCGGCCTTACATTTCCCGGGAATAATATTTCCTGAAATTTGGTTTTCTATTTAATGGTCTTGCTTTTCAATGAATGACCGAGACCAGCGCACACGCTTTGAAAATCAGATGCTGCCGCTCATGCCAGAAGCATACAACCTGGCCCGCTGGTTCATGAAAAACGAACCCGATGCTCGTGACGCCGTTCAGGAAGGGTATCTGAAGGCCTTCCGCTATTTCGAGTCGTTCCAGGGCGATTCTGGTCGAGCTTGGTTGCTTCGGATTGTCCGTAACGTCTGTTACGACGCATTGCGGGCTAAAGAGTCGGAGCACAAAATTATCTCACTCGATGAAGAGGCGGCCGCCCAAGTTCCAGATTCAAAGCCCGGTCCGAGTGTATTGGCGATCCAGAATTCAACAAAATTACGAATCCGTGAGGCCCTGGAGGCTTTGCCTTTGGAATTCAAAACCGTGATTATCCTGCGAGAATTCGACGGATTCTCTTACAAAGAGATTTCCGGAATAGTGGGTGTGCCGGTCGGCACAGTAATGTCCCGTCTTTCCCGGGCGAGACAGCAACTGGCCGTTCTGCTCCAGAAGGAAGGAGAGGACGAATGACTTGCGAAGAGACATTGGCCTTGCTCGACGCCTACTTTGACAACGAACTTGAGCTCACTAAAACCGTCGCGATTGAAGAGCACCTTCGCGATTGTGCTGGTTGCCGCTCTCAATATGAGCTGAGAGTGGCCCTCCGCGACCGGCTCAAAGATCCGGATTTGCGTTACCGGACATCTGACGACTTCGCGGAGCAAATCCGCAAGAAACTGGCGCTCTCTTCTCGTCCGACAAGAAAGATTCTTTCCTTTCCAACCGCAGTTTGGATACCTGCGGCGATCGCTGCCGCCGCGATCTTCGGAGCGTTCTTCTACGCCAAAATTCAACGGTTGCTTCCGACCGAACCGGCTTCAATGGTGGCCGAAGTGGCGTCGGATCATATTCGGTCACTGATTGGTACGCACCTGATCGATGTTGCATCGAGCGACCAACATACGGTGAAACCCTGGTTTGCCGGGAAGCTCGACTTCTCGCCACCGGTGCGCGACTTTGCGGATCAAGGTTTCCAATTGGTCGGCGGTAGGCTCGATTACGTGAGGGGCAAAAACGTAGCCGTTCTCGTCTATCGCTTTAAGAACCATTACGTCAGCATGTTCATGTGCCGGGAACGAAATCCCGACGCCGACTCGACCCAAAAGACCTTCGGTTATCAGGGCTACAATCTCGTCTATTGGAACGTGAACGGCCTTGATTGCTGGGCGGTATCAGACGCCGCTCCTGGGGCACTGCTTGAATTCGTCAAGATTCAGCAAGAGGAACGGGAGGGAAACTCGGATCGCGGCACGCGGATGCCGAACATTAGCTATTCGGCAATCCGCATTTCTCCTCTCTATCGATCAAACTCCACCACCACTTTCCCAAAATGTGCGCCACTCTCCATGTAGCGGAAGGCTTCAGCCGCTTCCTTGAACGGGAAGACCGTGTCGACAATCGGATGAATCTGATTTTGCTCCAAAGCTCGGTTCATCTGCTCAAACATGTCCCTGCTTCCAACGTAGACTCCATACACGTTTAAACTTTTGGGAACGATCGAAAAGATTTCCGTGTGCGTCTCTCTTCCGGCCAGAATGCCGATCAAACCGAGGTGTCCACCAAACCGGCACGCCCGAACCGATTGGGAAAATGTCCCGGCGCCTCCTACCTCAATGACGTGGTCTACACCGTCAGCGCCAGATAGACGGGCGGCTTCTTTGCCCCAGTCCGGATTGGTCTGGTAGTTGATACATCCGTCGGCGCCAAGTTCACGCGCACGCTGCAGCTTAGCGTCGCTGCTTGATGTGATGATGACTTTCGCGCCATTCGCTTTGCTGAACTGCAAACCAAAAATCGAGACGCCACCCGTTCCGAGCAGCAGAACACTTTCTCCCGCCGCCAGTTTTCCGCGCACCACGAGAGCTTGCCAGGCGGTTAGCGCGGCGCAGGGCAGTGTCGCGGCTTCGATCAAAGTAAGATAGTTTGGTACCGGCACGAGTCCCTCCTCCGAGAAGGCAACGAGCTCCGCCATTACACCATCAATCGAGCCGCCGAGTGCAGTCCGGTGAAACTCCGAACGAAAACGTCCGGCGATCCAACCCTGAAAAAAACAGCTGGCCACCCGGTCGCCCGGCTTAAATCGTGTCACCTCCGAACCAACCGCAACGACCTCGCCTGCCCCATCGGACAAAGGTATTCGCCCGAGTTGTGGGTTTCGGTCATATTGCCCGCGAAGCACCACCAAATCTCGATAGTTGAGTGAAGCAGCTTGCATGCGCACCAAGACCTGCCGGGTGGTGATCTTTGGCTCGGGCCGATCGACTATCCTCAATGCTTTCAGGTCGCCAAATTGCTCGATTGCGTACACTCTCATGCGAACTTCAGTATATCTTTTCCGGACCTCATGCGAAGAAATTCAGAGCCTGATTCTCCGGGTAAATACGCGTTCCCGGACTGCGCAACACGGGCTTCCAGCGTAAGACCGCGCGCAGTCATCGGATTCGCGCAGCAAGTGAAGATCCTCTCGACGATGTCCGCGAATCGCGAGGCGTCAAGAAAGGCGATCGATTCGACCAACGCCCGGGGCAATACTGCCCTCTACGACGCCCTATATGCTTCAATTGAGGCTCTAAAGGGCAGGCCGGGACGAAAAGCGGTTGTTCTATTGAGCGACGGAGTCGACGACAATGGCGTCGGCCGACAGCTGAGCAAACATTCGATCGATGACGTTATCCGTTACGCCCGTCAGGTAAACGTTCCTCTTTATGCGATCGGTATCGGAAGCGAAGTTGACAGCGCCTTACTTGCTAACATCGCGCAATCGACCGGAGCGCTTTCGTTTCTCACACCTAAATCGGAAGAGCTTAAGGCCCTCTACGACCGCATTGGCGAGCAGCTGGCCGGGCAATATCTAATTGCGTACAACTCCAATCTCCCCGGCGACGGCTCATCTCACCAGGTTCAGGTGAAGTATGGAGAATCTCGCCAGCAGCAAGGAATATCAATCACCACAACTGGCTGAAAGTTCGTCCCTCTCAACCACGATCACGGCAACCACCCCGGTCCCAAAGTCAACGACCGAGAAACCGAACAAGGAATCCACGGCGCTGATATTGGGCGGAGTCCAGAACATTCTGGAATCGGGTGGGATCACAGTGAAAAAAGATGGCAAAGAGCTAACCGTTGGTTCTGACGGCGTTTCCATAAAAGGACAGCAACCCGGGCTCTCCACCGCCAGACTCTGCCAAGCCACACGAGAATCAAAAACCCGACTGGATTCCGATTCCAGACGGAGGATCAATCACTTCCCAAACCGTCATTGACGACGACACCGGGCGGATTGCGCTGAGCCTTCGCCGCCCGGAAAGCGAAATACGCAACTTTTATCGTGGCCAATTCACAAAAAAGGGGTGGAAAATTGTCGAACTTCGCGATGGCGGGTCCGGCACCTTGATCGCCACCGGCGAAGGAAAACGAGTACAAATTGCGGTCACCGAGCAAAGTTCCGGAGATACCCTGGTAGCAATTAACTATAGTGCGGATTGAACCGATTCCGCTGGGACGGAACCAGGCTTTCGCCCTACCACTCAACTCAGCCCAAACTCTTCTTTAACCTTCACGAACGCGTCGATCGCGGTCTGGAGGTCGCCCCGAGAATGGGCAGCGGAAACCTGGGTACGGATCCTCGCAGTACCCTTTGGAACGACCGGATAAAAGAATCCAATCACGTAAATCCCCAGCTCCAGAAGCCGATTGGCAACCTGTTGCGACAATGCAGCATCACCGATCATCACCGGTACGATAGGATGAGTTCCAGGCCGGATGGTTAATCCGGCGTCCAGCAGGCCGGAACGGAAGAACTGGGTGTGCGCATCCAATCTATCGCGGAGCTCGGTCGACCGGGACGCTATCTCGATGGCTTGGAGAGAAGCTGCGACAATACTTGGAGTAAGACTGTTAGAAAAAAGGTAAGGACGAGAGCGCTGCCGCAGCAAATCGATAATTGCTTTGTGCCCGGTGGTGTAGCCGCCGGTTCCACCCCCCAACGCTTTTCCCAGGGTGCCAGTAATGATATCGATACGATCCATCACTCCACAATGCTCCGGCGTACCGCGCCCGGTCTTACCCAAAAATCCAGCCGCGTGGCATTCATCGACCATCACTAAAGCCTGGTAGCGTTCCGCTAAGTCGCAGATAGCAGAGAGATTGGCGATGGTTCCATCCATGGAAAAAACGCCGTCCGTCGCGATGAGACGAAACCGGGCGGACCGGGCTTCAACCAACCGCGCTTCGAGATCACTCATGTCGTTGTGCTTGAATCGGAGCCGATTTGCTTTGCACAGGCGGATACCGTCAATAATCGAGGCATGATTCAATTCGTCGCTGATAACAGCGTCCTCGCCACCAAGTAAGGTCTCGAACAGCCCGCCGTTCGCATCAAAACAACTGCTGTACAGGATCGTATCATCAGTGTGATGAAATCCGCTGATGGCCGCCTCAAGCTCCTTGTGAATTTCCTGCGTGCCGCAAATGAATCGGACAGAAGCCAGACCGAATCCCCATTTGTCCAACGCGTGACGAGCTGCTTCGATGACTTCAGGATGATCAGCCAAGCCAAGGTAATTGTTTGCACAAAAGTTTAACACCTCACGCCCTTCCGCGGTTCGGATATGGGCGCGCTGCGGCGTGCTCAGCAATCGCTCGGTCTTAAACAAACCCTGGGTGCGGATTGATTGCAGCTCTTCATCAAGGTGATTCTGAAAACCATCTAACATAACAGGAGAATATAGGAATTGGGTGGCAGTACACAAACTTCTAACGCCGCTAGTCGGGACCCGGTGATTAGTAGCGGCGATTGTTCCGGCGAAGCCTTTGTCTCGCCAAACCTAAACGTCTAAACGGAGCGACTGATTCAGATTCACCGTAAATCGCAGTCGCCTTAACGACATTCGCCTGAGCGCTAGGACACGAACGTATCCGCTCTTGCCATTCGAAAACCGTCGTTCTGGTCTTTTCAATTGAGGACCGCATATCACGCAGGGTGGTGGCAACGGATGGCGACTGCGGTTTGTGGTCAGGTCAGTGAATGCCTTCGTTTGTACTATTCGTATGTGGCCACGGCGAAGGGTCTAAAGGGACAGTCGCCGCTTGTACCGATCACCGGTCCCCCGTTTCCGGCGACCTAAAGCTCCGACCAATTCAAAACAACCTTGCCTGATCGGCCGCTCCGCATCAGCGCAAACGCTTGTTCGAACTCGGTATAGGCAAAGCGATGGGTGATAACCGGCTCGATATTCAGCCCCGACTGGATCATCGAGGTCATTTTGTACCAGGTCTCATACATCTCACGACCGTAAATGCCCTTGATGGTCAGTCCGTTGAATACCACCAAGTCCCAATCGATCGCTGCTTCTTTTCCTTGGATCCCCAGCAGCGCAATTTTACCGCCATGGCACATGGTCCCAAGCATATCGTTGAGAGCGCGATTGTTGCCGGACATCTCCAGACCGACATCAAAACCCTCCTTCATCCCCAATGTCGCCATTACTTTCTGAAGATTCTGACTACGAATATCACAGGCGACGGTCGCCCCAAGACGTTTCCCAAGCTCCAACCGGTATGGATTGACATCAGTGATCACCACATGGCGCGCCCCGGCATGCTTGGCGATTGCCACCGCCATTATTCCGATCGGACCCGCGCCCGTAATCAACACATCTTCGCCAAGCACATCAAACGAGAGCGCGGTGTGCACCGCGTTTCCCAACGGATCGAAACACGTGAGCACGTCGAGTGGAATTTTTGGGTCAGCCGACCAGACATTTGTTTCCGGAATTACAACATACTCGGCGAAAGCGCCCGGCCGATTCACCCCCACCCCGCTCGTTTTATTGCAAAGATGGCGCCGGCCAGCCAAACAGTTTCGGCAACGGCCACAGACCAGGTGTCCCTCCCCGGTAACAACCATGCCGGGATGGAAATCATGCACATGCCTACCGACCGATTCTATAATCCCGACAAATTCGTGCCCGATGACCATCGGACTAGGAATCGTTTTTTGGGCCCAAGGATCCCACTCATAAATATGGACATCGGTCCCGCAGATCGATGAACGAAGCACCCGGATAAGGACGTCGAATCCGCCCACATCGGGAACCGGGACAGTATCCAAGCACAAACCGGGAGCGCGATCCTTTTTGACCAGCGCCTTCATTTTCTGGGTCATAAGCAATTGCGATAAGAGGTGAAACCTCTCTCAAGTCCAACCTTTCGCAAGTTTCGGCGCGGATGCGGCGCTGCGCGAAATGTGTTTTGCTAGTCCACCCTCCCGAGGTATCCTCTTCCAAAATGCGGCTACTGGCCATTGATCCTGCTCTCAGAAAATCCGGATTTGCAATTTTGGAAAAGGAAGGACGGGCAATACGGGCTCTAGCTCACGGTGTCATTCGCAATCACACTGAGCTTTCGCTGACTCAATGTTTGCTCGAAATTTACCGGCAGACCGATCAGCTGATTGCCCAGTATCTACCGGAATGTTGTGCGGTTGAGAGTGTGATTTTTGTTCAAAACTCAAGAACAGCGGTCACCTTAGGCGCGGCACGCGGATCGGCTCTGTTGGCCGCCGCGCAACACGGTTTGTCTATTTTTGAGTATCCGCCCCGGCGCGTGAAGCAGGCCGTGGTCGGCCGAGGAGCCGCCCAAAAGGCCCAGGTCGGATTTATGGTACGCGCTCTACTTGGTTTAGTGGAGACACCCGATCCAGACGCCGCCGATGCGCTGGCGATCGGGCTCACTCACCTCCAGATGGAAGATTCGATGGTCATCCGCCCCTCAGCGACCCGCAGCTTATGATTATTCGTCCAATTGAACGAATCGGTTTCGCCGCGGCGTTGGAGTTGCAGGTCGAAGCCGTAGAAAAATGCTTGGCCACGGGAGAAGAAACGCTTTTTCTGCTGGAGCACGAGCCGGTCTACACGATTGGACGACTTCCCGACAAGTCGAGCCTCGGCCGGTTCCAACTGCTCCCGTATCCGGTCCATGAGATCAACCGAGGAGGACAAGCAACCTATCACGGACCGGGACAACTGGTCGGCTACCCGGTCATCGATCTGCGTAAAAGAGGAAAAGATCTGCACCGCTTTTTGCGAACCCTGGAACAATCGGTAATGCGGTTGGTCGAAGCATTCCAGGTGCCCGCCCGGCGCGAAGAGGGAAAGACCGGAGTGTGGGTTGAAGATCGAAAAATCGCTTCCATTGGTGTTGGCGTTCGCCGATGGATCACCATGCACGGCTTCGCTTTAAACGTTTCATCCGATCTGACCGGCTTTCAGTATATTACGCCTTGTGGACTGACCGGTGTGCGAATGACCTCCCTCAGTTTGGAAACCGGAACGGAAATCTCAGTGCCAGCGGTTCGCGAATTGGCGGCGCAGATCATTTCCGAAGAACTGGCGGTTGATCAGTTCAGCGGTTTAGTTTCGTGACCGGTTGACGCTGTCAGCGGTGGTTGCGCCGCGAGGATAATGTCTACCAAAGCCAAAGTTCCTACCAATTTTTGGCCATCGTTCAGAACCAGAAACTCGCGATCCGGTGTCCGGGCAAATCTCAATATCACGGAACCGATTGTTTCTTCCGGGGTAGTCGTTTCCGCAGGGAAAACCATCAAATCACGAATCGGGCTCTCTAGCTTGGCTCGGCCTTGATGCAGATAATCTAAGACCGCATCGAGACGTAACCAGCCTTTGGGAGCGTTGCCCTCATCCGCCACGACCAGCATCGAAGCATTCGCTTCCCGGAACCTGGTTAGTGCTTCAATAACCTTTTGATTCTCATGGACCGCACTCGTTTCCCGCCGAATAAATTCACTGACTCGCTTCATTCGGATCGGTTCTGGAACCCGATTTGCAATGGACATCCGCTCGGCTAACGTCAAATATCGAACCGAACTTCGGCTAAGCAAATAACCGAGTGCAAAGCTATTCTGGGTTAACGCATCGAAAGTATCCCGATCCAAAAATAGCAGAGTAGTCGATTCAAGCGCGGTGGCGTCGGACTGGCGCCGGATGTTTTGCAACAGCTCGCGCTCGCCAAAATGTTGTCCCGGCCCAAGCACGCTGATCTGTTCCTGACCATCGGTTATACGAACTTTCCCTCTTTCGATCAGATAAAATGAAAAGGCGGGGTCTCCAGCGTGATAGATCGGATCGTTCGGTTCCGAGTGCATCCGGCCAATAACTCTGGTTGTGCTCACATCCAGCAAGCTGATGTCTCGGGGAAAGATCAGATCAAGGTTCCATTCGATAAAGACCTTCAGTTTTCGCTCGAGCCCGGGCAACTTGTATAAGTAAGTTGCTCGCCACATCAGCCACCCGAGCAAACCGGACACCTTAAACCCCAGCACTTTCCCGACAGCATTGCGATGGCCAAGTGAGGCCATCTCACCCATCGATTGGTACCGGAATGGAGTAAGTGGCCGACCCTCGCGGAGCTTGACTAGATTGTTCGCCAACACGGTTCCTTGCCGCATCGCAAACTGCGCGGTAGCAGGTGAGATCCGGCCGTTTGCATCCGGCACCGCGGCACAATCGCCCGCCGCCCAGACGTTGTCGTAGCCCTTGACCTTTAGAGTCGGTTCCGTAGTCAGACGCCCGTGTTCGCTTGGTAACCGGTACTTATCAATCAGATTCTTGATAATCGGGTTGGTGGTATTGCCGACCGTAGTAACCACAGTGTTCGTTTCGACTTCTCCGTGTTCACCAAGAATCGCCCGTTCCGCGGTAATCGCGGTCACCCGCTGATTGAGGCGGACCTCCACCCCGCGACGCTTGAGTTGCTCCTCACAATACCGACCCAATTCTTCGCCGATTTGGGGCAACAGAAAAGGACCGCTGTGGACCAAAACGAAACGAACCTCGCGAAAGTCGACCCGAGGATAAAAATGAATCACGTCTCGGATCAGGTCGACTAATTGTCCGATCGTCTCGACCCCGGAATAACCTCCGCCGACCACCAGAAACGTCAGTAGCCGGCGTCGAACCGCCTGATCCGAAGAAACGGCGGCTTCCTCCAACCTTTGGAGAACATCGCTGCGAAGCCGAATGGCGTCGCCGACATTCTTCATCAGATTGCCGTGCTCGGCCATTCCGGGGACCCGACTGACGTCGACAATACTGCCAAGCGCCAAGACGAGATGCTCAAATTCCATGGAAGCGTCGCGGACGTAGGGCCCCGGCGCAAAATCCAGAATGTGCCGCTCCAGGTCGATTTCTCGCACGTTGCCTAAGTAAAATGCGGTATTGCGGCAAAAAACACGAAGCGGGTTGACGACGTCTAGCGGCGAAATCGATGCGCCGCTTACTTCGGCCAGCATCGGATGAAACAACATCACGTTCTGATCGCACACCATCGCGGTGGTTCGGATATTTTCCGCCTTGTACTTGGCCGCTAAGGCTCTCGCACAATAAGCTCCCGCAAACCCCCCACCTAAGATCAAAATTGGATATTTGGATCGCGCCGCGCTCATCTGGGAGTTCTTACGCCGAGGTTTGGATCGGGTAAATAATCTGATAGTATCGGTTTGTCCGCCACATTAATAGCTTTGTCTTGCCATCAGTGCCACAAGCGGTAGTATGCCACCAACGCATGGCAACCTATATCTATGAAACGGTTCCGGATTCTCCGGATGTTCCGGTTCGGAGGTTTGAAGTCAAGCAGAGTATGAAGGACGCGCCGCTTACCCGCGATCCACAAACGGGGGAACCAGTGCGGCGAATCATCTCTGGAGGGTTCGGGTTGATAACCAGCTCTGCAAGCACAAGTTCAGCCGGTACCCATTCCTGCGGATCGGGCAGCTGTGGTTGTTGCTAAATTGATGTACTGCGAACATCAACCTAGCAGCGCGTCGGATCTGCAGCTGGGCGATCCGGTACACAGTCAACGAAGCGAGAAACCCGCGGACCGCGTGGACGGGCTGGCGAAATTTTGCCCCACGAAAGGCAACGAAAGTTGTTTCCTCTCCGCGAAGCGGAAATTAAGCCGCCTGTCCAGAGGGCGCGCTATTTTTCATGTCGGACCCACAATCTATCGTTCAGCTTAGCTTTGAAGCTCGACAGGGTACCGGGCTCTTTCACGACCCCGGTCCGTCAGTGACGCTTACTGCTCCTTCGAGGAACGGGAGTAGCGGCCAGGTTAAAAACTACGTTCTCGATACCAATGTTCTGCTCCACGACCCTCATTCCGTCTATCGGTTTGCCGACAATCATGTCTGGATTCCGATCGAGGTGCTCAGCGAAATGGACAAGTTCAAGAACGAACAAACTGAGCGCGGCGCGAATGCTCGGGCTGTGCACCGTTTTCTGACTCGCTGTTTCAATCAAAATAGCCGGTTGGTACAACGCGGAGCCAAAACTCCCGGCGGCGGCACTATCCGGATCGCGGTGAACGAGTTTCTTTCTGCTTTCCGCACGAATAAGGACCTTCGCCGTTTCCATCAGGTCTTTCGCGATCTGGAACAGCCAGACAATCGGATTCTGGCTTTTTGCGTTTACGTGAAGAACCGGTACCCCGAGCGCACGATTCTCGTGACCAAAGACCTGAATATGCAGCTTAAAGCGCTCGCGATCGGTTTGGAGGCACAGGATTACGAGAACGATAAAGTCGCCGTTACCGATGTCGAAGATTACGCCCAGCGGTCCATCGAGATTGACCCACGAAGCCTGCAGCGTTTCGCCAGTTCGCGGGAGTTGCAGTTGGATCGAAAGGCCGCCGCCGGTCTTCTAGTAAACGAATACGTGTTTCTATCCGGTGGGGATAACAAGCTCATGCCCGGACGCCATGTCGGCGGTGGACTGTGCCGTCGACTTAATCTGCCCCCGGCACTCAGCAATCCACGGGGGGTTCATCTCAAACCAATGAATCTCGGGCAGCAGTGTCTGCTGGATGCATTGCTAGATCCGGAAATCGCCCTGGTCACCTGTTACGGACAGGCTGGTACCGGCAAAACGTTGTTAGCGGTGGCCGCGGGTCTTCATCTTTTCTGGTCTAATGTCTTTAGCGGCATCACCGTAAGCCGGCCGGTAGTTTCGATGGGAGACACCCTTGGTTATTTGCCAGGGACGCTGAACGAGAAAATGAAACCGTGGTTGCAGTCCATCTATGATGCGTTCGAGCTTCTGCTCCCGGTTGCTCCGTTGAGTGAATCCGGCAAGAGGAACCGAAAGGGTAAATCGGCTGAGCCTAACCCGCCGGCAATGCCGCAACTGAAACCATACGAACAACTGATTGAACAAGGAATCGTCGAGATCGAAGCTCTCTGTTACATCCGGGGCCGATCAATTCCGAATCGCTACTTTGTTTTGGACGAAGCTCAACAACTAACACCACTCGAAGCTAAAACGGTTGTTACGCGCATGTCCAAGGGCTCAAAACTGGTGATGGTCGGTGATCCGGCTCAGATCGACAATCCGTACGTTGACAGCCGTTCCAATGGTCTCGTTTACACCCGCAATCGCTTGAAGGATCAAGGAATCACCGCCCACGTTTGTTTGACTAAAGGCGAGCGCAGCCCGCTGGCGGAAGCGGGCGCTTCGTTGATGTAGATAGGCGAAGCGCACGGCGGGCGTCGTTTAGGTCCGAGCCAAGATGCGATCTAGGCCTCGTTCTTCCAGGTCCGAACGAGCGGCTACTGTCCCGCCGGGGCGAGTTACGTGATCGGACCGCAAAACTCGGCCGGAGCTTTTGGTTTGCCCAGACAAAGGGCGCAATCGCAATTCCGCGGCCGCACTATCGCGACTGAGGCTATCGATGGGCCAACCAATGGCCCCGGTGAACACTGAAGACGGCGTTCGGCATGCGGCCCGGGCGGAGTGCCGCCACCATGCCTCAATGATGACATCGCGGTCATCACTGTCACGATAAAGTCACACCCGATGGCTTTACGGTCGGTCCCTTGATTCTCACTATTTCTCGCCAATCAACCAGGAAGGATCGTATTTGGAACCACACCAGGCACCTTTTTTGCAGCCACCGCTGCCTGTCTTCGCCTCACTGGCGGGAACATTTCTCATTTCGGTTTCGCTGTCTGCAATCGCACAAAATGCATCGCCCACTCCGTCGAATCGGCTTGAACAGATTGTCGTTACCGGCGAGGACCCTACACTGGAAGACTCCGCCATCGAGAGGGAGCGATATGCGCCCTATATCGAGCGAGTCCAGTCGGCGGAAGGGATCGCACACTATCCCGACGTGAATCTGGCCGATGCACTGAAACGATTGCCTGGCGTTGGTGTTCAGAACGATACCGGAGAAGGGCGTTACATTACCGTACGTGGCCTGGACTCCAACTTGGTCGGAGTCACCTTTGGCGGCGTCAGAGTCCCGTCAATCGATTCGACCGGCCGGCATGTGGCTTTCGACCAAATCCCATCCGGGCTGGTGAGCCAGATCATTGTTTATGATACCAACCGACCAGACATGGATGCCGAGGCGTTGGGCGGGCAAATTGAGTTGACGCCGCGCAGCGCATTCGACTCAAACAAGCCGATCCTCGAAGGCCATGTCGGTTCCGGCTATGAACCGCTTCGACCTCGTTACGCGATCATCGACGGCGAAATCATTGGCGGTTTCCGATTTGGCTTGGGGCCGGGTGGGAATCCTTTGGTCTCAACCTATTCGTCGCCAGAAAGCTCGACAAGCGCCTGGGACGGAAACTCGAAAGACGGTAAAGGGATCGAAACCAAGAACGCCGGCAGCGGTGAAGGGCTGGCCGGCTATCGCCCGTTTGGAGTGCTCGGCGAATTCAGTTACTACGAAGACCACCGTGGAATCGATGACTTCGAACCGGCCTTTGCTGATTCCAAGGAGCCGATCGGTGCGGACAAGATCCTGAGCGCGGTTGATCTGCGCCGGTACATTTACAACCGCCGACTCCATGGCTACGGCGCTACTTTTGATTATCGGCCAGACCGTAAGAATAGCTTCTACATCAGTTTCGTGAATGCCGGCTACGTGGAAAGCGTCGACCGGCAGATAAAGAACTATTCGGGTCTCGATGGTTCAAACGGCAGCGGAACCCAGCTCACGAATCCGGACGGCAGTACTTACTTCGAACCGCAAAATGACCCGAACCACCCTGGCAACTTTCTGGTAACCGATGCCCAGCTCGACTCCAACATTCGCCACAACGAGGAACATTTTGAAAACTGGATTGTCCAGGGAGGCGGCAAGAATGATCTAGGTCCGTTCATTACCGATTATAAGGGCTCTTTCGCTCAAGCGACCGACTATAATCCGCGCGACACCAACATCAGTTTTGTGACAAACCCGGACGTCACGATTTCCTATAACACGGCCGGCCTCATGAAAGAGCCCCAATTTCTGGTCGCTGGCTCGGACGTCTTTAATCCGACGAAATATTCTTTCAACCAGTTGTCATTTGATAACAACGGAACCACCGACACCTAAATTGCCGGGAGCGTGAATGTAACCGTACCGTTTACCATTCTCAGTTTTACGAGCAACATTCAAATTTGGCACCAATCTGCGCTTCCG
>DASTDH010000589.1:0-2840 GCA_035710445.1 Chthoniobacterales bacterium
GCTAGAAGTCTCCCACTTTTGGCTACCTCGGTTGATCGGTGATGCGTCCGAAGTCTAAATTCGGCAAGTGTGGCGCGTGACATGACACCGTCTGACGGCAAGTCTATTCGCGGGACTTAGGAAGTCCTATGTCATGTGGAGTCAAGGCTTAGTCTTGAATGAAACTGTATAACGTTCCAGAGGATAACCGTCCGGGGCGGCGAACGCGAGCGGGGTCAGGACGACTCTGTACGTCCAGTCTGGCTTTAATGAAACAGGAATCTTGATGGAGCGATTTCCCGGCAGAAACTCCGGCGAACCGCTAACAGGATAATGGTCTTCACCCTCGTCCCCAACCGTTAGCGAGTACCCGCGATTATTTGCCCCAGCCTGCGGATCTATTGCCTTGTCGAATGAAATGACGATCTCTTTGGTGGCGGGATCGACGCTCATAGAGCCGTTCGGGAACGGGTCAACGCCGGCAACGTGCACGCTGTGTTCGTTAAAGAGCCGAAGGACTCCGCTGATACGCAGCGCAAGCGAACGATAGTACTCAGCCACCGCTGGCAGGAAGCTCTCGAAGGTTGGGTAGCGCGAGCGTTTCGCCTGGTACTGCTGAAGCAAATCAACAAGCTCATCCATCCAAACGAAGCCCGTTGTTTGCTCCTGGGTAATCTGGCGGCGAATCGCCTTCTTGTCGATGGCTCTCGTCTCCAGATACTGGATCACGGCGGCCCGAACCAGCGATTCGATCACCATGGTGTTGGAGTCAAAGTACGCTTCTGCATGCATTCTGTCGGATACCTTTTTGTATATCTCCTCCGCAGAAGCAAGTTCTTCCTTGTGCTTCAAGACGGCGGGATTCACGAAAGAATGGTTGAACTCGTGAATGATCGTTGGCAGGTAGTCGTCAGAGAAGGTCGGGTCCCCGGACGCATCCTGGCTCCAGCAGCCAATGACAGAATAACGGTCGTCATGGCCATCCGGCCAAACCACACGAACTCCGTAGTTCCCCCCTCCGTTGTTTAGACCGAGCACCAGCCGATACTCGCCGGCTGGGATGGTCCTGTAGAAGCCCTTATACCAATTCAGGTCAATTCCTCCGAGAGCGCTGTGGAAACGTCCCTCGGCAAGCTCGTAGAATTTCCTATGCGCAGCGAAGAACCTGTCGAACTTCGTGTCGCGGTAGAAACTGGCGAGCAGTGCGGCAAACGCTGTCGCATTGTCTTTGCCGTAGCGTACGTCGGGAATCTGATCGCTGAATGCCACGAGGGGCTTCAGTTCCGGAGGGGGAGATAGATGCACCGCCATTCCCATGGCCGCATCGAATCCAAGGTCTCGCTCGATGGCCATTTTTCTAGCCAGCACAACGGCAGGGTGCTCTTTGTGCTGCGAAAAATAGGCGTCAATGTCATCGGTGTACTTTTTGAGCGGGCTCATGCTGTACTCTGGGCTGCCTGCGAGCCGAAAAACGATGCTAACCATCTCCACCCGAGGATCAACCTTAGGGATGATCGTTGGTTCGGCAGCAGATGCAACCCTACCGCCTACGACGGCTAAGCCGAGAAGAATGCAGACAGATTTGTTTTTCCAGGTCATTTGAGGAGCTCCAGCAAAACCTCGATTCGAAAGGATGGCAGGGACCTATAACACAGCGCCGTTAGTATAGAGATAAACGAAAAAAACATTGTAAATGTCTTCTTAAGGCCTTCCTCATATTCCGATGTAGTATCGATCACCACAGTGGATGCAGACACTTACGCTGACGATTACTGACGAATCGTCGCTAGCCTTGTGGTCGGCCACTCGGAAATAATCGCCTAATGCCCCGGCAAATCCGATTACTGGACGCGCGAATTGTCAGAACGGGCGAGGGGAATCGAATTGCATCCCGAATTTCTAAGCCTCACCGAAACAAGGTGTTACCAGCCGTTCTGTGAGTCAATTGTTGCCAAATGTTGCCAAACGACGAAGCCGGCCGGTTTCAACCTTTCTGGCAAGAAAAACTAATTGGGGCGACAAGTGCAATCCGCGATGAACATTGGCTTTGCCTGCTGAAGTTGCCTTTCTTGCTTGTCGACTCCATTGTGGAGTAGACTCCACATATGGAAACTGTACAGATCGTGCTCGACAAAAAGCTACTGCGCGCAGCTGATCAGGTCGCACGCCGCACTAAGCGAAACCGTTCCGCCCTAGTGCGTGATGCTCTCCGCGAGCATCTGCAGCGATTGGCCATTCGCGATCTGGAAGAACGCGACCGCGCCGGCTATTCCAAACGGCGGCAGTCTCGCGATGAGGCGAGCAGGTGGGAAGCGGAGGCTGTGTGGCCAGCGGAATAAGCCGAGGTGACGTTCGGCTTTACGAATTCGCTCCACCTGACAAGAAACGGCCGGTTGTCGTTCTCACGCGCGAGAGCGCCGTGCCGTATCTATCCACTGTTACGGTGGCGCCGATCACGACCGCGATTCGCGGTGTGCCGTCCGCGGTTCTCCTCACGGAGAACGATGGCATGAAAACGCCCTGTGCCGTAAATTTGCACAATGTCGTGACCGTGACTCAGAATCGCTTGGGAAGGCGGGTCGCACAGCTCAGTTCGCTCAGAATGGCGGAAATTTGTGCAGCCTTGCGCTTCAGCCTCGGTTGCGACGGCAGCTAGCTTGGCAACGAGCTGGCGACTGTGCAATACGGCCAGCGCGAATCCGTACGTACCGTATTGCAGACTATGATCAAGGCGGCTCAGGACGACCAGACCTGGAATCTTTTCCGCCTAGAGCTGTACGCGGCGCAAAGCAACATTCTCCTAAAAAAGCGCATTGTCGTAGACTATGTTGCGAGCATGACGGAACACGAGCTCGCGCGGA
>DASTDH010000590.1:0-4189 GCA_035710445.1 Chthoniobacterales bacterium
AACCCGAAATCAGGCGGCGTCGCTGTTTGAGCAACTCGATCTCAGTCGCGAACGCCCACCCATCGTGCGGGGTTGGAACAACCCCATCCCGCAGGACCGGGTTCCAGCCGTGTTCGCGCAAGCGATCGAGTGACGCCGTCAGGTTCTGATCATTGACCGGACCGGTGACGTGCTTGGCCGCCAGTTCACTGAACGCATACCCTCCAGCGGTTCTCGTCAGGACCACCGAGCGCACTGGCCGATTGGGACCGTCTCGCGGGGGGTCGCCGTTGTTGGGTTCACGCTTTGATCCTTTTTGATCCGCGGCACAGTTTGCCAGTCGAGCATCTATTCTGCGGAGAAGTACCAAGGGATGGGAGAGGGCAGCCTCGACAAACGTCGAAAACAGTTGTTGGTTTGCACTGACTTCTAGTTCTTCAGGGGAAAGGGCGAGGCGCCACGCTTCGAGAAAGTCAAAGGCTTCCACTCGACTCTGATCTTCGTGTTCGATCTTGATCAGACCGGTCCGGACGGGTAGAAGGGCTTGGACTCGCGGGTCCCCACGTCGCGTCCGCAACAGCCGCCGATGAAGTCGATACACTTCCGTAAGGTGAGACCGCAGGGCGCGCAGGGCGGCCACCCGCTCCGGTGCCTCGATGTCTTCCTCGAGATGGGCCCGTGTCGCAGCACAAAGTTCCATGAGTCGCGAATCGGACGCGAAGGCGTTCTCGATCCTGGCGATCGCATCCTCGGCGAAAAAGCTGCTCGCATCATCCATCAAGTCCGCTGTTGCCTCAGCCACGCTCTGGCGTTCCGCTACGCGCTGGCGAAATGCCTCACGCTCGTCCAGAGGATAGGCCTCCGGATCCAACAAATGGAGCATGGCTAAGAAACCGTCTTCTTGGTGCAAAACCGGTGTTCCAGACAGCAAGAGCACGCGAGGAGTGTGCCTTGCCAGAGACCTCAATTCCTCGTAGGCGCGACGCTCGCCTGAATTGTCACCAAATGCCCCCTGTGCCATGCGATGGGCCTCGTCCACCACCAGCATCGTCCAAGTTGTCGACCGCAGCTTGCCGCTGAACAGTGCAGCATGCGAAACGATTTCAACCGGCGAACCGGTTAGGAAGAACTTGCTCTCCAGTTCGTTCTTCCACTGTGCGACGAGGTGTCCCGGGACGATCACCAACACTTGCGCGTCATGTGGCTGATCAATGGTGTGCTGTCGAATCAGGATGCCCGCCTCGATGGTCTTTCCGAGCCCCACTTCGTCCGCTAGAAGGTATCTTTCAACGGGGTCGGCAAGAATCCGGCGCACAATCGTGACTTGGTGTTCAAGCAATTCCACCGCCGCCGAGGCTAGTCCGGTGAGTCCTCCAAATGCCGCTCGTTGCGTGCCAATGTGACGTACAATTCTCGATCTTGCATCGAACCAGAAGGGCGTGTCAGTGATCCGGGCAGCTAAGTAGTCGGTGGGGTTTTCAACAGGATGAGCCCACCGAGCGTATAGCTGGGAAATGGGAACACGCGCCTGCTGGCCGTTCGGAAACCGGACATGGTAGTGATCTTCGGTTGCCTGAATAGCGCGAGCGCTAACCAGGCCGCCGTCAACTCGCCCCGCAATCCAGCTATGGTGAACTTTGTCGAACCAGAAGATGCGGGTTTGAGCTGAAAGTTCAATCGGATGAACCGCCTTCGCGGGAACGCGCACGCGTTCGAGGGACGGTCCGGCCGGTGAGACGAAATACTCGACGACCACCGAGTTGGTATCGAACTCAATAAGCTTCCCGATCCCGTCGAGACGCCCATCGACCTGCACGAAGGCACACGTCATGCCCATGTACTTCGTAGTTCCTTAGTTCACTCGGAAACGCCGGTCGACTGGGGAAGGAGGCGCCGACGATGCCATTCTATCTCGCGAACAAGAGCCCTGGAGGATCGGATCACATTATCACGAAAAACGAACAATCTGCGGGGTGCTATCACTTTTCGTAGATCGCAAACACACAGATGTCAGCCCCGAACTGATAATGGATCAATCGGATCCCCCCATTCTTGGTCGGACTTAATCGCGGTCAAGCGAAGACGTTATCACTTGCAAAGGCCAAAACTCATGGTACCTTAACAATTTCGTCGTCTTTACACGATCCTGGCTTACCTCGTCGATGTGTTTCCGCCGTGCCCTCTTCAAAGCGTCAACCGCATTTTCGCGCACGATGCTAGGGCACATTGCCACAGCAACACGGACAAGCATTTATGGCAGGCTTCTTTCGTCGAACCAAGGTGGGGCACTTTTGGAGCAGATTCCTGCGAATCATTAGGAGGTTTGTGATGGTGGATCCTCAGAGCCCAGCAGGCGACATTACGAAGTTAGGGTGGTTGGCCGATGCTCCTCTTTTCATCGACGCTCCCCAGGTACTAGCATTTTATGATGCTGTAGTTCGTCCTGAGACGAAGGAAAAGAAAATTACGCTTTCCCTCAAGTCCTTGGAATCCAAGAAAACGACTACCGAAGGCGAACTAAGTGTCCAAGTCTCGATTGCAAAGTGGATAACCACAATCTTTCCATTCTTAGACGCCTCGGCGGGAGGAAAACTTAGTGCGAGTACTGAAAGGGAGCGGAGCAAAGAAGAGGGCCGAGAAGTGGAACTTGAGCCCATAGACTCTCCGCAACGTCAGTTGGTCCAGTTGGCATTGCATTACGTCGTAAATCTCCCGACGCGCATCCGCATCGTTTCAAACCCACTCGACCCGACTTGGTTCGATCCGAAGTTTGCCGAAGCGCTGCCTCGCGCACTGGTGTTTCTCGATTTTCCTCCGTCGGTGTTCCTCCCAATGGCAACTGAACTCGGAACTGGGAGGGTGGCTTTGATTCATGAAGCGTATTTGAATGCAGCATGGCAGAAGAACCCAGCACCAGATAACCGAGAACTCAGTCCTGAGAAAAGGGACGCCGCTTGGCGAGAGTATTGGGATCGCTTTGTCAGCAATTTCGATGCCCAAATTGCGCTGAGAACCCTCGAACAGCAAGCGGAGGGTAGTCGGATCCGCTGGATCGACTATCGCACGCCTTTCTCGGAGAAAGGAAGGACTTTTCACCTGCACGTTGTGGCACATGGTGATTACGATACGGGAGTGTTCGCATATAACTTCGTAAAACGCGGGTTCAGCCACGGCCTGCGTTTAGTTGGAACCCTAAAAGCAGGCAATGATGTTAACGTCCTGGCGATTTTCGAAAAATAACCCTGCTCTTGCGTCGGAGACGCGCTGGGCTACTATGCTCGAATATGGAGATGGAAACGACAATCGCCACTCGCCCCGGCCCGTTCCTCTAATACGGCCTCTGACTCATCCGCAGGTGCATTGCTATAAACGATCAGCAAAGCCGATATGGATGCCGACGGCGATTGTCACATCCTGGCTAGTACGCAGCAGTCTTGGTTAGATGGTGTGGCGTTTCCACTCCTCTGCCCAGCATCCACAGCTTGTAATCAAGTTCGAGGAAAGTCAACGTGCTGCGTCTCAACGAATTGATCTCGTTCAGAAGCATAATTTGAGCATTCGTGGCTTGAGCCCGGATTTCCTGCTCAGCGATGCTGTCCTTCGCCAACATAGAGCGGGCAATAATCTGTCGCTCTAGTTCCGGCGAGTATCGGAGTATCCCCTGCGCGTGCAGGGCGCGCGGTACGGAATAGTCGGCGATTGGCCCAAGGTTCTGAAAGTCGGAGAGCGACTCTAAGACTGAGCTTGCCAGCGCCCGCCCTTGGTACATCATCGCCAACAGTTGCACACGCTTCTCGAATTGGAGGAAGGTTCCGGTTTTGATGTGCCGACTCTCATCCCGGAATGACGGGAACCGTTTGAGAAGTTGGGTTACCAATCCCCGGCTTCCAAATGCATTGCCTCTAGAAGAAGTGAGAAGGGTTTGGAAGCGTCCCTGATAGTGGTTGCACAGGACATCCCCAACTTCCTTGAGAATTGCGCAGCGTTCTTCGATCATCGGCATCGGCGGGTCGCCCGCAAACAATTCCTGACACCTTGCCAAGGTCAGGGTCGACAGAAACGCGCCTGACGTGATTGCCGAACCATTCTCGAGTGCTCTTTGCAAGCAAGCCCACATTCCAAACGCGCCGCGCCACTGCGAACCGCGGTACTCAGTAGTGAAGCTTTTGCCCGTTTCGAAGTTCGTGAAAGCAAAATTGATGCAATTCCC
>DASTDH010000591.1:0-5216 GCA_035710445.1 Chthoniobacterales bacterium
CGCCGTTGAGCGAAGCCGACCTTCTAAATGCAGGCCGCCTAGTCGAGGCGCGTTCCCAGCTTGATCGATGGGTCATGTCGGCGAAATTCGCTCGCAACCAATAGAATCATTTCTCTGCGGAGGTCTTTTGTCGCACCAACACTAATACTATTGGTGCTTCCGAGCTGATCACCGTCTGGAAGGATTGGGATTTCGGCACGTCGCAGCGCTCGTTCTATGCGTCGGGATTGAGGGATTTGCCAATTGTCGTGAAAAGAGGTTATGTATCATAATAATTAGGCGAGGCTAAATAAGTGTGTAACTTTCCAAATTATTCGAGGCGACTTTTTCTACGATAAATGAGGGCGCAAGCAACTTCATACCGTGTTAACCACAGTCGACTTGGTCAGAGGACACTCGTTTATTGCTGCCATAGCGATCATCCGCGGCGTGATTCTCATTGAATTTGCGTAGCCTGATTGGTAATCCTAGGCTCTTTGGGAGGCTTTGGTCGGCTCTAGACCGGAGCTAAGAAATGCCCAAAACGTCGCTTAACGGAACCGTCGTTGCACAGCGGCCGATCAACCGCTATAGCAGCCTAGACAACGCACCAGTCCGCGTAGGTCTTCTTACCTCAGCGAGTGAGAGGGATTTGATAGTGCTAGCCGGTATCCCCAAGGAAGCAGCTTCCCGGCTCGTCGCGCTTCGTAGAAAAGGTCCTCTGCGCTCAACGTATGACCTGCTCGGCGAGGGCGGAATCTCCCAAACAGACCTTGAACGCATTCGCCGCTCAGTCCTTTTTTTCGAGGATCCACGACTGGTTATCACTGACGTAGTGCCGTCCGCCGGACGCATCATGAGTGAAAGGTCATTTGCGATTCGGGTTCAGTTTGCGGCAGTGGCATCGCCGCCCATATTCGTGCGTGTCGAGGTGGAGTGGGCCGGAGAACCCTTTCTGGTCGAAAAAAAAGTATCTGCTCGTGACCGACGTGGCGGTTTTGTGAGCATTCCATTCGGCAAGCGGCAAACTCTTCCCGCAGGTCCGGCAGTCTTTCGAGTGGCGCTCACCAACGGCACTGGCGCTCAGGCAAAATTTAGGATCACTTGCGTCGTGCTACCGTCGAATCCGTTCAGCCTTGGTCTGGCCCCAAAAAGTGATTTCGTAACGGGCACATTCAGTGCGCGCGGTGTCCGCGATGGAAACGCGTATAACACGTCAATTAGCGTGACGCTAAGCAATGGCGACTCACGTGCCGTATCGGTTCGGCAGCAATTCACGTGGAAGTTTTGGGATGGTGGCGTAGGAGGTTCGCTCGTTGAACAGGGCACAGGCGGCTTCCCTGATCCGATTGCGGTTCCGGCTTTTGGAACGTGGGGCGGATGGATCGCATTTCATTCGCCCCAGGGAAGTGGCGTTTTCAACAAGTATGACGGGAAGGAAGACATGACGATCGAGATTATTATGACGCGCACTGACGGCACCCAGGTCTCGGGCACAATCACCTGCCGTACGATGTTCCGCTTTGGAGTCAACGTGACACAAGTTGCGTTCGAAGACTTCTTTGGCCAGGAAGGCGCCGACCTTGACGCAGCCGCCGAAGTTACTCGCACGATTTACGAGCGCCGCGATATAACTTTCGACACCGATGACCGCGGTATCAATCGTGCCAGAGCCGGGCCCTTCGAAAACATAACTTCAGAAAGCGAAGCGCGAGACCTTTGGGAGCAATGGTCCGGTCCGAACTCCAACAACAATATCGACGCCTTCGTCGTCGACTCGCTTGCGATTCCAATTTCGGGAGGCGGCACGGCAGACGGCTTGGACGGTGATATTCCAGGCCCTACTTCGCATGCCGGACGTAATAGCGGCACCGTCCAGAACAAATCTGGTTTCGTGGATTCGAGTGGCGCGCCTCGCCTGCATGTCGAATACCTGGGGATGCTCATGGGGCACGAGTTGGGTCACTACCTCGGGCTGAGTCATACGAGCGACGCCGGTAACCTGATGCTGCCCAGCAGCGGAACTACGGACACCAATCTCACCTATGAACAGTACCGGAAGATGATCCGCCACGGATGGGTTTCGATTGATTGAGGCGTATCCGATGACCAAGAAAACTGAACGCGTGAAAACAAAGCGCGGAGAGGTCGTGCTCAAACTCAACGAGCCCGTTCGAGCGGTTCCGGGAGGCTCTCGCCGAGGGTCGGTCCGTGTTTCGGGCCCTGAATTCGCAATGGTACGCTTGCGTGAGAGAGTTAATCGACTTCTGCTGGCTCACGATCTCGAAAGGCCTATCTCGTCCATCAGCCCGCGAGATCTCGCGCTCATTCGTCAAATCTCCCTCGAAGGCGCTGTTACAAACCAGGAGCCGGCACTTCGTCTAAACGCTATTGCGGCGCTCGCTAGCTTTCCGACCCCGGAGAATGTGAACGCGTTGGTGGACCTTGCCGCTCACGGCGAGGACTACTATGTCCGCGGCCACGCTCTCCAGGCTCTTGGCGCGACAGGGCTTCAACCAGTCGTTTCTATCCTGCGCGAAGGTCTCAAGTCCTCATCTGGCTTTGAGAAGCGCGCCGCCGAAAAAGGTCTCCTGCAGCTTGGTCGGAAAATTGGTCCCGCGGCGCTGCGCGTCGCTTTCCATGGAGAGCGACAGGAATCGGCACTTGAGGGTCTCAAGCGCGTCCTCGATTCGCTCGCGGCACCCAAGGAGAACACCGGAAAGCGCGCACCAAAGCGAAGTGTTACCGCCAAACGACCACGGCAATCCTATTCTGCGGGGACATAGGCTTCCGTCTGAATCTCAACGTCGGCGGTGGACCGATACACGAATGAAGAGAGCTCTCGGAATCACCATTGCGGTCGTTCATGCTAGGGCATCGACCGCACGCGGAGCCGCTGCTGAATCTCCTCGTAAATGGGAAGCGCATTTTCCGCTTCTATCGTGACGGCAATTCCATAGCGCACGACATCGCCTTCGGAATCGGATTCAAGTGCAGATGCCGCAATGCGTTCGAGCAGTGTTGCGTGATACCCCACTAAGCCACTAAGGACTTGATGGAGTGTTTATCCTCTCGACGAGAGGCGTGATTTTCAGCAAACATTTTACCTTTCTTTCTTTTCTGCCCAGCTTGCCGCGTCGGCGCCTTATTTCCATTCGAGCGGGGTGCCGACTGGCAGACGATGCACGGCACGTGCAATATCCCAATTTGCTAATCGGAATCCCCCGATACTCTGCTCGACGTTCATTTGATCCGGAATGCTCGTCCCGTGCAAACCATACGGCAGCGGTTCTGTGCTTTTTGCCTTGGTCAGATTGATCCACACGATTCCTACGGGGTTTCTGGGACCTGCGGCAAGGTATTGTTCCGACGAAAGCACTGCCCTGGTCGGGGAGGGTGTCGGCTCCGGAATTGTGCTTGTGGGACCAGGTTTCCGGGTCTGTTCTGTACTCTCTTCCTGCAACGTCGCGAGCCGGGGGCGTGGGATGGCGTCAAGGATCGTCCAGGTTCCCCGCCCGTGCAGCCCTGGACGTGCGGGAGAGACGGGGAATACCGCAATGAGCGCGTCGCCCTGGTAAATATTTAATTGCGAGAGACCGACCACAGCGGCTCTCACCGGGTTATTGGAATCGGCCTGCGGTTGGAGCGGTTCATCAAATGCTTTCTCGATCTCAAACGGAATCACGTTTGGCACTTGAAATTCTGAACCGGCCCCCGGCGTAGCCGATAGTTTTGGGTTCAGAGTATGCAGATAGGTTTCCCGGCAATGAAATCGCTCGGCGACGAATTCCCAGGGTGTGCGATAGGGCAGCATCGGCATCGCGGTCAGTTCCTCATAAGTCGGATGCCTTTCGCCAATGGCTGCGGGCTTGGAGGGAAGCTTTCCCGGATGCGCATGAGCAGAAAGAGGAGTTTGTTTTGGGGCAACAATCGTCTCGGCTTTCGGTTGCGTAATGAAGCGGAAGTCTTCCGCTTTGAGCTTATACCGAGTAAAGACATTTCCCACGGCCGCTCGGGCTTTAGCGCCGAGGGAAATGTCATCCCTCGCATCTTCATGAGTACTCTGATAAAGGAGCAATATTCTCGCGAAAGCCGGTCCCGGTTCCCGGGCAATTGGCCCGGCGGAGAATTGCTCGCGGTCCAAGAAAATCTGAAGGCTAAGGTGACCCAATCCAGCATCTGGCTCCGAACCTGTCACCGATTCGGCCGTTTTAGCGGGCTTCTGCTTCTTGACGGGAGGAGCAATCGCGCTCAATTCCGCCAGCGTCGGTATCTTCAACTTCTGGTTGACGCGGATCTTGTCTGTTTGCAGTCCATTGAACGTTTTGAGTTGGGCAACCGTCATGCCAAACTTTCTCGCGATGAGAATAAGCGCATCGCCATGTTTCACCTCGTAGAAAGTGGGCCGAATCTCCGGTGGAGGCGTCGGGGTGACAGCCGGAGGCGGTGATGGTGTCGGAGTGGGCATCTCGAGACCCCAATGCTTTTCATCCGATGGCACAACGCGCCATTTCCATTTTACTGCATTCTCTAATCCGGGTTCGATGCGCGTTAGGGCGGCGGGTTTTCCGATTGTCGTCTGTGCGAATACACACGTAGAAAACAACATGCATATGACGAAAATCATGAGCGATCTAGTGACACGAGAAACCATGACATTGCGTTTTTAATCTCAATTCCTTCTTTGAGGCAAAGCCACAAATAGATTTCAGCGGACTCCATCCAGGTCGCCTACACCACTTCTGGCCGGCGAAAACAAGCAAGTTTGCCGTCCTTACTAAAACTCTACGCCGTGAACTTGGCCCATCTGTCAGACCTTGGTCATGGTGATCGTGCGGGCAGTACTTCATCACTCAGGTGCCAGTCCCCGCGAGATTTTCTAGTTCCAATCTGACGTTGTCTGGAGAGAGTTCATGGACAGGATACACAGTGCCGTTAGTGCAGCCTCCACCGAGAAATTGAAAAGGCCGCTGCAGTCAGGTACTCAGAATGTATTGCTTCCCAGACAGTAGCTAAGTCGGGACGGTTAATAAATGAAAACGCTCGCTGTTTAGCGTCAATGCGATAGCTAGTCGGTTGAATCTCCTGCCACTCGTCCCGAAAAGACTTCCAGCAATGGGTAAAGTCACCGAAACGCTCCTGCAACAGTTCTACCGTCACATCCAGTTCACACCAATTTTGATATGTCCAAATCTTGCAGTTATCTTCCCGGCACGTTTGACCACAACTTAGGTTTG
>DASTDH010000592.1:0-3876 GCA_035710445.1 Chthoniobacterales bacterium
CAACGAGCTCGACGCCATCGAGGTCTGCCGCGGCTACGTCGAGGCGCAGGATGACTACGTGGAAAAAGACAGGACGGGAAGTGGCGTCTTGCACTATGCCCAAAAAATCATCAGTTCACCCGGAAAGCATGACGGGCTGTACTGGACCCAGGACGCCGCCGACGACGAGAGCCCAATTGGTGCGATTGTAGCGCGCGCTTTTGCAGAAGGCTATACCAAGAAGCACGAGCCCTATCATGGCTACTACTTCAAGATCTTGTCAGCCCAGGGACCACACGCCTCTGGAGGTGAGATGACCTACCTCCAAAATGGTCTGATGACGAAGGGATTCGGGTTGATCGCCTGGCCCTCCGATTACAAATCCACTGGGATAATGACGTTCATCGTGGACAAAGCGGGGATTGTCTACCAGAAGGATCTCGGACCAAAAACCATGGAGATCGCGGGCGCGTACGCTGCGTATGACCCGGACGAGACGTGGTCACCGGTATCGACTTCAGCTCGAAAGTAGGCGCATAGTGGCGCGCTGGCAATGTCGGCTGACACATCGAAGCTTGTGCGAGTCAGTGGGGCGGAATTCCGGCTGTGGATACCGCAGCAAGCCTATTGAGCTGTACAAATTGTGCAATGTCCGTCACTAGTCGCGCGATACTCTGCTGCGAAGCCTGGCCCATTGCGGCTACCACCGCCTGCACATCGCTTTTCGCGACGACACAATCGGCAGTCGCGGCGCTGGACCAGATTTTTGTCCCACGTACCGGATCCTCTAATTCGGCCGATATAGAAACCTGGACTTTGACGGCGCCCATGTAATCCACTTCTTGAAGTCGGTCGATAGTTCCTCTGAGAACATACTCCGCCTTTTCGGCGCCATCCGAGATTTCAATGGATTGGAAGACTCGCCGTTTTGTCAGTTGGTCCGCAAGCGCCTTGGTTACGGTGTCGTTGGGAGGTTCGGCCCAGCGGTGGTATTCATAGAAACCAACCTCTACTGGTGAAGGACGATAAACAATCCGGTCTTGCCTCAGCAAACTGCTCGTTCGGAAAGGCTCGATCCGAAGTGGGACCGACGCTGATGGACCGACCGGCGTTGGAGACGGTGGAATGTCGAGTTTGTAATACTTAGTCGCGGGCCCATGTACGCTCCCGCATCCAGTGAGCACGCCAAAAGTTATCGAAATCCAAAAAGTGCGCATAATCAAGGTGCTCCGGTTACGACGGGAACCGCACGGTCGGGGGAAGGCTTCCCGCGGATTAGCGCCCAAGGGCGCTGCTTCACTGACGCCGTCAACTCACGCAGATTCTCCGAAGCGACGCGAAAGTTCTCGAGTGTGTCGTCAATGTTGCGTCGATTGGCCGAGACAACCGTGCTCAGGTCCGCGATCAGACGGCGCGCATCAGTCATCGTCCGCTGGAGTTCTGCGAGGTTCGTCTTAACAGGATCGCGTATTTCGTCAATGGTCCGATTTGCGTTGGCGAACGTATCGTTCGCCGTTCTCGCCGCTGTGTGTGCCTCATTTAGCGCATCATTCGCCTGCAAAGAGGCCCGCTCCAGGTTCTGCAGCACGCTATCCATTCGGGGGGACTCTTTGTCCAGCAACTCGCGCGCCCTGGCTAACAGTAAGTTGATATTTCGTTGATTCTGCGGGCCTGTCATGGATTGGACATTGGTAAGAACAATTCGTGCATCACCGGTAAGCTGGTCGATGTCTTTCTGAACATCTTGCAAAGTGGATTGGACGGTGGGCACTATCGCACTCACCTGTTTGGCGACATCATCCAACGAAACAACTTCCGCAGACGGTATAGTGGCCCCGGCAGGAAGGCGCCGCGCCCTGTTTGTACCAGTCGTAATCTCCAGATACTTGTCCCCTAGCGGGCTGAGCGAGGTGAGCGTCGCCGTGGAGTCGGCGTTCACCGGGACACCCTCCCTGACTTCCATCAGAACTTCGATCTTCGTGGGATCTTCATGCCACGGGCGGATAGCGGTTATCGTCCCAGCTTTCATTCCGCCGAATCGCACCGGGGAGCCGGGGTCGATGCCACCGGCATACTTGAAGTAAGTCTTGTAGGAAATGCGCACACCACGCAGTTGGACGTTTGCCACGTACACGAAAGTACCTATGAAAATGAGCAATGAAGTCAGAACAAAGACTCCCACTTTCAATTCTCTGGACATTGCACACCTAATCTTTCCGCGAGTTGCTGCAGGACTTCGGTCTTGTCCTCTGACGTCCTGTCTGGAACACGGTCCAGGAACTGCCGCACCCAGGGATCGGAACTCCGTTCGACGGAATCCTTGGGGCCGATAGCAACCAACTTCCTATCCTTGAGAAACGCCAGCCGATCCGCGATCTTCAAGGCGCTCTGAAGCTCGTGAGTGACCACAAGCACCGTCATTTGCAGAGCATTCTTCAGGTAAAGAACGAGTTCGTCAATACCGGCGGCCGTAATCGGATCGAGGCCCGCCGATGGCTCGTCGAAGAGCAGAATCTCCGGGTCCAAAGCAGTGGCCCGTGCTACCGAGGCGCGTTTCAGCATGCCGCCTGATAGCTCGGACGGGTAAAACGAGCCGAAGTGGACCAATCCGACCTGAGCCAACTTTAAGAGCACGACTTCGTCGATGGTGGAATCGACGAGCCGTGTGCGCTCCAAGAGAGGAAAGGCGATGTTCTCCGCAACCGTCATCGAACCAAAGAGCGCGGCGTTCTGGAACGACACTCCTATGGACCGGCGGACTTCATTGAGCTCCGTCTCCGAGCAACGGACAATGTCCACATCCTTGACAACGATGTTCCCAGAGAGGGGCTTCTCTAAACCGATTACATGCCGGAGAAGCGTGCTCTTTCCCGAGCCGCTCTCGCCCAGCAGCACCAGAACCTCACCGCGTTTGATATCGAGGTTAATGTGATCGAGAATCGTGCGGTTATCGTACTTTACGACCAGATCGCGGACGGCCACCACTCTTTCGCTCGGAGTCATCGCCACACCACATAAAACAGCGCGGTAAAGAGCAAGTCGGCCATGATTACCAGGAAGATGGCACTCACCACCGCGGAAGTTGTGGCCCGCCCCACATCCTCCGGGCTGCGTTTGGCTCGAAAACCCTGGAGGCAACCCACTTGAGTGATCAGCGTCGCAAAGACGATGCTCTTGATGAGACCGCTAAGAATATCCCGCACATAAAGCGAATCGAGCGCGGCACGAGTGTATTGCGATAAGCTCATTCCGATGGTGCTGTACACAAACCATCCGCCGGCTAGTATTCCAGCGACGTCGGCTATCACAGTCAGACATGGCATGACAATCAGCAGCGCAAGGAATTTTGGAGATACCAGCACCTGAATGGGATCGAGCGCCATCGTTTTCAGAACACCAATCTCCTCAGCAAAGACCATTGAACCGATCTCGGCTGAGAAGGCCGAACCTGACCGCCCGCTAACTGTGATCGCGGTGATCAGTGGTCCCGCTTCTCGCGTGATGCCGATAGCGACGAGCTGGATTACCAGCTCGAGCGCACCGATTTTGCGCAATCCCGAACCGCCCTGAAAGGCTAGAATTAACCCTAAGCAGAATGCCGCTAACGCCACAATCGGCACTGCGCCAAGTCCCGCCGCCAACATTTCGTCAATCGCTCGCCTCCACCGCAACGGATGTAGGGTGAACGGATTGATGGCTCTGATCCCGCGAAGCGACCTCCAGCACTGAACCGCCAAGGCCCCGACGTACTCAACCGCGTTAAGGCCCGAACGACCTATTTCTTCCACCGCGGCTACTGGCGCATTGATCATGCGTGCAAGTTTTCTCGCGGGGAACCCGCGATTCTGAAAAATCCCGTCAGACCGTTGACATCGAGCAAATATCTAACCTTCTCGT
>DASTDH010000593.1:0-17682 GCA_035710445.1 Chthoniobacterales bacterium
TTTGAGTATCATCTGCTGGCAATCGGCATAGCCATCGTCTTGATTATCCGCGGAGGAGGCAAATGGGCCGCAGATACCGCAATCGAAAATTCGCTGCGCGCAACCGAGATGCAACGCGCAATCGCCTAACCGCCACTCAAATTTCCACCGAAGCTAACCCAATGAATATTTCTGGTCTTCACCACGTGACCGCGATCGCGAGCGATCCGCAGCGCAACCTCGATTTCTATCTCGAATTGCTCGGGCTACGACTAGTCAAGCGTACTGTCAATTTCGATGATCCGGGCAGTTACCACTTCTATTTCGGTGACACTACCGGTACGCCGGGGACAATCTTCACGTTCTTTTCGTGGCCGGGAGCCCGTCGGGGTGTTCATGGCTCTGGTGAAGTTGGCGCCACCGCGCTTGTCATTCCGCCCGGTTCCGTCGGTTACTGGCTTGACCGATTAAAAAAATCGCATGTGAGCGCCGAGCGAGCCTCGGAGCGGTTTGGCGAAGAAGTGGTTCGGTTGGTTGATCCGGATGGAACGTTGATCGAACTGATTGAATCGACATCGAGCGGTGCAGTGGTGCCATGGAGCGAAAGCCCGGTTCCGGCCGAGCATGCGGTCCGCGGCTTTCACAGTGTTTCCGCGACGCTGCAAAACACTGAAAAGACAGCGAAACTGATCACCGAAACTTTTGGGTACGGCCTGGTTCAGGTAGCCGGAAACCGGTCCAGGTTTGCCGCATTTGGCGAGACGGGAATTGGTAAATTCATCGATCTCGTGTCCGCTCCCGATGTGCATCCCGGCCGGATCGCAGTTGGATCGGTTCACCATATCGCGTTCAGCGTTCCTGACGATGAACAGCAGATTGAGTGGCGGGAAAAATTGATCAGTCAGGGTTACCAGGTCAGCCCGGTTATGGATCGGACCTATTTTCATTCGATCTATTTCCGGGAACCGGGCGGTGTGCTGTTTGAATTGGCTACCGATCCGCCAGGATTCATCCACGACGAATCGGTCGATGAGCTAGGTGCAAACTTGCGTCTTCCGACCTGGATGGAACACGCGCGTCCGCAGATCGAAAAAATGCTGCCAAAGGTAACCGTTCCGAGAAAGGCAATCGTATGAATCAACCTGAAAAACTCGATTTCGTGCACACCTTCGTGCCAGGTCGTTCCGGGCGTACCTTGCTCCTGTTGCATGGAACTGGTGGTAACGAAAACGATCTGATCCCGCTCGGACGTGAGCTCGATCCCGATGCGAATCTGCTTAGTCCACGCGGCAAAGTTCTGGAGAACGGGATGCCGCGCTTTTTCCGGCGGTTAGCGGAAGGGATTTTTGATGAAGAAGATCTGATCCGACGCACGCACGAGCTCGCCGAATTCATCGAGCAAGCGTCGACCAAATACACTCTCAACCGGCAAAACTTGTTTGCGGTCGGCTATTCGAATGGCGCTAATATTGGCGGTAGTCTGCTCCTGCTTCGGCCGGAGACATTGGCCGGCGCGGTTCTTCTACGGCCGATGGTGCCGATCGTTCCCGAACAGTTACCCGATTTAACAGGCGTGCCGGTGCTGGTGGTTTCGGGTCACTACGATCCGATCATTCCGCCGGATGAAGCTCTTCAGCTCGTTACCATGCTTCGCAACGTGGGGGCGGAGGTGAGTATTTCGTTGGAGAACGCCGGGCATGAGCTGACCCAGGGAACAATGGAAATTGCGAGGCAATGGTTGGGAGCCGTAGGTCGCACCGAAGGACGCCGAGATGCGAACCGGACCTCGCAGAGGTAATTTTTTACAAGAGATCACAGAGGCAACGGAGGGGTTAAAAGATCTCCCGCAAAGACGCTCGCAACTGAGAGATGACAAATCGCTAAAGGGCTCAATTCAGAAGCGAGCGTCGCGGCTA
The DNA here is from genome assembly GCA_035710445.1 of Chthoniobacterales bacterium. Lineage (GTDB taxonomy): Bacteria > Verrucomicrobiota > Verrucomicrobiia > Chthoniobacterales > JAFAMB01 > DASTDH01. The sequence continues at coordinate 1,896 of DASTDH010000593.1, forward strand.
ATCGGATCCGGGAGCATTATTTTTGATATCTCGGATCTCTTGAAATGGTTTTCCAACCCGTGACGTTGATTCGTTCCCCGCTAGAATATCACGAATGGGTCTCATTTCTGTATAGAGACTGAGCGCTCCGTCAAACCGCGTATGGACGGGTCGTCAGGGCATCATAGAGTCGAAGGGATAGAAATCGTTGTACCCATTTTCGTCCTCCCCCTAACGCCAGGACAAAAAGACACGTAAGGACTATGAACGGACTAAACTTACACTCCACTTCTGTTGCGCTTTATTCGCTTCCTGGGCCTGAGCGAAGGGGCGACGTTAGTACCGAACCGCGACCATCCGGCAATCTCAATAGAAGCTGTCGGTTATGCTGTTTTGCGGCCCTGTGGGCCGTACTGGCGGCGTTGTGCTGGCCAAGCGAGACGATGGCTTGGACAGGCCAGCCCTTGGCCTACGTCACAGGCAGCAACGGCATTTCGGTAATCGATACGGGAGACAACAAGGTAGTCGATACGATCCTGGGTCCTGCCTCTTCCACAGCGGTCGCGCCGGATGGAAAACACGTGTACGCCCTTGGGCCCAGCACTTCGGATTTGGTGGTAAACGTTTCCGTGATCGACGCTACCGACGACAAGATAGTGGCCACAATCCCGTTGGACGGCTCACTCGTAGGCGCGGTTGCTTTTCAAAACCCCAGCGCGATAGCCGTAACCCCAGACGGAAGTCATGTCTATGCAACGACCGAGTTCTGTCCGTTTCCGGCCTTTGCATGTCATCCGGAATCTGCATATTTCGCTGTTTGGGTAATAGACACAGCTACTAAAAAAGCAATGCCCGCTACCACAGGCAAAGGGGTTGCGGCTGGGATAGCCATTACCCCAGATGGGCAACGCATTTACTTGACGAAGTACGACCCTTATTACGGACTTCCTCAGGTATTGGTGTTCGGCACCGGTATCTCGATTCCATTGCCTGGGGATTCGGCGGTCGGCGGGATTGCTATCACACCAGACGGGGGACACGCCTATGTTCCCTACGTCTTTTTTGACGGCTCCGAGAACGTTGCGATCATCGATACAGCGACCAACACGGTGATGAAGACTGTTCTTATCGACACTCTCGGCGGGTTATTGATTGGGAATGGGGTAGCCGTGACGCCAGACGGAAATTATGTCTACCTCTCAAATCAAGGGAACAACAACGTTGCGGTGCTCGACACCACCAGCAACACCATAGTGAAAACAGTCCCGGTAGGAACAAGCCCGAGCGGGCTAGCCGTAACGCCGGACGGCGCACATGTCTATGTCTCAAATCAAGGAAGCAACACCGTTTCCGTGATCGACACCGCGAGCGATACGGTGGTGGCCACTGTTCCGGTTGCTACGCCCGGCGCAATATCCATTGTTCCGCCGCCGCAGGGCATTCCATTCCTCTCCTTTAATGCCAAGCTCGACATCGATCTTACCCGCAAGCCAAACCACGACAGCTTTCACCTTGCGACTTCGTTCATCTTGAGCGGCACGGCCAACAATGAAATTCACCCGGACACTGAACCGGTCAAAGTTGAGGTCGGCCCGTTCATTGCCACCATTCCGATCGGATCGTTCGGCCGGCACGGGGACAGGGTCTACACATTCGAAGGCGTTATCGATGGTGTGCGCCTGGAGGCGAAGATCGAACCAGCGGGTGGTTTGCGCTACAGATTCCGGGCCGAAGCGAAGGGCGCTAATTTAGGTGGGATCACCAATCCGGTGCAAGTGTCCCTAGGCATCGGTGATGATGCCGGCTTGACCTCGGTCACGGCGCATTTTGATCGAGATCATGATGCCCATAATGATTGGGCAGATCGTTAGCATCGACCGTCGGCGGTTCCGGACACAAATTGCAGGATTCATCTCCCCAGGTCCCTCTCAAACCGCAAAACCAAATCTCTCGCTTAACGGGGTTTGACTCAAGATTATGTCGACTCCGACACGTCGCGAAGTCACTTGGCGAGGGGCGGCTCCGCCCGACTATGAGCCTGCGAAAAAATAGCGCGTCCGATCAACCTTGCTGACACCCGCACGGCAACCGTAAACCCGAAAAAAGGGCCAAACTGCTGAGTCGCAGGCATGCTGGTGACGAACATTCCCCGAACACTGGTCTGGAAATGTTCATCTAATTCCGGAAAGCCGTCCCGGATGTGAAGTCTTTCCAGAATCCTTGAGCCCTGGACGAAGGGTAATCGCGTAAACTCGACCTTGTAGCCGGTCGCGAGAATGATGCGGTCAACAGTGATTTTCTGACCGTTGTCGATCCGCACTGCGAGGTCGCCGTTCGACAATTCACAGCAGTTCGTGATCTGTGTCTTGGGCCATAACTTGACCCGGCCGTTCGCAATCCGCCCTTGAAGCCATGGCTCCACCTTCAAACGGCCCTCCGCCCAGAGTCGTAACTTGAGCTCATCCTTCTCATGCTGAGCGAGGCTCCGGAACCAGCCGGGATTCACCTCGGTTGCTTCAACCAACGGATTAACCCAGGACCAGTCGGCGACCGCGAATGCCGGCGAATCGTGCCGGTAACAGAGATGAATTTCGTCGGCACCAGCTTCACTCATCAACGCGGCCCACTCGAACGCACTTTGCCGTCCACCGATGATCAGACAGCGTTTCCCTGCTACCTCCTGGAAATCTACCAAATCACAGGTGTGCGAGTAGCGGCCTTCGGGCAAGAGCTTGGCCAAGTCGGACGGCACGTTCTTGAAATATTGAAAACCGATGGCCAGAACAATAAACTTCGCGGCAACGTCCTCACCGTTATCCATAACCGCACGGAAAGGAAAGGTCTCGCTCTCGTCCCAGTCGAGCTTCCGCATCAATGCCGGCAAGACCGCAACCTGTTTCTGTTCCTGAAACCATTGCGCGTAACTAAGATAAAGTTCGAGTGAAAGCGGTTCAACATCCTTGGCACTCAATCCTCTGGTCCGGACAAATTTCTCGAGGGTGTCGACGTTCAACGGGTCGAGGTGCCAATCACAGGCCGAACGCAAGTACATCCCTTTCGGCATGTTCGTCTTCCAGAAGCCCATCGTTTTTCCGACGATCAGGTGCCCGATTTCCAGATGCTTGGCGTAGGCGGCCATCGCAAGTCCAAATGGTCCTGCTCCTACGATAAGCAGATCGGTCTTCCTCACCGCGTTGGCGAAGGATTCCTTCACTCCAACCGTTGTGCCCGAACGTAATACGGAAAACCAGCAAAATAGCCAGCTACGATGCCGTTCCCTTTTGTTTTCTTTGCGCTCTTTGCGTTCGCTTGCGGCTACTTTCTCAACAATTTAGCTAACCTACCGACACTCGTTCTGCGTTACCGGATAGTCAGGGAGATGGAGACACTTCAATTCGTGAAACTGACGGTCCTGAATTCATTTTCTATTGAGCAACAGCACGGCCATTCGCACTGAGCGAGCCGAAGCTGCGCATTAATATGAAGCAGCAATAAACATGAAAACGGTCCGGCTGGTTTTGTCATCTCTCGGGCAGGGTACGTAGTTCAACGTATTTACCAATCCGAGTCTCTGTTGTTGAGTTAAGGACGAGACTAGCTAGTACCGGCACCATTCAAAATGAAAATAAAGGTTCCTAGTTCGGATCTGATCAGAGAGTTGTGTCATGAAAAACCTACAAAGTAAGTTGTTAGTAGCGCTCGTCTGGATCGCGCTATCTGGATCGTCAAGAGCGGAATTTCTGTATGTTTCCTACCAGTCGTCCATCACATCCTTTTTTCTTAATGAGAACACCGGTTCGCTCGCACTCTTACCTAGTTCGCCGTTAGCGATACCTGAGGGGGTTGGACCGTTAGTACTTGATCGGACCGGCCTGTATCTCTATGCCTCCACGAAGGGAAGTTTCATTACGGACAGCTGGGCGAATATCGCCGGCTATCGGGTTAGCAATGACGGATCACTGACGCCGTTACCTGGGTCGCCGTTCAACCTAACCGGCGGACACCTGGCACTCGATCCGTTCGGACGGTTCCTTTACGCGGCCGCGGACGCTCAGAATGGCACCGTATCGGTCTATCGGATCCGTGCACACGGTGCGCTTCAACCGGTGCCCGGTTCACCGTTTTCGAGTGGAAGCTTTTCCATATCGATAACCACGGATCCGTTTGGTCGCTTCGTCTACGTAGCAAACTTTGGCAGCCAGGATATATCCAGTTATCGGGTCTTGGAAAATGGAGCCTTGAGCCCAGTGCCGGGTTCCCCATTTCCGATACTAGGCGCCGGAGAACCCATTACCGTAGTGGTGGAGCACACAGGCCGTTTCCTTTATGCGGCGAATTTGGCGCAGCTAACGTCTCCTCTTACCGCATCGGCCCCAACGGCGCCTTAACGCCGCTCCCGGGTTCGCCGACGAAATCGGTCGGAGGCTTGTTCCAGACAATGACGTTGGATGCGGCCGGTGGTTTTCTTTACGCGGCGGACTTCGTACAAGGGCTCACATCGTTCCACATCAACAATTCGAACGGTACGCTAGAGCTTGGGCCGAGAATCGATACCGAACCGGAACCGTTTGCAGTCGGGGTTGATCCTCACGGCAAATTCGTCTACGCGGGAAACGCGAACGATGTCACAGAGCCGGGTCCGACAAGCCTCTCAGGTTTCCGTATCGGTACGCACGGCGCCCTGACACCCGTGCCGGGTTCTCCATTCTTCCCGCCCGCTCCGGTACCGAGCTTTCCGATTTCGATCGTAATCACTTCGAGCGGAAAGGCTGACTAAAGGCTCTGATGATTGGAGCGCTCCACATCCTACTCGTAATCGTCTTCGTACTCGCACTCGATCTCGTCCTTGAAACCGCGTTGGACGCATCTGCGGTTGATCAGCAAAAAACCATGTGATTCTCACCCGTCGGCAATCCGTCCCACACCCTCGAGGACGAGTACGAGGACGAGGACGAGAAAACCTTGCACGGACGGCCTTACCCGGAGCGAGTAACCGGATCCTTTACCGCGAACGGTTTCCGATCAACATTGGCATCCTCATGTCGCCCGCCTCTTATCTCCGACTGAACCCACACGACCAAGTCGCGATCGCCTGCCGCGATCTAGAATCTGGCACGCCAGTAGAAGGATGCGTTTGCCAAGACCGGATCCCGGCCGGCCATAAGGTCGCTCTCGTCGCGATCTCTACCGGTGAACCAGTTCGTCGTTACGGGCAGGTAATCGGCGTCGCCAGACAATCGATTGCGCCAGGACAACATGTACATGTGCACAATCTCGCTATGGGCGAGCACGACCGGGATTACCGTTTCGCTGCGGACTACGTGCCTACTGAGCCGGAGGCAGCCGAGGTCACATTTTCCGGTATCGTTCGCCACGACGGCAGAGTGGGCACCCGAAACTATCTGGGTGTGATAAGTTCCGTGAATTGCTCGGCAACGGTCGTTCGCACTATCGCGGACACGTTCACTTATCGGCCAGAGCTATTGGCTGAATTTCCGAACATTGACGGCGTTGTCGGACTTAGTCATGGCACCGGTTGCGCGATGCCGACCGATGGTCTCGGATTACGTCTGCTGCGTCGCACGATTGCCGGATATGCTCGCCACGCGAATTTTGCAGCGGTGCTAATTATCGGACTCGGGTGCGAATCGAATCAGATTCGGTCGCTGCTCGAAGAAGAGAATCTCGAGGAATCGGATCGTCTGCGCACATTTACCATTCAGGAATCTGGGGGAACCGCGAAGACCATTAAGGTGGGTATCGATCTGATCAAGGAGATGGCCGATCGGGCAAACCGGATTACGCGGGAACCGGTCTCGGCCAAGCATTTGGTGTTGGCTCTGCAGTGCGGGGGTTCTGACGGCTACTCGGGCGTAACTGCCAACCCAGCGCTAGGAATGGCAGTCGATCGTCTGGTTCGCGCCGGCGGTACCGCAATTTTGTCGGAAACCCCCGAGATTTACGGTGCCGAACACCTGTTGGTTCGACGGGCCGTGACTCCAGACGTCGCAGCAAAATTGATTGAACGAATCCGTTGGTGGGAGGATTACACGGCTCGGAATGACGCAACGATGGACAATAACCCGTCTCCTGGCAACAAAGCGGGGGGTTTGACGACAATCCTGGAAAAATCACTCGGCGCTGCCGCCAAGGGAGGTTCCACTGGGCTAATGCAGGTCTATGAGTACGCCGAGCAGGTCAAAGCCGCCGGTCTGGTCTTTATGGATACACCTGGTTACGACCCGGTTTCGGCGACCGGCCAGGTGGCGGGAGGCGCTAACGTGATTTGTTTTACTACCGGTCGCGGATCCGCTTTTGGAGCTAAACCGGCGCCTTCGATTAAACTTTCCTCTAACACCAAGACTTACCTTCGCCAATTGGAGGATATTGATATCAATTGCGGAGATATCCTCGACGGGACGGCGTCGTTGCCGGACACAGGCGAAAAGATCTTTCGCAAAGTTCTGGCGGTTGCTTCCGGCGAGAAAACCAAAAGCGAGGAACAGGGGTACGGCGAAAACGAGTTTGTGCCCTGGGTCATTGGAGCGACGATGTGATCTTTCTGGCCGAGAGAACCAGTACGAATCGGCGGTTCGAACTCATATCAGCGTATATGAAAAGAGCCGAAGCAAGAATCGTAGAAAACACGAAGGAAGACCCTCTATCGGAACCGGATCGAGATCCGAATACCTGGCTTATTAGCGCAAAGCTTGATCAAGACATTCTTAACTGGGAAAGCGTTCGACTCGATCTGCAATCGTCCGAGGTCGACGCCGAAATCATCGAAAGCAGTATGTCAGAGCCAAGCCACCTCACGATTCGCACACGTGGAAAATCACCTCTGAAACCGGGCGATGTAATCCACGTCGACGTTCGGGAGCACGCCGAAAGCTGACCGAGGTCAGGACTGCTGATCGTTAGCGGGGTGCTGTTTTTCTACGGTCAGACTATGGTGGACCGTGTTCACGATCTGGCGTAGATCCGCGTCTCCGCTGCTTTGAACGATGGTATCGAATAGTTGTTCGGTATCATCATTGAGATCCGGGTTGGAGGCCGTAATTCGAGCAATCTCTTTTAATGAACCAGTCTGGATAACTGTATCTTTCGCGATCAATGCACGAGCCAAAAGCAGTCTGATCTGGGACCGAAAACCTTCTCGACTGGTAGCAACCGTTTCTTGCAAAAGCGTATTCAGGAATTCCGCGACATCATTGTCGGAACTGTTGCTCGATCGTTCTTTGAGCGCTTTGCATAAATAAGGAATCGTTCGCTCAATCATGTCCGGGTCGTTAAGACGAATCGGAACCGAAAGCAGAATATCGATCACCGCTTGAGGACTGAGCACGTCCTGGGCAAGCGAAAGCAATTTCGTCGCAGCTCGATATTTCAGTTCCCGGTTCGTCGCAAATTGCTCGATCTTGTGCAGATTGACCTGACGCCAATATTGGACCGGAGTCAGAGCAGCTCGCAGACAATAAATCTCCAGTTGATCATATTGATCGAGCTTGGCCAGAGTGAGAGAACCTTTTTCCGTCATGTTCTCGACTGCATCGTAAATCTCAGTGCGCAGTGTCGGATCCTCGTCGTTTCTGGCAACGGTTCCTAAAATACTGAGAGCAAAACTGGTAGAAAGCTGGTTGGACTTGGCGAGATAACTGACTAACCGGACAGCGGTTCGTTCCTTGGCCTTATCGTTGCTGACGGCTGACTCGATCATCGTTTGAAGCTTCTCTGCTTCCTGAGTCTCGGTCTGGTGGACGAAGGTTATATAGGCAAGAAGTGTTCCCGCCGCAGACAAGATAAGCGGTCCGCACGCTGTACTAACCAGCTCGAGCCACTTCTTTGTTTTGGGCGGTGTACGCGTGAATCCGCACCCCGGACAGCATTGAGCGCTATCCGATATCGTGGCAAAACATTCCTGGCATCTAATCAAGGCCATAAATTTATCTCAGAGACGTTATTGGTTTCGTCCGAGACCAGTGATTTCATTACGCCAATGCTAAGCAGCTCTGGTGCCAACAATAGTATTAGTTATACAACCGGCTCATTATCAACAACTTGAGCGATACAACGGAGCGTGCCGATGACTAAAGTCCCCCGGTGTCTTGTTCCGATTCCGGGACTATGCGTTTCTGTTTAGGAATCGGGCGTCAAAGTTCAAACAGGAGGACACGAAGATATTTCAACAGGACATCGCCGAGGTCACGGAGTTAAAGCCGCAGCATGCTCGTCCTCGATGATCTGTTTTCGAAAATGCGTTCGTTGGTCTGTTCAGTTTCAATTGCTGATCGCCTGGAAAACCACGCAATTCTCACCGGACATCGACGTGACGCATTTTCGAGGACGAGTTCGAGAACGAGAGAATCCTGGACGGCGGCATCGCAGAGGTCACGGAGGAACTGCGCCTCATTGCGAGCCATCTTTCTCGCCTCGCTCAATTACGAGCTTGGCAACCGCTCGGCCGAGAGCTAGCCCAACATCGATGTCGCTACGAAAGTGGATGCCCGCCCACAGCCGCGATTCGCCGGCTTCGGTTCCCAAGGCGTTAAGAGCTGCGGCATCGTGCGGGAAAAGGTAAGCGAGAACAGCCGATGTTGACCCCGACAGACTACCGTGCGCAGCCGGATAACTGGGATGATTGGGCGTGGGAAACAACGGTGTCACTCCCAGCATAAAGGGGCGGATCGCCCAGTAGGTATATTTCGCGTCCCAGCACGCCACGGTAGCATCGTAGGCCGCGATGCTTGCCAGAGCATACACCCGGGCTGCTCGTGGCGGGTTTACATCGAGCCGGTACTCGAAGATCTTTTGGTCAATGACGTTGTTCCAGTTCGAGCGTCCCGACTGCCAGTAAAACGCAGTTGCGTTGCTCTCGAAGGTTCTGGGATAGTTGCGCACCTCCGCCAATTCAGCTTGTCCCCGCGGAGACCGGCAATCGGGTGGTGGCCCAGGGCGCAGCTGGTGTCCCGAAGAGAGTACCCATGTCTTGCGGGCTCCCCCAAATGGTGCGATCGGATTGATTCCCGTCCATCGGCAGTCCCCTGGAGGGATTTCCGCCGAACCAGTCTTGTCCGAGCCGTCTCCTTTCGCCCAGTCGACAACAAGAGATCCTACCGCCTGGCCCAGCTCCAGGCCGGTTTGCACATCACTCGGATAATGCAAGCCTGCCTGTACCCAGACCTGAGCTGCCTCCTGAGCCCGTGCTCTGAACTCGTCGGCTTTGTCGGGAAACAAATAAGCCAACACTGTGGAGGCGGCACCGGCAACCACGGCATGTTCACTCGGATATGAGGGGCTCTGAGGGTTTGGCAGAGCAGCAGTTAAGGACGGATCGAAGGCGGTCGGATGCGGCCGGTTGTAAGCGTACTTGGAGTCCCAGGCTGCCACCGTCGCGTCATAGATCGCTACCGACAATAGTGCCATGATTCGCGAGTGGAGGCTGGCATTCGCCGGGCCGGGAGGAATGGCAATAGTGGTCCATCGATAGCCAGGGGGACCGGCGTTCCACCAGACTATTCGCTCAACGCTGGCGGCGTCGCGCTGTTTTGCCAGATCCTTTAATTGCGCTATCTCGCCTCGAGTGGCCGGTTCATCGGGCGGCGGAGGGAGCCGCAGCTGATCGCCTGAGGTGAGCACCCAAGTCTTCCATTTGCCGGCATTAGGTTCTACTTTGGCCGAGCTGATGGGACTCAAGCCCAGTAAAAGCGGGAGAACAAACTGCATCAGTCTTGTGACCGTCAATTCGGCACATCTGAGCTCGATCCGAATCGGTGATTGAGAACGCGATTGGTGCTTCATCGCTGTTGAACCAATGCAGCTGGTATTCAAGCCGACCTTCTGCGTCTGGGGTCGAGAAGGCAACGTTAGAACAAACACCAGTGGCTGCATATACGTAAAAGCACGTACATCCGGGAACGCCCCTGGTCCCGGAGGGACCCAAAGATAGTAGCCCCGCACTTTAGTGCGGGGTTGCGTCAATCCACCGAGCCAATCGCGCGTTGTTGGTAAGCTTTCTGCAAAATATAAAAGGCTTGCTTCTTTTCCCCCTGATCGGAGATGAGTCCCTTGCGATTAAAGTAGTCCTGAACCCCAGGCAATGGCCGGCGCGGTGATCGGAAATCCATCAGGATCCAGGGACTGATACCTCGCAGCTGACGAATGCCATTGAGCATGCGCAGTTGGTGCTGGTAGAGGTTGGCTTGGTACTCTTCGGTCCAGCGAGTATCAGGATCACCATGGAGACCATATTTTGCGTCTCCGCCAAATTCGCTGACAATCAGGGGCTTATCATAAGCGATTTTCCACACGATTCGGTCGGCATCCTCAGGTTTGTGCTCATACCATCCGATGTACTCATTAAATCCGATTACATCGAGGACCTCACCGAGTGGGTCGTCAATGGTCTTGGTCATACCGTCCGTACGCACCAAAAGGGCGGCCGCCACCAGGCGCGTTGGATCTTGTTCACGGGCTTTTACGGCCAGCCTTTTCAAAAATTCACCACGGGCGGGCGTAACCGGCGTTTCGTTGGCCACTGACCATAACACGACCGATACTTTGTTGCGGTCACGTTGTATCATCTCATGGAGTTGCTGTTCGGCCTTGGCGAGCACGGCTGGATTGCCGAATTGCACAGCCCAATAGACCGGAATCTCCGACCAGACCAAGATTCCAAGGCGATCGGCCAACCGTGTCATCCGGTGATCATGTGGATAATGGGCGAGGCGCACAAAATTTGCCCCTAATTCCTGTACCCAACGAAGCAACGTGTCGGCCTCTTCATCGGTGTACACGCGTCCGGTGCGGTGCGGCGCCTCAGCGTGAATACAGATCCCACGCAGAAAAATGGGTGAGCCGTTGAGAAGGATCTGGGTGCCACGTGCTTCAATTGTTCTGAAACCAATCTCGTCTTTGAGATCGTCCTGCCCGGCACGGATGTTGACCCGATAGAGTCGTGGGTGTTCCGGCGACCAAAGCTCCAGGTTGTTGGCCTCGAATTGGAATGTCGCACGCCCATCCGCTCCCGAGCTGGCTGTTTCATTCACCTTCAGTTCGGGAATGCTCACAATGATCTGGGTTCCGTTGCTGCCTCCTTCGAGGTGTACCCAGCCCTCGATCACGGTTTTGCTGCCACGTTGCAGGTGCAGATCGAAATCATCAATGAACTGTTCCGGCACTTCGACCAGCGAAACATCTCGGATGATACCACCGTAGTTCCACCAATCCGTTTGCAGTGTGGGGATTCCGTCGGCCAAGCGGGTGTTGTCGACTGCAAGCACGACGAAATTCAGGCCATCTTTGAGGACGCTGGTTACCTCGGAGTCAAACGGAGTAAATCCGCCCTCGTGTTCGCAAATCTTTTGCCCATTCACCCAGACATATGACCGGTAGTTTGCCGCCCCAACGTGAAAGAACACGCGTGTCCCCGGTTTGCGTACGTAGGAGAAATCCTTTTCGTACCACATGATACCTTCGTAGAAGAACAGCGATTCACGTTGCGTGTTCCAGTCACCGGGCACATGAAGACTTGGTGATTTTCGAAAATCGTATTCCACCGGTTCACCGCCCGGCTCCTGCTTGCCGTTCATGAAATATCCGTCGGTACGCGGCTTCCCATGAAAGTTGTAAAGACCGGTCGCGTACGGATCAGCGATTGTACGCCAATCGCCGTTCAGACTGATTGTTTGGCGATGGTCAACATTCACTAGAACCCTGGTCTTCATAATTGATGATTTTTTGATGCTATATTGATTCCCGCCGATGATTAGAACCGATATCTGAGGTTGCCGCCGAGCGGACCGGAAATCGATCCACAGATTACATAGAATTACGCGGATTCAGAGTTTGTTGCGGGGGTTGCAGCCGGCAGTCCGGGACGGATGCACCCTACCATCTATCCCCTATGAAAGTCGTCAGTTTCTACAAATCGTTACCAATCAAAGACCCCGAGAGCTTTCTAGACCTTACCGCCGATCCACCGCGGCCTGGTCCACGCGACCTGTTGGTCGAGGTGCGCGCAATTTCGGTTAACCCGGTCGATACCAAGATTCGCGCCGGCGGCGGACCGGGCAAACCGGAGGGCGAACTTCTTATTTTAGGATGGGACGCCGCCGGCGTGGTGCGAGAGGTGGGAAGGGAAGTAACACTTTTTAAGCCCGGCGACGAAGTCTACTATGCCGGCGCGCTCGATCGCCCCGGATCGTACGCTGAATTCCAATGCGTTGACGAAAGGATCGTGGGCAAAAAGCCGAAAACCCTGGATTTTGCTGCGGCTGCTGCGCTGCCGCTCACTACGATCACCGCATGGGAAACGTTATTTGACCGGCTGCGTGTCGATCAATCTGCAAAGGAATCCCTGCTCATTGTAGGAGGCGCCGGCGGCGTCGGTTCGATTGCGATTCAGTTGGCAAAACAGCTCACCAATCTCAATATCGTCGCCACCGCATCACGGTCGGAAACTGAAGATTGGTGCCGTCGAATGGGGGCAGATCATGTGATCGACCACGGCAAACCGCTGGCAACTCAGGTAAAAGCGTTTGTACCTGGAGGCGTCAAATACGTGCTCGCGTTAACCCGAACGGAAGACCATTTCGAAGAACTCATCGAAGCAATGGCACCGCAAAGCGCGATGGCCCTGATCGAAAACCCGGCGCGTCCACTCGATATCATCAAGCTAAAGCCGAAAAGCATATCGCTCCATTGGGAGTTCATGTTCACCCGATCGCGCTATCAAACCCCCGACATAGGAGAACAGGGTCGCCTGCTCCACGACGTCGCGGATCTGGTTGATACGGGCCGCATCCAAAGTACGCTCAATACGAACCTGGGAACCATCAATGCAGCAAACATGAGGGAAGCACACGCGCTGGTTGAGAGCGGGAGGACCATTGGTAAGATTGTACTGTCCGGGTGGAGATTCAGTGAACACCAGCGAACGACAATGAACACCAGCGCCGTTGACGTTGGCGCCATTCGGTGAAACACAAACCGTCATGAGCGACCAATCTCCCCCAAGCGAATTCCTGGTAATTTCCCGCGGACAATGGGACAGCACCCTCTCCCGGAATGAAAAACAGAACGTGATCGACCGATTCTATGCCTGGCTTGACCAACTAGTTGACCAGGGAAAAATGAAACGGGGACAACGGCTCACCTATGAAGGTAAAACGATCGGACGAAAAGGAGCGATAACCGACGGACCCTTCGGGGAATCCAAGGAAGTGATCGGCGGCTACTGGTCAATCCTCGCTCACAATCTCGACGAAGCGGCGCAGATCGCCAAAGGTAACCCCTGTCTGGAACACGGCTTGTTCGCCGAAATCAGGCCGATCGATTCACAGGTTGCAACTCCCGACAATACGCGGTGAAGCCAAATGCGGAATGCGGAGGTGTTTCGCACCTGGAAGGGTGCGACTACTGCTCTCCCAGAATGAGGCCGGTGACATTGCCGGCCGGATCGGAAAACAGAGCCAGCTTAGGGCCGTCCGGCACTTCGGTCGGCGTCAAAATCGTTCTACCGCCGAGCTTCTCCGCCTTGTCGAGACTCGCCTGCAGATTGTCGACCCGAACATATACCGAAACGCGGTTGACGCCTTCCTGGTTGGCGGCCACGCCCCCATTAATGGCTCCGGGTCCGCCGCCGGTATCGACCAGACCGTAGTTCAACGGGTTATTGCTGTTGATCTTCCACCCAAACAGCTCGCGGTAGAACCTTTCCAGCTGCTTTTCCTTTCCGCCGATGATCTCGAAATGAACGACTGGTGCGGCCATGATGATATTCTCTTTCTAAAATAAACTACACCGTGTAGTTTTATCAAACGGTGTAGCGCATTCGGCCCGTAGTCAAGTCCGGATCTGCAGTATGGTGGAAAAAGGCAAGTTTCATGAAACCGAATGTGGAGACCCGGTCGGCTCGTAAGCGCAGAGCAATCCTGGAGGCGGCCACCAGCGTTTTCCTGGAGAAGGGTTACGATGGCACAAGCATGGATGATGTTGCCACCCTGGCCGCGGTGTCAAAGCCGACCGTCTACAAGCACTTTGCCGACAAGGAGCAACTCTTCGCCGAGATCATCCGCACCACCGCAAACCAGGTTGACGACCTCATTCGTCTAGTAGCCGAAACACTGGTTGACCCTGGCGACGTAGAAAATGGCCTAACCGAGCTTGCACGCCGATTCATCACCGCGCTCATGCAGCCGCAGATGCTACGCCTGCGGCGGCTGGTGATCGCCAACGCCGACCGTTTCCCCGACGTGGGCCGCATCTGGTACGAGCTTGGCTTTGAGCGCGTGCTCGCTACACTGGCATCCTGTTTCCAGCGGCTCGCCCAACACCAACTGCTGCGGCTGGACGATCCGGTCCTGGCGGCTAACCACTTCGTCGGACTGCTGCTGTGGATACCTCTAAACAAGGCCATGTTCAGCGGGGAGCACCACGCCAGCAAAGCGGAACTCGAACGATACGCCAGGGCAGCAGCCCACGCCTTCCTTGGCGGATACGGCCGGTCCTTCCTGCCGGCGTCCTCCAGAACTGCGCGCGGGAAACGCCCTACCGGCAAAAAGTCCGGTTAATCCTTAGCGAACGATGAGAGCTCAGTTTGTCAGGCGGCTGGACAAACCAGACCGATCCTCGCTACGAATACATTAGTGAAAGCCGATTTCCTGTTTTGGCTGATCGCCAGTTCACTGATGGCGAGCGGTGTAAACGCTTTCGCTGATCCAGAAATAGTCGTGGCAATTCGCTATCTCAAGGCGCAAGGAACAAGCCATGCTCAGCTCTTCCTCTATCGGGAGGAGGGCCACCTCCTTCGCCAACTCACAGATGATAACTCCGGTCAAAGCACGAACCCGCGGTTTGCACCTGACGGCGAGACCATCGTCTTTACGCGCGAGTTGGGTTCCGCCCAGGAATATTGGAGCGTCGAACCGCGCGGCGGAAATTTGCATCGACTGCCGAGTGCGCCGGATTGGTATGACAAGAAAAATGACGCCGGGTTTTTCACTAACTTAGAAGATGAAAACGGACCCAATGCCGATGCGCCGTCGGATGACCAAAAGCCGCCGGTTTTCACTTCACCGGATGGCTCCGCACAATTGGTCCTGAAGGAAACAAAAGATGAAGACGACCAGATCGATGGGCCGGGTCATGGTAAGCACTATCAACTCGTAGACACTGCGACCGGCAAGACAACCGAATTCGAGAACGTTCCCGGGTTCGAAGGCGCCTTTGAGATACTGCACGGGAGCTCGGACAAGGAGCAACGGTTCTTGATCCAGCCACCTTTGAAAGTCGCGTTCTTCGGATTGCATTTGGACAGCTCGGCCGGAGATACCTGTTACGCGCTGGACCTCTCTGCGCCTCGGTTCATCCGGCTTTCTCCGAACTGGGCGGCTCCCGTTCCGCTTCCTGGTGAACCCGCCTTTTTGACTCTGACCGAGGTTCGTTACGTTCAGATTCCCCATTCCGCTAAGACCGCCAATTGTTCCTACATGGAACATTGGGACGCGGAGTTTCATAGAATTCGTTACGCCTCTGAGGGTGCCACGATCTGTTACGGCGCATCATTATATCGGCCGGGAAAAACGCCCGTCGTGATATCGATCCGTAATTTTTCTGGGGACTGAGGATAGGTTGATGAGAGGTTGCAGGTTGCGGGTTAGAGGTTGCGAGTTGTTGGGCGAAAGGCGCGCAACGGAAATGTATGCAGCTCGGCCAGCCGCGGGCAGGGATCACGGCGTTCCGGGACGGACGCGCCCTGGCTCATGCGGGCCTTGCGCCAGGACCGACACGCCCTACCTGATGCGGGGCC
>DASTDH010000594.1:0-6134 GCA_035710445.1 Chthoniobacterales bacterium
GTCTCCCAGCATCGCCATGCTCTTATCGAAGCCGGTGTCGATGCCACGTATAGCCGTACCCATCAGCGTGACCGCGATGATGCCAATGATCACGCCCAGCGTAGTCAAAAAAGAGCGAGTTCGGTTTGCCGCCAGTTGTTGTCCGGCAATCCGAAAGCTTTCCGCAAACTCAAACCAGAGCCGACGCATAAAAAACCTTCCCCAGATTTATCGAAACATTTTTTTTATCTGCAGATTTCGCAGCTTACACAGATTTCGAACCCACCAATCCAAATCCAACCGCACGGCGAACGATCTCGGCGAACAAACATTGTAGGAGTTGTTCCGTCGGTCATCACGTAACACCAAAATCTGTGTAAGCTGCGAAATCTGCGGATAAACCTTAAGTCCTCTGTGATCCTTGCGTTCTCATGCCGCCATTCAATATCTGCGGAATTAAGCGGTCTCTAAATCGCTTTCGATCAACCCGTCGCGCAAACGGACAACCCGACGCGCGTGGTGGGCGATCTCCTCTTCATGGGTGACAACGACGATGGTGTGACCGGCTTCATACAAGAACTCGAAGAGCGCCATAATGTCTTCCCCGGTGCGCGAATCCAAATTCCCGGTCGGTTCGTCCGCCAAGATAATTGAGGGATTATTGACCAGGGCCCGGGCAATTGCCACTCGCTGCCTTTGTCCGCCCGATAATTCGCTCGGTTTATGGTACATGCGCTCACCCAGACCAACCGACTCCAGGGTCTTGGCGGCTCGCCGCAGTCGCTCCTCAGGACCAATACCGGCATAAATCAATGGGAGTTCCACGTTTTGCAAACTGGTTGATCGAGGAAGCAGATTGAAAGTCTGAAACACGAACCCGATCTCGCGATTTCGAATCTCAGCCAATTCATCGTCCCTCATCGAAGCAACATCTTTCCCATTGAAATCGTAATGACCGGAGGTCGGAGTATCGAGACAGCCGATCATGTTCATCAGTGTCGACTTACCGCTCCCTGAGGGGCCCATGATCGCTAAATACTCATTCCGATGAATTACGAGGTCGATACCTCGCAACGCCTGAATCAATGTATGGCCCATCTGATACTCCTTAGTGATGCCGGCGATCTTGATAACCGGCTTACCTTCAGGCCACATCAATTCTTCCTCCGCTAGGGCACGCAAATCCGATCCGTGGGTGCGCCGGCGAGATCCCGATAAATCGCCGCCACCCGCCAAATTCCCATCGTCCAGATCATTTGGTGTCCTTCGGTAGTTCGATCTTCACCTTAGAGCCGTCTTTCAGATCGCGGCTGATGGCGGTGTACGATCCCGAGATCACTTCCTCTCCCGGTTTGATTCCCGATTGGATCTGAATGAAGTTATCGTCGGCAATTCCCGATTGTACCGGCACCATCTTGACTTTGTCACCCTCTTTGACAAACACGACTCTCCGCAATTGCTGCTTATTCAGTCGCTCAGCATCGACGGTTGACACTCCACCTTGATCCTTCAGTCGATCATTCTTCAATTGTTCCGCCGTTTTCCCAGTATCTTTGCTCCGAACCGTCACTGATTGGATCGGCACTGAGACAACCCCATGCACGGTTTGGGTTTCAATCTCAACACTCGCACTCATACCGGGTCGAATCTTTCGGTCCGGCTGTAAGATCTGCACGCGCACTTCAAAGTTGGTGACCTCCTGCTGCGTGCCCTGGTTCTGTACGGTCGCAGTGCTTGCGATCCGTTTCACTTCGCCATGAAATTCGTGCCCGGGATAGGCATCAATCCGAATCCGGACCGGATCACCAACCTTGACGTTAACCACGTCGTTTTCGTTCACGTCCACCCGAGCTTCGAGTGCATCCAGGTTTGCTACCCGCATCACTTCAGTGCCGGCGAAATCCCCAGTTGCTACCACCCGTTCACCCAATTCGCTGTTCAAAACGCTGACCGTCCCATCAATCGGCGAATAGATCACGCATTTAGCCAAAAGAACTTTGGCCTGATCGAGAACAAATCGCGCCTGATCAACTCGATGGAGCGCCGACTGGTAAGAAGCAGTCGAGACTTCGCTCTTGGTTTGCGCGGCCTTAAAGTCGGTCTCCGACATCACTCGCTTTTGATAAATGTCCTGAGCCCGGCGCAGATCGAGTTCATCATTTAACATCTGCGACTTTCGTTGCAAACAATCGGCTTCGGCGGCGCTGAGAGATGCTTCTGCCTGTTGAACGTTAGCAATATAGTTATCCGGCTTGATTTTTACCAAAACATCGCCGCGCTTGATCCCCTGTCCGTCGACCACCGGTAACTCAATGATCTCGCCCGCCACCTCCGGCGAAATTTTGATCTCGGCTTCCGGACGGATTTTGCCGGTGGCCGATACCGTTTGCGTAATATCCCGCACTGCGGCTTTATCAGTCGTAATCGAAATCGGAGCCGGGCCCAGCATGGATTGGATGATGAACGAGGCTATCCCCAGGACAATGACGGCCAGAAAAGCCCAGCGCTTCCACTTGCGCCGCTTGGAGCGGGCAAC
Organism: Chthoniobacterales bacterium; assembly: GCA_035710445.1. GTDB lineage: Bacteria > Verrucomicrobiota > Verrucomicrobiia > Chthoniobacterales > JAFAMB01 > DASTDH01. The sequence goes on from DASTDH010000594.1 coordinate 2,516, forward strand.
TACTGCTGGGGGCGCTGACACCTGCTTGTGCATCTTCGTCTCTTCGAAGGCTTTCATTTGTAGCGATGACCCACGCCTTTCCTCAATTCCGGAAGTGAGGTACGCGAGGAGAACACCTTGAGCCCGTCCAAGGTTTCACTTTTTCCAAAGATCGCCGGCAGGGGGGCCATGGTTAAATTCGTAGTCTATTTTGGCCCGAAGCACGAGGAGCATTTATAGACGCACCCCCCAGCGCGGAAAACCGCACCAGTCGCCACCTGGTCGCAAAATCCTTCGCGGCTGAAAGCCGCGGCGAGTTTGCACGCTGCCGCTTGCATCTCATCTGCGTACCGGTTAGTTGAATTCGAGCGCGCACATGATATTCGGATTCTTAGGCTTTGGGAAGATGGCATCCGCCCTGGTAGAGGGGATGTTGAAGGCAGGCTCCTGCAAACCGGAGGACATCCTGGTTATCAATCGTCATCCCGAGGCGGTGCAACAAGACATCGTCAAGTTAGGTATTCAGCTTGCATCAACCACGCAGGTCGTGGTTGAACGCGCGGATGTGATTGTCCTGGGTACCAAACCGGCAGATTCGCTGCAACTTCTGCGGGAAGTCCGGCCCTCGCTGGACGGAAAGCTCCTCATTTCGGTGGCAGCGGGAATCGATATCGATCATCTACAGGATGCGGCCGGTCATCGAACCCGGCTGATCCGTGCCATGCCAAACACGCCTTCCCTGATTGGCAAAGGAGCTACCGCATACGCCACCGGCGATCATGCTACTCCACAGGATGCGCAAGTTGCCGAAAAGATTTTTTCGTCGGTCGGGATTGTTTACAGAGTTCGAGAGGCCGCCCTGGACGCAGTGACCGGTCTGAGCGGGAGCGGACCAGCCTATGTTTTTACTTTCGTGGAAGCTTTGGCCGACGGTGGAGTCATGATGGGCTTACCCAGGGATGTGGCTCTGGATCTTGCCGTCCAGACAGTTTGTGGGTCAGCCCAAATGATCCGGGAAACGAATCTCCATCCGGCGGAGCTGCGAGAAATGGTGGCAAGCCCAGGGGGTACGACGATGGCTGCGCTGGAGACACTTGAGGCCAGAGGTTTTCGTTTTACCGTGATGTCCGCGGTTCGCGCCGCTTCCGAGCGGGCGCAACAGCTCGGTCGTGGTTAGCCGGATAAAATGCCGAGGAAGTACCAAGGTTTATCGCAGTCCGCCATACAAATCTCTCGAACTAAATCATTTCGATGCGCATGGTGAACCGATTCTGCGCGGCCGCCTTATCGTTCGCGATCAATTTCCTGGTGCCGGCCGGCTCCCTGCCTGCCGAGGACACCAATTCGCTGCCGATGCTCACACCGGAAGCGCGGGACGCAATCGAACATGGCCTTGCCCAATTTCGAGATAATAAGTTCGATGAAGCGGCCAAGACATTTCAGAAAGTAACTGAAATGGTTCCGAATCATCCGATGGGCTGGATCAACCTCGGATCGGTCGAATATCGTCTTGGCAAGTTAGACGAAGCCGAAAGGAGCCTCCGTAAAGCGGTTCACCTTGACCCCGAGGTTGCTCAAACCTGGCTGACTCTTGGGATTGTGAGCTACAACAAGGATGAACCCGAAGCAGCGCTGGCGGCGCTCAGTCAGGCGGTCTACCTCGACTCCGGCAACGCCCGCGCGCACATGTATCTTGGCGTACTAATGCGAAAGCGTGGCTGGCTGGATGCGGCTGAGGATGAGCTGCGTAAGGCTGTCGAATTAGATGCGACCTACGCCGAAGCGCAATTCAACCTTGCGATGATTTACACCGAGCGCACTCCTCCCGCTCTCGAGCTGGCGCGCCGACACTATTACCGTGCTTTGGCGCTGGGCGCTGCTGCCGATCCCGAGCTGGAAAAACTCCTCAAACGGTCACCACAAACAAAATAGGCCCAAACATGTCGTACGAAGCGATTCTGCAAGAACTCGAACACAGGTCGCTTCTCCGCCGTCTCCGATCGGTTGATGCGGTCGAAGGAACCCGATTGGATCTCGAGCATACAAGTCTCATCAATTTTGCCTCAAATGACTATTTGGGCCTCTCCCAGCACCACGCCGTGCGGGAGGCGGCGATCGAAGCAATCCAGCAGTTCGGCCTGGGCGCGGCGGCTTCCCGCTTAATCACTGGAACGCTCGCCCCTCATACCGTTTTGGAAAACCAGCTGGCAGCATTCAAAGGTACAGAAGCTGCCGTCTCCTTTAGTAGCGGGTACGCTGCTGCGGTCGGCACTATCACGGCGATCGTGAATCGCCAGGATGTCATCGTTCTCGATAAATTAGCTCACGCTTGCCTGATCGACGGCGCTCGGCTCTCCGGAGCACAGCTGCGAGTCTTTCCACACAACGATTTGCCCAGGCTCAGCGATATTCTGACTTGGGCCCGCCAGAATCGTCCGAGCGCAAAAATTTGGATCATCACAGAATCGCTATTCAGCATGGACGGTGACTACTGCCCGCTGAGTCAGCTGATCGAACTCAAAGAAGCCCACGGAGCAAACCTCTTTCTCGATGAAGCTCACGCTACTGGTGTGATCGGACCGCGAGGGAAAGGATTAGCGGCTCATCTTGGACTTGGTCAGCGGGTCGAAGTTCAAATGGGTACTCTCAGCAAAGCGCTGGGCGGCAGCGGCGGCTTCATTGCTGGCTCTGGTGCGTTGATCGCACTTCTGGTCAATCGCGCCCGAAGCTTTATCTTCTCTACCGCGCCGCCTCCAGCAGTCGCGGCCGGCGCCAGCGCTGCACTGAGCGTCCTCCAGTCCGCGGAGGGCGAGCGGATTCGCGGCCATCTTCACCGGAACATTGAACAGGTGCGACGAGGTCTTCGCCTTTCCTCAGAACCACTCCCCAGCCCGATTATCCCATTGATCGTGGGAGAGGAGAACGCAACGCTAGAGATTGCGCGTAAGGTTCAGGAAGACGGCTTCCTCGTTCCGGCCATTCGATTTCCAAGCGTAAGTCGGGGATCGGCGCGGCTTCGGCTGACTCTTTCGGCAAGCCATTCCTCCGAACAGATCTCAGCCCTGACCGGTTCGCTGCAACAAGCTTTGCATGGGTCGTCAGCAAGTTCCTAAGCTTTTTGAGAACCGGCCGTCTTTCCTTGGATCCAACTGCGGAGTTAAAGAGTCCTTCTCGTGTTCGCCCTCGATGCGTTTGATTCTCGTCCTCGAACTCGTGCTCGCACCCGTCCTACGCCGGATCACAACGCGTTTTCGAGGACGAGAATCAAAAGTAAGAAATGCGCGATCAGCGAAAGTGTCGAAGACGAGAACGACGGAATCCACGCTAAAAACAAAGAGCCGGGCATACACCCGGCTCTCTGTGAAAAATGTACCGCCTTTCGGCGGCACGGCGCTGGCTTCGTTACCCTCGGCAGGTAGAACCCGGCGCGCCGTCGAAACTACTTCGTTAACCGAACTGTCTTATGCCAGAATTGCTTCCACTGTTCTTTCTTCTGGCGACGGATTTCAGAGCGTCTGATCACTTCACCGATCAATAGCGGATAATCCGATAATGTTTTTGTTTTCATTCTCAGGTGATTCTTCCATGCAGGCTGATTGCCTCTATTTGGACAGTCAGCCCGCCTTATTTGTTCGACGCC
>DASTDH010000595.1:0-3831 GCA_035710445.1 Chthoniobacterales bacterium
ACAAACTTATAGGAGCGCTCCAATCGCACAATGAGCTCCAGACGGACCGCCTCCCACAGGTCCGCGTGAACCTCGTCCTCCGGCGTCCCGTGAACGATGGAAAGCGTGGCGATCTCAGCGCTGTTTCCCAGGCAGGCCAATTCTTGTAGCGCCTTCTGTGTCTTGACGGGCAGACGGTTCAACTTTCCGACCATGAGCTCCACCACATTATCAGTGTAACCCTTGGCGTGGATGCGATTCAGATCCCAAAACCATCGCGCACCGTTGTGATTGAAGGTGAGTAGCTGTTCCTCGACGAGCGCATAAATAAACTGGATAACGAAGAATGGGTTACCAGCAGTCTTTTCGTGAACCAGTTGGGCCAGCGGAATAGCGCGTTCTGGTTCGCAGTGAAGCGAATCCACAATTAACTGTCCCAAATCTTCGCAGGCCAATGGTGCCAGGACGATTTCGTGCAATAGCGCTCCAGTTAGGCGAATCGCCTCCAGCCTGCGCCATAGGGGGTGGGTGGAATCGACTTCATTGTCTCTATATGCACCGATTAACATTAAGTGGTGCACATCCGGCTGGGTCGATAAATCCTCCAGGAAATCCAGTGTTGCCGCGTCGAGCCATTGCAGATCATCGAGGAACAGGGCTAAGGGATGTTCCGGCCGCGCGAATACGCCGATAAATCGGCGGAACACCAGTTGGAAGCGGCCTTGCGCGGCCTGTGGCGGAAGATCAGGCACGGGAGGCTGTTCTCCTATAATGAGCTTTAATTCAGGAACCAGATCCACGATGAGCTTTGCATTCGGCTCTAGCGCCCCGCAAAAGGCGTTGCGCCAGATTTGCAGCTCAGATTCGCTCTTACTCAGAAGTGGACGGATAAGGTCGTTAAAGGCTTGAGCTAGAGTGGCGTAAGGAACATCGCGCTTATACTGGTCAAACTTGCCGGATGAAAAAAGGCCACGAGGTGGAACGAGCACTTTGTGGAGCTCTTTAACAACGGAGGACTTGCCGATACCGGAATAGCCGGACACGAGCACCAGCTCCGGGGTGCCGTTAGAGAGGACACGGTCGAAGGAAGCGAGCAGTGCCTCAATCTCGCGCTCTCGGCCGTACAGCCGCTCCGGGATCAGTAGCCGGTCCGATATATCGTGAGCGCCGAGCTGGAACGGGTCGATGTGGCAGTGCGCCTCCCATTGCGTCAGGCAGCGCCGGAGATCGCCAGCAACGCCAGGGGCGGTCTGGTACCGCTCCTCTGCGGTTTTCGCCAGCAGCTTCAGCACGATAGCTGAGAGCGGCGCGGGAATTTCCTTCGCATACTCGCCGGGTGGGACTGGCTGTCTGGCGATGTGGCAGTGCACCCACTCCATCGGGTCGGACGCTTTGAACGGAAGCGCACCCGTGAGCATCTCGTAGAAGGTAACGCCCAGGGAGTAAAGATCACTTCGAGAATCGATCGACCGATTCATGCGGCCGGTCTGTTCGGGCGCCATGTAGGCAAGTGCGCCGGCAATCATCTCAGGCGGTTCTGCCGCCTGGCGTTCACGCGGAAGACGTGAAGCAATCCCGAAACCGGTCAACCAGACCGCGCCGCTGGCAGAGTCCACCAGAACGTTAACCGGTTTGATATCCTTGTGGATCAGACCTTGTTGATGGAGCTTTCCCAGAGCGGCTGCAAGGTTGACCGCAATGCGAAGGAACCGGCTTAATTCCATCGGTTGTCCCAGGAGCCGATCGAGTGGCTCGCCGCCAGGGTCCTCGAGTATAAGCATTGGCCGACCCTCATGATGGGCAAGTGCGAGAGGTCGAGCCGCCCAGTCTGAATCAAGCTCCTCCCGAAGCGAGTATTCGTGCTCCAGCCGTTTCAGACTTTCGGCGCTGGGATATTCCGCTACGAGCGAAAGCACAAGAATTTGAGTTCCGTCGTCCCTGCTGCGTGCGCGATAAAGGATAAGCTCTTCATCCTTGCGCAGCGTCTCGAGGGCGTATCTCGATATTTCGATCACAGGCGGGACTCTAGCAAAGCACAACCTATACTATTTCTCCCCGTGATCCCAACAAAAGACGGGTCTTCGGGCACATTTGCCCTCGTTCAGAACGTGGTCGAGTTTGTCGGTGATAGCGCGGACACGATAATTCACGTCTGATCTAACCTTATCGGATGTGATTAATACCCTGGAAACGATAGTGGTCGAAATCTCCGCCTAACGCGACATCAGCCAGTCGGACAGATTATGGCCGAAGAATTTCTCCGAATGAGGGGTATCTCGAAGAGTTACCCAGGAGTTAAAGCTCTCGATGTGGTGAGTTTCGATGTCCGCAAAGGAGAAGTTCACGCTTTAATCGGCGAAAACGGAGCGGGGAAATCCACGCTCATAAAGATCCTTGCGGGAGCTCAAAGAGCGGACTCGCGCGAGATAGAAATTGAAGGGCGGATAATCCGGCATCCGACGCCCGAAGTGATGCTGGAGTCGGGCATCGCTGTGATTTACCAGGAACTGATCTCTGCTCCCCACTTAAGCGTCGCAGAAAACATCTTTCTGGGGCACCTGCCAAGGTTGAATCCTATATGGGTAAACTGGAAAGCGGCAGAAAGGGAGTCATTGCAGGTCGCAGAAAGGTTAGGGTTCCAACTTAACCCTCGCGCACGTTTACGATCCCTTACTGTCGCGCAGCAGCAAATGGTGGAAATCGCCAAGGCCCTCTCGCGCAACGCAAAATTAGTTGTTCTGGATGAGCCTGCAATTCGGCCGAACAATGACGCGGCCACGCTCAGGACGCCTTCTTCGATCAGGTAAAGCATCTCGCGGTAGAGTGCGGCTTGGAACCTGTTAGCCGCATGTCCGGGAAGCTCCTTCTTCAAATGGATCGGCTTTTTGCCGATCGAGGTTGTTGGCGGTAGCAAGACTTCGCCGGCCGAACTCCAGCAAGCGATTGCCTCCGTTTCCTCGGAGGTCTGCAGGTGTTGGCGTTGTATTCCGCCAGCCAATCAACATCAAGGGACAGGTCAATAGTTGCGGTGCCCATGGCGAGAACCTTGGGACGGCCAATAATTGATCTGTCCCCTATTTTTATCACTTTGTAGGGACAGGTGGACTATCGGCCGCCGCTTACATCAGGTACGTCTGCAATGCTTTACCAATCCAGCAGCCCACAGTTAGCATCGCATCGCGGAAGCACCGTATAAAAACCGGCCCGGGCGGCTAGACTATTAAGGAGAAAGGTTGCGCGCTAGAAACTTCACGGGCAAGATCGCCCTCGTCACCGCGTTTCAAAGGGCCTGGTGAATTTCTCAAAAAACGCTCAAAGTTCTTCAGATCACTGTTCCACAGCATCCATGGAGGAGCAGTGCTGTTGTAACCACTACCATCGGCATAGAGCTATTCTTCTGCAACTGTAACCCGAGGAGAAGAATACATATGCTTCTATGTTGGACGAAGGTTCATTCTACTCCCTCGCAACTCTGCAATCGCTTTAATTGGATCTTCGGATCCAAATACCGCTGTGCCGGCTACCAAGACATTGGCGCCGGCTTCGGTCGCAACCCGAGCGGTGTCCGGCGCAATGGCGCCGTCACCTCGATATGAAAGTCGAATCCGTGTTCTTTCCGGAATTTTTTGCTGCTCTGACTTTCTCCATCATTTCCGCGATAAACGCCTGTCCGCCAAACCCGGGATTGACCGTCATCACCAGCAAAAGATCAATTTGGCTTAAGAACGGCTCCGCTTTAGCAAATGGAGTAGGAGGACTAATCGCAAGTCCGACCGTACACCCGCTCTTTCGAATCGCTCGTGCAGTCTCATTAGTGTCACAGGGTGCCTCCAAATGAAATGTAATGTTACG
>DASTDH010000596.1:0-6649 GCA_035710445.1 Chthoniobacterales bacterium
CGCTCGCATGTCAGAGGACGCGTTGAGCCGAGCCACGCGCATCGACGGACTACTCTCCGAGTGGCAGAGGAAAGTTTCAGGAGAATCAAGCAACAACCCGTTGCGTGTGGTCGAACTTTTGGGGGCAAATCCCTTCATCACGATAAAAGGTGCGGCCGACAAATTGAAAATCGCGTTTACGACCGCGCAGCGCGCCGTCGAACGACTCGAACGGGCGAAGATCGTAAAACGGATGGGAGATGCGAAGCGCGACCGAGTCTATTGCGCGACTCCTCTCCTGGATATCCTCGAAGAGCCAGCCCGTCTCAAGCCACCCGACAACAAATAACCCGGAGTGCTGCGAAACCAGAAATGCGTATCGCAACTGTAAAGCTTTTCAGCCCCAGTTAAGGGCGGTAGGGCCAAATACAATTCGTATAATCCGACCATGTTGCTGACGCTCACAACTACGAATAACCCAGCAACGGGCTTGGGATATCTGCTCCATAAAAACCCGGCAAAGCTACATTCGTTCGAGCTCTCGTTCGGGAAAGCGCACGTCTTCTATCCGGAAGCGACTACGGAGCGATGCACGGCAGCCCTTCTCAGCATGTGAACGATCGGCCTTATGTGCTCTCTTCTTTTCTGAGCGTCGCGATGGGCCGCGCTTTTGGCACGGCGATGTCGGGACGCAGCAAAGGTAGACAAGAATTGGCTGACCTGCCAATTCCATTGACTGCAAACCTGGCGGTTGTGGCGTGCAGAGCGGGCGAGGGGTTGATTCGAGGACTATTTGAGCCGCTCGGGTACAGCGTCGCGGCCCCAGCAGCAGCACCCGCTCGACGAGAAGTTTCCTGAACGTGGCGACGGGCCTTATTACTCAGTGACCTTGGCTGGGACTTTCCGTTTACAGGATCTCCTCAATCATCTTTATGTGCTGGTGCCGGTCCTCGACGCAGAGAAGCACTATTGGATAGGCCAGGACGAAGTTGAGAGGCTGCGGCGCAAAGGAGAAGGTTGGCTTGGTTCGCATCCTCATAAAGAAACGATCGGTTTCTGCCTGTGGGAGAAGAAGACCCTCAAGTCGGCGCACCCACCACCTGGGCAGTCCACAAGCCGGACCGAAGGTCGAAACTTGTCGACGGATCAATCTACCGTGCGTGAATATCTGTACGCCGTACTACCGAGCTTAGCCAACATGCAACTACAGCATCTATCGGATCTAACGCCCACAGCTTGGGTCGCACAGCACTGATTGAATTTCGTCTGACGCTTACCTCAAACCGGGAAGCCGGAGGTGCCGTCCTGGAACCTCCGGCATGAGCCTCAAAGCTTGTGCTGATGATCTATCTGAACGAGGTCTCTTTGTGGAACCCGCCGGGAACCCATGTCCACCTCTTTACCCTTGGCGTAGATAGGATGCCGGCCATGCGACCTATTCCATTCGGTCAAGCTCGCCGTCTTGTGGAGGTGTTCCACGATCCTCCGCCAGCGGCCCCCGTTATAGGCACAGAAGTTGATTTCACCTTCCTGCGTCGCCACTGGCGTACTCGAGTTGGAGATCAGCGACAGGTCGTAGTTGTAGGTATCTTGGAAGGCCATTGGGCTGACCATCACAAGCCTCCATACGGCCTTGTAGGCATAGGCCCGCTTGGACCAGTCGGGCCCGCTGCCAGCTACCCGGTAGACGCAGTCTGCAAGCAACTCGCGGAGCTGCCCGATACCAAAATCTGGAGGTGCTTTATCAGGATCGAAGTTGCGTCCCAAGGATAGGAGAACCATCGATTTGGTGATCGCCGGCCGCTTGGCAGAATCAGAGATCTCCATGATGTCTTTGAGGAACTGCTCCACGTCAAAGAACCTGGCAACCGGCACGATCTCCTTCGTCCGGGCGTTGACCAGAATCGGGGAGAACATGCCATGGTCCGGATGTATGTCGTTGAACAGACTTCCCAGTTCAGCATCCGGGTGGAGAATGTCACACAATTGGGCAAAGGCTGCGTAGGCAGAGACGGGAAACCAATCGCGCATCGGCTCCCACCCGAACGAAGTTTGAGTCTGCAAGTCATATGCGATCTGCGAAACCGGGTACCGCTTCGCGTACCGCTCGTCCGCGGAAATGTCTTCATCTCGGCCGCAGAACATCACCGGCTGCAAAATGACACCGTGGATCTTCTCGATGTGATCTGCAACGAATCGAATGATGTCGCCAATTCCATCATTGTTCAGTCCGTTCACGACGGTCACTTGGAGGGTGGTCTTCATGCCGGCAGCTGCGATATTGTCGAGGGCACGGAGCTTCAGCTCCATGTAGTTGCCGATTCCGCGGTGACTGTTCTTCTCTTCCGTGACCCCGTCGAACTGCAGGTAAACCCCGTGAAGTCCGACAGCCCGTGCCCGGTCAGCAAAACCTCCCTCTTGAGCGAAGCGAATTCCGTTGGTCGCCACATGGAGCCGATGGAAACCGACGCTTTTGGCGTGCTCGACGGCGTCCAGGAATATCGGCGATAACGTTGCTTCCCCGCCGGAGAACAAGACGTTGATCTCTCGCTGAGGCTTGAAGGATCTCGCCCTCTCAAACAAAGCCGTTACATCCTGCATGTCCAATTCATGGACGTAGCCGGCGCCGTTGGCGTCCATGTAGCAGGGCGAACAGAACATGTTGCAGCGGTTGGTGAGGTCAACGATCAGATATGTGCCGCGACCTGTCCTGATGCTGTTCACGCCGTGATCGTGAACCGCTTCGTCACCGGCGCAATCAAAGTCCTGGCCAAACCCAAGGCTTTCGATCCGTCTGAAAAACGCGGGATGGTTCGAAAGCACGTCTTCAAACGGACCATGCTTCCCGCAGGCCTTGCGCATGAGGATGCGCCCTGCTTCCTCGAGAATCTCCGCATCGACGATTCCAGGGCGATCTCTGAAATCGGCGAGGCTCGAGTCTCCGCTTACCGTGGCCTCGACTGCCTCACGATTGCATTCGGGGCAGAGGGATAGCGTTCTCCTTGGAACACCCATCTTCATCGGAACCCTCTCCGAACTCTTTGGAAGCGGAGCGGGCGCCCAAGATGGCTGAGGCAAATTGCCAGCCGGCAAGATTGAATTGATGTTTCTAGCGAAGGACCATGCGGCGTTCGACACGGACCGAAGAAGATTGGCTGTTTGGGCGGACATCAGACACCTCCAGTGGGGACTAGCTCAAAGGCGGGAATAAGGGAAAACTGCAACAGCATGGGAGGAACCCTGCGGCGGAAGTGGTTGGCCTATTGTACTCTGAAGTCAAACAGGTGGGGGAACCTGGAGTTCGCACTTCCGAGGAGCCCTGCAACAGGTAGTACCACCGCATGGGGGAGAAACCGGCTATGCGTCTGAGGAACTCGTTGCAGAGCTTGGGTCTGCTTTTCTGTGTGCTGACCTAGAGTTGCACCAGGAACCTCGAGAAGACAACGCAATGCATACATTGCGGATTGGCTGGGAGTCTGAAGAAGGAAACGACTCCCATGCTTCGTTGCCAGAGAATCTTGGCAATTTCCGGCAAACGCTGCGTGCGGCGGACAGTGGAGTTCTTGGATCGCGCGGAGATGGATGAGTTGTTGGCGGCGCCTGGCAGCACCAAATACGCTACCTGTAACTCATGCAATGGTAAGCACATCCGCTCAAAATATGCGCTGATCGCAACGCTGTGTGCGTCGGTAGTTGAGCCTTTTCGCCAGCCTCGATACTCTCGTGGTTTGCGCTACTCCTGACGCTTTCCAGCCAAGCGCCCACATGCGAGAGACTATGTCCGTTGCGAGGATCGCCGAGTCCATCACAGAAGTCGTTGATGCAATTGAAGAGGAATTACGCATTGCGTCCAAATTCCTCAGATTTCGAGTGAGCGATCTTTCACAGCAGGCAAACATTTGGAAGGTTGTTGTCAAGCCGATGAATGCCTCCAGTTCGCTGGACGAATCGCTCGAAAGCGCTGCTGCTTGGTGGGGAGGGCCGCCCTCCGGCACCGCCGACGTGCTTTCAGTCATTCCTGACACCGATCAATTGAACATTCGGTACTTGAGTAGCCCACCTCCTCAGAAGGGGCAGGAGATTCGTATATACCCGCCACGCTATCTCGAAGCACTGCGCGATTGCTGGGAGAGTTCGAGTTGGGCAACGCAGGGTTTTGGATGGCTATCTAAGGTAACCGAAGCCCAGTTATCCGATCTAGAGGAGGTTGATCGAATCGAGGGCTTCCCGAGGCTTCGCGCTGCCCAAGCACAAGCATTCGGGCTGCTAAAGCGAGAACATGGTTTTCTGTGGGGACCACCGGGAACTGGGAAGACCTATACGCTCGGCGCGATGGTTTCCCACTATCTCTGTCAACGACCGACAGCTAAGGTTCTCCTTCTATCCACGACGAACGTTGCTGTCGATCTTGCACTCATTTCAGTGGATGAGCATCTTGAGAGGCTCTCGGCGTCGAACCGCGTGGCTGCGAGCCTGCGGAAGAAGTGCTTGCGCATTGGCAACCACTTTATTGCGTCCAAATACAAAAAACGCGAGCACCTCCTTCCCACTCCGGACGAGAACTTGATTCGCCGCCTAGCCGATCTCGAAACCAAGATGCCGGATCCGACAGATGTTGTGGCTTATGCGGCATGGAAGGATCAGGTGAAGAGCCTCAGATCACAAATTCCGAACCCAATCGACCAAGCGCAACTTGCCGCAATGACGACGACGGGCGCCGCGTACAGCTTCGAGGCTCTTTACGTCCGTAGACCCTTCGATCTGGTAGTTTTTGACGAAGCCAGCCAAGCGAGCCTTGCTCACGCTTTGGCGCTGGCTCCTTTGGGCAGGCAGGTGATTTTCGCGGGGGACGACAAACAGCTTGATCCTGTTGTCCAATCCGAGCATCCGATGGCTAGAAAGTGGCTCGGACGGTCGATGTTTGTCCACAAGAGTGAGCGTGGAACGTGCCTATTAAACGAGCAGGGACGAATGGAGAAGTCAATCTGCGATGTTGTAGGCAACGTCTTTTATGACGGCAAGCTCATGGTCGCCGAGGACTGCGAAGCCAATCCCATCTGGCGTGCGGAAAGAGTTGTGGGCGACGTTGCGCCGATGGGACGGAAGAATGTACATCTCCATCTCTGCCAGCATGAAGGAATGTTCAATAGCAATTACGGTGGTCCAGTACGGTTCGAATCCGCCGATTTCATTGGCGAACTGGTCACCAGACTACTCAAGACGCTATCTCCTGATCAAATCTCCGTCGTTTGTCCTTTCCGAGCACAACGTAGCGTTCTGAAGGGCAACTTGCGCAGGAAGGGCATCTCGGCGGTGAAGGTTAGCACGGTGCATCGCGCACAAGGATCAGAGTGTCACACCGTCATTTTCGATTGCGTTCTCGCCAGCACTGAATTCCTCAATAACGACGACAAGGGTCCGCGCTTGTTAAACGTTGCCCTGAGTCGGGCGCAAGCCCGTCTGGTTATCGTGGCGTCTCGTGGCGACTTGCAGAATCGCTGGTTGCAACGGATCGCAAATGCGATTGGCAATGGCGACGGCACTGGTGATTAGGCTATCCCCAGACAGGAAATCGTCTTTCAATGCGACTTTCCGGCGGGTCAAGTGGACTCTGTTGTGCGATACCGCGACACTAGTGGGCAAGATTCAACCTGCCCCAACGAGTGACGCACTTACGTCATAGATTTTCGTGCTGGACAAAATAGAGCGTTCATGATCTCGTTCGCAAACAATGCCAGTCCAAACAGAGATGATCATGTCCTCCCGATCCGGTGCGGAGGAGTGACCCGCTGCCCGCCCTTCGTCCTGCGTGGATTCGTGCGCCCGCTGGCAATCGCCTTTTGCCTCGCACCACAATCCGACGAACGCGCGGGTGAAGTCCGGCTGGCGGTTCGGCCGTCAACGAGGGCTTGGCGGAAGTCGTCGGGGGCGCTGCCAAGGAGAGTCTTTTGCGCCAGTTGACTAAGACAAAGCTGTAACGACCGGGAGGCGATGCAGGAGCTGGATCGGGAAGATACAATCTCGATCTGGGAGGACACCCCTTTATCGCTCACCACCAGGCGGAGCTAGGCCACCCCGAGCGGGGACGAGTTCCGGCAATGTCCCGCTTTCCGTTCCGGATCAGACGAGCCTATAATCCGAAATAGACGAACAACCCATCCGAACTGGACGGAGTCTTCACCCGGCATCGACGATACCGATCACGCGCTGTTTCCTCGCTTTTCCGCCGAATTGGTTGCCACCGCGCTCAAGGACACGCCTGTCGTTATGGTTACGGGGCCGCGCCAGTGCGGCAAGACCACCCGGGTCCGGGATTTGGTCACTGGCAATCGCGAATTCATCACCATGGACGACGACACGGTGCTGGCTGCGGCGCGCAGCGATCCAACTCGGCTGGTGCGCGCACTCGATCGAACCACCACTGGACGAAGTACAGCGAGTGCCCGACCTTCTCCGGGCCATCAAGAAGTCGGTCGATGATGATCGCCGGGCCGGCAGGTTTCTGTTGACGGGCTCAGCCAATATCCTGACTCTGCCTCAGGTCTCAGAGAGTTTAGCTGGCCGCATGGAGATCGTGAGCGGTTCTGCCCCTCTCGCGGGCTGAAATCTGAGGCAAAAAGCCGGGGTTCCTTAAAGCGGCATTCGATGGAAAACTCGGCAAACCTGCCGA
>DASTDH010000597.1:0-2940 GCA_035710445.1 Chthoniobacterales bacterium
TGGATAAAGCGCAGCATTGTCCCCCTGCCATGTATAAGTCCAACCGTTGTTCTCCGCTCTTAGTGAATTGCTTGTTGGACCGGTCAGCAGCACACGCATGTTTTTCCGCAGCGGCAGCAGATTGCCATCATTCTTGAGCAGCGTGATCGCCTCGTGCGCGGCTTGCAAGCTCACCTGCCGTGACTCCGGCGTCCCGATTCTGTCAGCCAGTTCCGCCGGCTTCTCGCGTGCCTCGAAAAGTCCGAGTTGAAATTTCAAGGTGAGGATTCGGCTGACCGCTTCGTCGATACGGCTGACTGGCACCGCGTCTTCTTGCACAAGCTCATATAGCAGGTCGGCAAAACTGTAGTCGCTCGGTACCATGCTGATATCAATTCCAGCCGTGATTGCAAGTCGCGTCGCGTCTTTCTCCGTAGCTGCCACGCGATGCACGGTTACGAGCTTCTTGATGTCCTCCCAATCCGATACCACGACGCCCTTGAAGCCCAACTCCCCTCGCAAAACATCCGTGAGTAGGTATTTGTTCACGTGCCCGGGTACACCGTTGATCTCCGAGGAGTTCACCATCACTGTGTGCGCGCCCGCTTGAACGGCTGCCTGAAACGAAGGCAGATAGTATTCGCGCAACGTAATCTCGGGGATCAGCGCCGGCGTGCGGTCCTGTCCAGTCGTTGGCCCGCTGTAACCGATGTAATGCTTCAAACAGGCGGCGACGCTCGTATTTTGGGCTACGTCTCTGCCTTCATATCCACGAACCACGGCGACGCCCATAGTCTTGGCCAGAACAGGATCTTCGCCATACGTTTCATACAAACGCGGCCACAGGGGTTGGCGCCCGATGTCAAGCACGGGCGAAAAGTCCCATGGAATGCCGACCGAACGCGTTTCGGCTGCAGTGATTTGTGCAGCGCGCAGAACCAATTCAGGATTCCACGTGGCAGCCATCGCCAGTGGTTGAGGGAACAATGTGCTACCGCGCACATAATTCGCACCATGAATCGAATCAATGCCATACACAATTGGGATGTGCAGCCGCGAGAGGGCTGCCGCCGAGTAGATCTGACTGAGGAGTTCGTGCCATTTTGCCGGCGGCAATGCCTCGTCGTGAGCGTTAAAAATCGATCCGACTCCGTATTCGATGACTGCTTTCTGGAGCTTTTGCGGATTTATCGTGATGGTCTGGCCTTTGCCATCGGTAACCATTCCGAGGTCGAGCTGTGTCATCTGCCCGATTTTTTCCCGCAGGTTCATTTTCGCGAGGAGATCGCGAACGCGGCTCGAATAGTCAGGAGTCTCACTCGGAGTGCGGTTCTGCTCGAAAGAAAGCTTGCTGTCGCGCATGTCGCCTGCGACCGGCTCCTGCGGAACTGACAGTTGCTGCGCGGTTGCAAAGATCGAAGTAATAAAAAGCAGAGCGGCAGCAGCATTCCAAGTTGCTGGCTTCAAATGTGCCTCCTCCGGGCAAATTCGCCGCCGATGCTAAGGACTGGTGTGCGGAATGTAAAGCGTAACGTGTGGATCGAAGCGCATTAGAGCGGCCGCAGGCTCGCCGCTTGCGTGGAGGACTGGGTCATTCAGGAATGATTTCGATTGCGCTGACTGACGGGTAATTGACGGTGGGCATAAACGAAAGTTCGATTTTGCCTTGCGCAGTTGGCTCGATATGGACGAACGACTTGACGACCGGTTGGGCGCCTCCTTCAGCATAAATATCAAAGTTTCGGAGCAGCACGGTGCCGTTGCACCATACGCTGAAAACACGGCTTCCAGATCCGCCCATGCTACCGCTCGGGACTCCGAACCAGTGCTCGAGGAAGTGCAGCCGGACTGTGTATCGTCCTCCTCGGGCTACCGGAATAATGTATCGGAAGTGGCCAAAACGGTGCCCGTCATAGATTCCTCCGTCGGGCACCTTGGACAAGTCTCCTCCGAATCTGCTTAATCTCCCCCCCTGAAAATAGCGATCCGAAAGCCAGAGATTTCCCTCGCCGTCGCGATAGGAATTCCGAGCCGCCAGGATGCGAACGGGAAGCATGCGATGAGGGAATCCAGGAAGAATCTCGATGCCATTCACGAACGAGTCCGGCGTGGTGAAGTCAACGTGAATCATTCCGTCCTTCGCGGGCGAAATGTCGGTTAACACTTTCGCGGTGGCTATATCGTCACCGCCCGCGTCGTCTACGACGTCAACACTGCTCACCGGACCGCCGTTAATCGAAAATCCAACCGACCGGCTGTTTTCCTGCAGCCCCGCTGTCTCGGCGAACAAGAGATGAACTTCGTATATTCCAGGCACGACAGGGAAATTGCACTGGAACTGCCCTCGTCTGCCGGCTGAAAACAGCTCGCTATCTTCAGTCCCCAGGATGGAATGTCCAACCACCGCAAACTCGGTTCCCCCGGAGCAGAAATGGTCGGGTTCCCATACTGAGCCAGCACGGTCGACGAACTGGGCATGGCTCCCCACCATTGCGTGAAGCCCTGGCGCGGCTGAATTGAGGGCGAGCGCAGCCGCAGCTGTCGGGAACGGCCTGGCCCCAGGTCTTTTCGCGAGCAAGTAATACGACGCAAGTGCCAGCGCAACTGTGAGAATCACGCTGACGGCTGAAACACTACGGCCAACTCGATGTGGTCGGAGCCAAGCCGCCAAGGACTGCATGTTTCGCTGCCTTTCGGCATTCTCGATGCGCCCTGCTTGGGCTCCAATAGCACCGTTTGCGCCCCGGTACGTGAACTGAGGCATGTAATGGCCCGATGGCAGACCTATGTGCACCTCGTGATCCGCACCTTCTGCGTTGTAGTAGGCCTCCAAGCGCTTTCGCAGCGTATGCGCCGTCACCCGAACGATGGTGTCCGTCTGTGGATTGAAGTCAGACGGGCGTCCGAGGGCCTCGATTGCAATGTTGTATTCCTTAATTTCTGCGGTCGCGCCCGCAAAAT
>DASTDH010000598.1:0-3918 GCA_035710445.1 Chthoniobacterales bacterium
TTGGGCCGCCACTTTCCGATTTACGGAATTTGCGTCGCAGGTTCTTCCGCATGGCGTGGCTCAGTTTGCTATTCAGGTATTCGTCGAAATCGTGGAAGTCCAGTTTCAAACCAGTTGCCGGCATGCTCGGGATGCGGGTGAATCCGGCACCCAAGAGGTGGTCGAGTTTTGTTCGATAGCCTTTCGGATAATCTTTGAATAAAACCATCATTGCTTTCAACCGTTTCGCGAGCGGAGGAAGCGACTCTCGCAAGGCATCGATTGTCCAATCGATAGTCCCGGAAGCAGTATCCAACGCAATATCGCCTTCGCCGGCCGAACAACCGACCATCAGCATCGGCAGCTTGAGAAAGCCGGGAAACCTTCTTCTTACCGTGTCGATCGACTGTCTTACTGAGGCAGGTGTTCCCATGACCAGATCTTGGCGAACGATCAGAAACGGCTGGACCGCGCGAGTGCGCTTCTCCTTGTCCTTGAGGATCAGATAGCGGTGCTCGAACTGATCGCTCAACGTCGTTTGGGTAATTTCGTAGTAACGATGGTCGGCCGCGTAGGGCGCGAAACTCGAGACAAAAACCGGATAATCCGTTTCTGGAACGTAATCGCACGCGATCGCTTCGCCAAACGAGGTTGGTATGCGGACGTCCATTCTAGAAAAATCGTAAGCCCTTTAGGGAACGTCAGTTATGAAATATGACGTCCGCTAAAATCCCAAAGTTCCGCAAAAAGTTCCGCTTTTGGCCCCGACATGAAGGACCTTTATCCCTTCTGCTCTTGCTCCGCAAGGCGACCAACAGACCAGCCCGGTGCCGTTGTTCCTTTCTGCCGCTTCGGCCGGCCTTTTTGCGAGCTTCGTGATCTTGTTTCGCTGCTCTTTCTCCGTTTTCGTCTGAAGTTTCAACCACGGGTGTAAATTTTCCCCCCGTGGTCCCGGCTCCAGCTGGCAGATGCCATAAACGCCCGCAGAATGCGCTCAAGGTAGGTCCTCGAGCGACGGGCCCATGTGGTGAATCCCGTTGGCGCTCAGCAATGGGCGTTATCCCTTTAGGTCTTCGGCGATTGTCGCAAACTGCGTCAAGGCTGCTTCGAGTTCCTCGGCGATCCGCTGCAAATCGTCCCGGGTAAGCCTGAACTTTAAACATCCAATCGCGCGGAAACATGAAGCCGGAATCGAGTTCAATTGAGAAATTCCCTTCGCCGTGGCGATTGGATCAATCCCGGATATCGCTTGATTACACCTTGGGTTTTACAGCGGCATTTCTCAGCTAGTCACCGATCCCCAACCTAAGCATCAGCTCATCAAGCGCTCCCGCGAGTTCCTGCGACACGCCGGCAGACTTCAGGCGCTTTACCATGCTCGATAGCTTGCCGGGATCCGCTAGCGGAGTCGAAATTGCGTCGGCTACTGCGAGAATCAGTTCTGCGCACGCGTTCGCATCGTCGAAAACGTCGGCGCGTTCGTGCATGTCACTTAATACCCAATCAGCATGAATCCTGTTGCGGCGGGGCAGTCCTTTAAATACGGTCACTGCATCGGGAAATAGCGATCCAGCATGCAGCACCCAAAACGGAATCTGTTGGACCTCACCCGGTGTCCAGGGCTTCGGCTGGCCCAGTGATCGCTTGTCAAGATATTCTAAAAGCCATCTATTCCAAACAGCCTGGGCGCCTTCTGGTTTCATATCCCTAAGTATCTGAGAGACTGCTGTTGCAAAGCCCTCCAGCACGTCGTCTGACAGTGGCATTATGCATCGGCTAAGGATTCCGTTCTCTAGAGGGTTTTGCAGCACGAGGACAGCAAGGGTAGCCAAATGTCGACCGAGTTCACGCTGGCTCGCTTCCGGCAGGCTTTCCCAGCGTTGGATCGTCTCCACGAAATCCTCTAAGATGAAGTCCTTCAGCGCGACTGACCACCGACCTCCCGCAAGGAAGCCGCTCCAGGTCTGCAGTGCGCTCTCCGCGTTCCGGGACCACGAAAAAAGCGGGAGTCCGGCGGTCCGGGCAAAGTTTGAATCCAAGTAATCCAGCAGAACGATCTGATTTCCGCAAAGGATCCTGGCGATCGAAGCCCCTGCCCAGTTTTCTTGGAGGAGCATCCGCAAGTTCTTGCTCACCAGCTCGGGCAGCGAATGTTCTCCGGTTTGCATATTTCGCCACTTCATCCCACGCCCGATCCAATAGCGCCAGTGCCAGCCGGCAGGGTGATTTATTGCAGTGGAAATCCAATCGTCTCCTAGTTCGACTTTCGTAGTTGATTGCATCAGCATCGGCGTCAGCTTGTCTGCCAATATATCGGCTTCTTCAAAGAGCGTTTGTGGCACCGGATCGCGGTCGGCGTTAATTCCTTGCTCGAGTATTCTGATCGCAAATTCATAACCAGCACCGAATCCCGCCGCGGCACGAAGTAGTGAAAGGATTTCCCGCCAATCGTTGTCTGTTCGCGATGCTTCTTGGATCGCTTGTGCGATTGAAGACCAAACAAACCCGAGCGCTATCTCGCGATCAAGCGCGGCCCTACCCAAACTGAGAACCCACGAAAGGGAGCGTTTTGCTAGGGTTGGCAGTACGGCACCATAACTCCATTGCGACGGCCCCGACATATCGTGGTCGGGCGCTGCCAGCCACTTTTCCAAAAATTTTGTCGCGGGCTCGGCCAGCAGCACTTCGAGGTCGAAACCTTCGCCAGGATCCACCCATCGCGCGCCCGGGCTCACCGTTGGCAGCGCGAATGCAGCAAGTGCTTGGAAATCCGGGTAACGTTCCAGGAGTTCAGCTAAAGGGGCATCTAATTCCCTCCAGGATTCATCGGTCTGCTTTAGGAATCGAAGCAGAGAAAAAGTGGCCGCGTCCACCTGCTCAGAAGAAAGGCCCTCTCGTTGGTCCAGCTCTGGGCCACGCTTCACCGCCTCTAGAGTCTCACTCTTGACCGCCTCAGAACAGGAAGGGAGATTCGATTCGAAAAGCTTAATCGTTTCTGTTCGAAACGAGAAAGAGTGTAGGATCCGCTTGCTCAAAAGCAAGCGCAGTTTCTCATCGGCCGAAAGAACCGAACTGATTCGGATACCGGCAATAGCCAGTCGTTGAATCACTGGAACGCCCGTCGCGAACAGGTCGCTAAGGTACGCAACGGCGTTCTGGTTAGGCGCGCTCATGCACGATCGAACCACCTCAAGGGCGACGTCGATTACGAAGTCAAAGGCGTCCGAATAGGGGCGCGTCCGAGTTTCGATATCTGGGCGCGCATACCGCAGCGGGTCATAGCTTGGCGACATTTCTGGTCTGCGCAGCAGCTGATCGGATAGCCACAGTGCGCGGCGGATGATCAGCTCGAGTTTCGACGCAAGAGATGGAAGCGCCGGCCGTAAAATCTTCTCCCAGGCCTTCCGGAACCAATAGTCTTCGTCATCATGAAGGAGGTTCAATGTAACCGCTGTGGTCGGCTGCAGCTCGCCCTCGCTAAGAAAATACGAACTGTCCAGCCGGATTCTCGGCGTGACAAGACGGTCCATCAGCAAAAGCAACGATTCGATGTCTCTGCGCTCAGCGGCAGCTAAAATCAGGTCAGAAAGCCAGTTCTTGGAACCCGCTGGCGCTGCAAACAACAAGATGCCAACCCATTTCCGAAAGGACGACTCGGTGACCGGCTGCTTACGGTTTTGAAGCCTCAGATGGATATGGAACCAAAGGCAGGGATGAATGTTTTGATGATGCCGTTCGATCAGACCTAAGAGAGTTTGTGGTTCGTCGTCAAGAAAGTGGGTTGCAAGCCAGCGTGCGATTTCTTCCTGAGCTCTTTCCGCTCGACCATCCGTACGAAGCAGCTGAGAGATTAATCCTTTCTGTTCGAGCCAAACCGCCCACGCAGCACCTCGAGCTGCCTTCAAAAATCGCTTTGTCGTGTCCTCTTGCGAGAGGCTG
>DASTDH010000599.1:0-2272 GCA_035710445.1 Chthoniobacterales bacterium
GCAGTGCGAACATGGCGCGGTCAAAAGTTCCGGCGACGCCGCGGAAACTATCGTGCGTTTCTGCATCCGGACCGTCCAGACTGATAGCCATACGCGCAATGCCCGATCTCTTAAACTGGTCAATGGCATTCGCCGTTAGCAGCGGCGTCGCGCTGGGCGTAACGTTGGTACGCAGCCCAAGATCCACGCTGTGACGGATCAGATCGAACAAGTCGGGGCGCTTGAGCGGATCACCCCCGGTAAATACTATCAGCGGATCGCCGAACGAGCGGATCTCGTCCAGCAAACGATGCCCCTGCTCCGTGGTGAGTTCGCCAGGGTTGCGCGCCGGCATGGCCGATGCCCGGCAATGCACGCACGCCAGGTCGCAGGCCTGGGTTACTTCCCAAATAACCAACAATGGCGACTGGTTAAAGTCCATGGCACCTCCACGTGCGGCGGTAACAATTCTGCAATCTTGTGGCCAGCGCCACTGGCACGCGGCGTGCATAATCCGTTACCTAAAGCCAGGAGGCTAAGATGGTCATTTCAAACGAGAAGACCCTAGGTGAACTCGTCGCTGAGATCCCCGGCGCGGCACGCATCCTTGAAAAATACCGAATTGACTACTGCTGTGGGGGAAAACACTCACTTGAGGCCGCCTGCTGGGAGCGTGGTATCACGCAGGAAGTCCTATTGAGTGAACTCGAGCAAGCCGGCACCCTGCAACCGCAAACGGGCGAGCGCGAGTGGAACACGGCGCCGCTCAGGGAGTTGATCGATCACATCCTTTCCCGCCACCACGCATATCTAAAATCCGAATTGCCGCGGATCGCAGAGTTGTTTGCTAAAGTGGTGCGCGCTCACGGAGACCGCGAGCCGGTACTTTTTCAGGTGCGCGAGACTTTTACCGCGCTCCGAGAAGAGCTGGAGGCACACATGATGAGGGAGGAGCTGATTCTGTTTCCGGCCATCGCAGAACTTGAAGCGGCTGCCGGCGAGATGGTGCCGTCCTGTTGCATCGAGCACCCCATCGCTCGCATGGAGCATGAGCACGAGAGTGCCGGTCGGGCACTCGTGCAAATGCGACAATTCACGCGTGACTATACGATCCCGGTCGAAGCATGCAATACCTATCGCGCGTTGTTCGCTGCGCTGATTGAGCTCGAAACCGATCTGCATCAGCACATTCATCTGGAAAACAACGTCCTATTTCTGCGCGCCCCGAAACTGCAGACGCAGTGATCGAAGATTTGTCTGTGTTGCAAGAACTCGGTGAACCGGTCTGATAGGCTGCAAGATTATTCCATGATCAAACCGCGGCGAGCGCTATTCAAATTGCGGCACTTCGAACCCGAGATCATTGTTTGTGCGGTCCGTTGGTATCTGCGGTTCTCGCTTTCATCGGGATGTCGAGAACTGCTCGTGGAACGAGGTCTTCCTGCAGACCACACACGATTTGGGCGCTGGGTGCAGGGCTAAGCACTGAACCAGAGATGCCGGCGGGAATTGAAATCAACCAACAGCTCCTGGAGGGTCGACGAAACGTACATTTGCCAAGGTGGGACCTGGCGATACCTGTATCGTGCCGTCGATTCCACCGGCGCCACGATCGACTTCTGGTTCTCCGCTGAGCGAGAGCGGTTGGGCCAAGCAGTTCTTCCAGAAAAGCCTTGCAAGCTCCTGGTCATCCCGGCCGCGGGTCATCACAGTAGACGGCAACCCGTCTTACCCGAAGGTGATCGTGGAGCTGAAGCAGAAACGGAAACTGGTCCGCCGGTGCCGCTGTCGAACCTGCCCATACTTAAACAATCTTGTGGAATAGGACCATCGAGGGATCAAGCGGCGGTTGAATCCCAGCCAAGGTTTTCGATCGTTCGATGGAGCGTGGCGAACGATTCAGGGCTACGAGATCCTGCACATGATCCGGAAAGGCCAAGTAAGGTGGTTGCCGAAAGGGGATGTACTTGGGCAGATTCAGTTCATTCGAGAAATCCTCGGATTGAGAGCTGAATAGTCGACTGACGAGATTGGCGGTTGAGTCGGTTTTGCCGACAGAATTGTTTTTGCAACACTACCCTTTGGGCGGAAACGCATCGTAGCTAATACGGGCACGGTCTGCCGCATTCTCAGTCCGGGCCCCAAGGACCAAATTGCGGCTGGACGCGGCAGGGACAGATCACTGTGATAGTCTGGCTGACGCCAATGAAGTGGCGGAAGTGGATCATCGCGCTCGGTCTCGTCGTCCTCGGAGCCGTTGGCGTTTGGGTGGCCGTGCGGCAGCCGAAAGTAG
>DASTDH010000600.1:0-17078 GCA_035710445.1 Chthoniobacterales bacterium
GGCGATTTGATTTACAATGTCGATTTTCGCTCGGTTTACGCCACGATTCTAAATCAATGGCTCAAGGCTTCCGCCTCCAAAGTGCTTGGGCACAATTGCAGTCCTTTGGCTTTCGCGTAGGTGCGGTAGGGCGGTCCGTCCCTGTGAAGACTGGAAAGATCCTTAACGGGTGTTCGGGAACATCGTTAACGATGTATCCGGTCCGCACAGTCCCGGACCGCCGGATTCCCAGCGCCCCGCTTCCCCGATGGGCATGCCGGTAATGCGATCCATTGGTTTCCGATGACGCTTCGGTCTACTCGGATCCAATCATGCCTCGGATGAGTGGTCCCGCGGACGCGGGACGCGCCCTACCAAGGGACAGGACGCACAATGTCCGGGTCGCCCGGGCGTTATCAATCTGTGAATAACTAGTGAATTGTTTTTGGGATCGCGCCGCCCCTCCGCCTTGAGATTAAGCGCAAAGATGACAATCTCTTTTAATTTCCATAAACAAACGCCTTTTGCCATAAATCGTGAGGACCACTTTGCCGCCACGGCATTTGTGAATAACTCACGATCGTCTCTCCTGGGAATAATGCCGAGAACGCCCGTTGCCGGCGGCAGCAGGAGCCCAAATCACCTGCCGTAGAGAAGGACCTTGCCCCGTTTCTGCTCTCCACCAAGTAGATCGCCGATCCATTTGCGCCGCTTCCGTTATCTATTCTTTCAGATTGACTCCGTTCCCAATTCGGGGGAGTTCGACGAAAAGCGCCCACCATCCCCTAATTGCCCCCGGAAAAACCAGTCTCATGGCCAAAGGATATTTCTCTCTGCTCCTTCACGCGCATCTGCCTTTCGTTCGACACCCGGAGTATCCGGACTTTCTGGAAGAAGACTGGCTTTTTGAAGCCATTACTGAAACCTACCTCCCAATCTGGCAAGTATTTGAGGGTCTGGTGCGCGATGGCGTGCCGTTCCAAATCACGATGTCATTGACGCCGACGCTTTGCGCAATGCTTGATGATGAACTGCTCCGTGCGCGCTATTTGAAATATCTCGACCGAGCCATCGGACTGGCCAAAAACGAAATCGATCGCACCCAGGGAACCCCCGAGCTGAATCACCTTGCTCGCCTTTACCATACCCGGTTTCTGGAATGCCGGGAAATATATGTCGATCGGCTGAAGTGTGACCTGGTCGGAGCATTTCGTCGATTCCAGGACGATGGATTTCTCGAGATCATCACTTGCGCAGCCACCCACGGCTTTCTGCCGCTGCTTGCCCCCCAACCGGAAGCCGTTCGCGCACAAATTCGGATCGCCTGTGATCAGTACCGCGAATCCTTTGGTCGGGCCCCTCAAGGGATCTGGTTACCGGAATGCGCCTATTTTTCCGGAGTGGAAGAATATCTTCGAGAAGCCGAGATTCGCTGGTTTGTCTTAGATGCGCATGGATTGATGTTTGGAAACCCCCGTCCTCGATACGCCATCTATGCACCCTGTTTTACCGGTGCAGGTCCAGCCGTTTTTGGCCGAGACCGGGAATCGAGCAAACAAGTGTGGAGCGCGCAGGAAGGGTACCCGGGGGATCCAGCTTATCGCGACTTCTATCGTGATGCCGGGTACGATCTCGATATCGAATACCTACGGCCATTTCTGCCGGCGGACGGACACCGGAAATTCACCGGCATCAAGTACCACCGAATCACCGGACGCACTCCCCACAAAGAGTACTATGTTCCTGGCTGGGCACACGGAGCAGCCGACCACCACGCCGGGGACTTCGTCTCGAACCGCGTTAAACAGTTTTCCCATCTGCTGGATGTTACCAACATTGATCCGATCATCCTAACCCCATTCGACGCTGAGCTGTTTGGTCACTGGTGGTATGAAGGGCCGATTTTTCTGAACCTCGTTATACGCAAAGCCGTTTATGATCAGAAAGTTTTCCAGCTCATTACCCCAAGCGCTTACTTGGAGAAATACGACACGTTGCAGATCATTTCTCCCAGCCCTTCCAGTTGGGGCAACAAAGGCTTTTGGGAAGTATGGTTAGATCAATCGAACGCCTGGATATATCCCCACCTCCATGCGGCTGCTCGCCGAATGACCGAGATCGCCAGGTTAGTTGCTAAAGCCCCGAGCCAATGGAAACAAAGGGCGCTTCGCCAGATGGCTAGAGAACTCCTCCTCGCTCAGGCGAGCGATTGGGCTTTTCTGATGAAGACCGGCACCGCCAAAGATTACGCAACCAAACGAACCCGGGACCATATCCTCCGGTTTACGCGCCTGTATGATCTGCTCAGGGGCGACATTCTCGATGAAGAATTTCTGATCCTTTGCGAGTCGCGCGATAATCTTTTTCCAAACGTGAATTGGAAATATTATGTTTGATGATCCTGCGTTGTATCGAATGAGCCGAGCCCGCGCTCCTCATCGGGATTCATTCATTCTGGGCGCCCTGATTTTAATTTTAGCCTGGCTGCCCGGCGCAACCGGCAGCGAGCAGACGCAGGAGGAAACCGCCGGAACCCATCAACTCATGTTCATTCCGCCACCGGAAGAAGGAGTCATTAGTTTGGGGGTCTATGCTGCCGACGGGAAACTGGTTCGGGTGCTGAAAAGGGCCGCGGAGATTGATAGCTTTAAATCCGGGCTTAATGGCCTTTTCATCGATTGGGACGGAAAAGATTCCAAGGGCGATCAAGCCCCGGCCGGCAAATATTCGGCGCGTGGAGTGCTGGTAGGCGATGTGAATGTATCGGGCCAAGCTTACCACTTGAATGACTGGGTCGATCCAACCAGTAGCGTCCAGCCAAAGCGGATCTTAAGGGCGGCCTTTCTCAACGGAAAATCGGTCTGTGCTTTCGCCGAAGTCGCGACTGGCAAGCAATTGCTCGTCGATGCCGCCAACGGCAAGTATCGGACCACAGAATTGCCCGCGGACACCAAGAGCGTCAAATTTGACGGATCGCACATTCTCGCGATCGGCACCGATCGCCTCGTGCAGGTAGACCCAGTAAGTCGTAGTTCAATCGGCGAGAAGCCTTACCCCGATCTTCGCGACGCCGACCAATGGCACGGCAAATGGATCGTTCTCACCAACAACCAATTGTATTCTTCCACTGATCCCGATCAAAGCATCACACTGCCCCGGGAAGATGTGGCTTTTTGTGCTCAGCTCGATTCTTCGGCGGTGGTGGCCAGCCCCAACGGAAATATCTGGAGATTTCAGGATCATGAATTTTCGCCGATCGAAACCGGAAAGAGCGGCCAACTCTTAGGTATGAGTGCAGGAAAGGGCGACACGATTTGGCTCTTGCTGGAAGTGGACTCGAAGCGAATCCTTCGGCAAGTCGATCTCTCCGGACAACACATTCAAGAGCTGGACTTACCGCCAGATCTGCAGAGTGCTCGCACGCTGTGCGGTTCCCGCGACGATGAGGATCTATTGCTGACCATCGATCTAAATCCGGGAGAACGCGTCATCGGTTTGCATTTCCAAAGTGCCCAAGCGCAACAATCCGTTTGGCAAAAATGGTTAGACCGTTCGTTAACTCCTTTCCGCTATTTCGACGTTAAGAACGGCCAGGTTGTGCCGGTCCAAGAAAAACCCGATTCTCCAACCGTTTCAATCCAACTGGCGGAGAATCCTTTGGAAACTGGGTCTCCCGGAAGCCTTTTGCTGGGCGTCATCACTGATGAAACCGGCGCCTGGATCTCCACCAGTGACGGCCTACCACTGCTGCAGATAGCCAAGACCAAGAACATCGTGCAAGCTAAGTGGTTGGCGAACGGCATCGATAGTTTACTGATCTTCGTTTCCGACGCGTCGGTCGTCGAGGAGTACCGGGTGACCGGCCTCAAAAATCTTTATCGGTTTGACGCCGGCAGCTTTGATTGACGGTTCCTGGTTACAAACTTGCAGGGTTACGCGTTGCGGGGTCTGGTTTGAGAAATTCGCCTTCGGTGCTATATGTCGCGCTCTTGACTCCCAACCCCGTACTCCGCAATCGGCATTCCACATTCTATATTACATGGACATTGTTTACTTCGATCTGGAAACCCAACGCACCGCCAATGACGCCGGAGGATGGAATAAGAAACGGGATATGGGAATGTCGGTAGGAGTGACTTACAGCACTCAATTGCGCCAATACCGCATATATTCGGAACAACGGGTCGATGATCTGGTCAATCAGCTGCTGCGGGCAGATTTGGTCGTTGGTTTCAACATCCTCAATTTCGATTTCGAGGTGCTAATGGGATACACCATACTCGATCTACCGCA
Source organism: Chthoniobacterales bacterium (assembly GCA_035710445.1). Taxonomy (GTDB): domain Bacteria; phylum Verrucomicrobiota; class Verrucomicrobiia; order Chthoniobacterales; family JAFAMB01; genus DASTDH01. The sequence goes on from DASTDH010000600.1 coordinate 4,273, forward strand.
TCAGCTGCGCACTCTAGACCTGTTAACAGAAGTGGAGAAGAATTTAGGTGGACGACCAAGATTAGATAGCATTGCGCAGGCTACGCTCGGAATTGGCAAAACCGGAGATGGTATCGACGCAATAAAATGGTGGCGCGAAAAACGAATTCTGGAAATCGCTGAGTACTGTTGCTTCGACGTAAAAGTCACTCGTCTCGTGCACGAATTTGGGTCGGCCAACAAAGAGATCTTCTACATGGATAAATTCAACCGCCGACAGCGCATACCTATCGGGTGGTAAAAAAAGTCAGCGGTCCAACCCGCAACCTGCAACTCTTAACCCGCAACCCTAACCGCATGATCCAGCCGCTACGCGCGACCAAGGAGATCTGGAGCTTTAATTGGTTCGATCTCAATGTGCCGATCCAATTTGGCCCGCTGGTAATGCTTCCGACATGTCTCTACGTGGTTCATCGCTACAGTGCGATGCTGATTGGTCACGAATTTGTCCGGGAAACGGATCAGCGTCGGGCTGAGCTACTACTCCATCGGCTTTTCCAGGAAAGGGGTGTTCCGGATGAGCTGCAAATACCCGATTTCGAGGAATGGGATGAATCGGTCTGGCAAAGCCTGTCTCGAGAATATCATTGCGAGATCAATCTAGTCGATATCGAGCAGGAGGACTCGTCCGAAGAGGAGGAAGAAGATCCCATCCAAGCACAAATTACCGCACTGATTACCAGTTCCGGTCAGAATTTGCTCATGACTCACGGTCCCGGGTTTCTGGCCCAAGGCTTGGTCCGATCAATCAAACACGTACGATCGATTGAAAAAAAACGGGCCTTGCTAAGCAAAGCTTTAGAGCTGGTTGAAGATCTGCCTGAAGCTCTGATCGAACTAGCCGACCTTGAACTGCAGGAAGGAAACATTGACTCGGCGGCCGAAAAATTCTCTGGCGCGGCAGAGGTAGCTCTACCCCTTCATCAACCAGGGCAATTGAGCTATTATATCCGCGCACAGCACGGAAGAATTCTGACTGCCTGGCAGAAGGGCGATCTGCCGCAAGCCATCGCGATCGGCGAAAAAACAATCCTCGAGAATCCAATCGATCACTCCGGAATTCGTTTTCTCCTGCCGCTTCTTCAACTGTCGACAGGCCAAATCGAACAAGCTCGCGAATTTTTTGATTGGTACGCACTGAAGTTCGTCGATGATTTGGAAGATCCTGGATTTTGCTTCGGCTGGGCTCTCGCTCTTTTCGATTCGGATGAAGAGAGAAAGTCTGCGTTCCGGTACCGTCGCGGAATGGTGCAGAACTTGTACCTGGCCCCTCTCCTATTGGATCTGCCGGAGCCGTCTCCGGAAATCTGGCAACACAACGAGCGTGGCGACCTGCAATATGCCGCCGATTTCGTGAACTCGTTTGGAGTGCTCTGGGAGCGAGACGCAGCAGCGGCCCGCTTTCTTCGGGAAGTCTATTCGGAGGACGTTTCTCATCTGGAGCAGCTCATCTTGCTGCGACAAAAGATGGCAGACTTCCAAGACCAGCGGTACGAACCCAAGCACCGCGAGCTGTGGCAGCGTTTTCTCGACCAGGAAAAAGCGTTGCTGGAACGCTGGGAGATCGAGCGATAGCCGGCGGCAACCGCGGAATGCGGAGTACAGAGCGCGGAATAAAGAGAGCTGAACCAAAATTGCAGCGGTGATCGCCCTGACCGTTCCGCACTCCGCAATCCGCGGTTTCGCGTTTGCTTACTGGCTCTCACTTCTCACTTCTCACCCTTCCCAACATTCCCCCGTTCCCGACGTGCGCCCTCAGCCAGATGGTGCTATCCATCCCGCATGGTCCGTTATTTAACCGGTATTCAGCCCTCGGGAGCTCTTCACATCGGTAACTATTTTGGAGCGCTCAAGCCGGCAGTCGAGCTGCAGAATCGGGGTGAAGCTTTCTATTTCATTGCCGACTATCACGCTCTGACTTCGCTCCAGGATCCGACGGCACTCCGCGAATACGTTCGTGGCGTAGCGCTCGATTTCCTGGCTTGCGGATTGGATCCCGACCGGGCTTGCTTCTTCCGTCAATCGGATGTGCCACTGGTGACGGAACTCGCCTGGATTCTGAGTACCATAACCCCCATGGGCCTCCTGGAGCGATCCCACTCCTACAAAGACAAAACCGCTCGCGGCATCCCCTCTTCTCACGGACTCTTCGCGTATCCAGTCCTGATGGCAGCCGATATCTTATTGTACTCCGCCGACGTCGTACCGGTCGGCAAAGACCAGAAACAGCATCTGGAGATCACTCGCGATATCGCCATCAAATTTAACGAAGCCTATGGGTCCACTTTAAAGGTGCCCGAACCGTTGATCCGGGACGAGGTGGCAACCGTGGTCGGCCTCGATGGGCAAAAGATGAGCAAGAGTTATGAGAACACCATCGAAATCTTCGGTCCGGAGAAGCTCATTCGAAAGAAAGTCATGAGCATCGTGACCGACTCGACGCCGGTGGAAGTGCCAAAAGATCCAACGAATTCCACCATTCTACAACTCTACCGGCTTTTCGCCTCACCGGAGCAGGTAACTTCGATGGAGAACGCCTTCCGCGCGGGCGGTACCGGTTATGGAGAATTCAAGAAGCAGTTATTTGAGGTCATCTGGAATGCATTCACTCCGATGCGGGCTCGGCGCGCGGAACTGGAGGCCGACCCCGACTATGTTGAAGGTGTACTTCGAGCAGGTGCACTGCGTGCTACCGAGGTCGCGACAAAAACCCTGGAAAAAGTTCGAACGGCAGTAGGACTGGCTTAGAATTCGTTGCAAATTTTCCAAATTAGCCTCTACTTTCAGAATTTTCCCCGCGCGATGTTCCGATATCGAATGAATCGAGTTTTGAGAAGTTCATGAAGGTCTCGTCAAAAGGGATCGGATAAAAAGAAGGCGGTGCTGCCGCGCAGCGCCAAAAGGTATAGAAGGCTATGATTAACAGTAATACATCTCACAGGTCCGATGATCCTCTCGCCTCCGAAAAAATTCAGGTGGATCGGAAGGTTTTCTTTCTCGATCTCAAAGAGAATCAACGTGGGCGTTTTCTCAAGATTACCGAGGATGTGAGTGGGAGACGCGATACCATTATGTTGCCGGCCAGCGGTTTCCGAGATTTTGTGGATGCCCTTAGCCGGATCGTCGATCTCGAGGAAAGACTCTAGTGCCGCTTCGGCGGGCTGGAATGGAAAGCTAGCAGAAGGATAGCTTGGCGGTTGCTGAGCAAAACCGCTGGTCGGATCGATCCACCAAGACGGACTGAACGTCCGCTTCGCAGAGAAGAGATGGTCTTCATTTTGTTCGCGGAGCGAAAGTTGAGTTCGCCGCACGGATCGACATGGCCCGCCCCCTACTACAATAAACTCGCATTCTACCGTACCACCCAGCTACTAAGCCGGTTGGGCCGCTATGCCTAAGAACACCGATCTTCACAAAATCTTGCTGATTGGGTCCGGACCGATCGTTATCGGGCAAGGCTGCGAATTTGATTATTCCGGAGTGCAGGCCTGCAAAGCTTTGCTGGAAGAGGGGTATGAGGTCGTCCTGGTAAATTCGAATCCGGCAACGATCATGACCGATCCCGAGTTTGCCACCAGTACCTATATTGAGCCGATTACTCCCGAGGTCGTTGAGCTGATCATCGCCCAGGAAAGGCCGGACGCACTTTTGCCAACTCTAGGCGGCCAGACTGCGCTTAACACCGCCATGGAGTTACACCGGCGTGGAACGCTCACTCGGTACGCCGTAAAGTTGATCGGCGCCAATGCTGCGGCTATTGCCAAAGGAGAAGATCGCCAGCTCTTTAAGAGCGCCATGCAACGCATCGGACTTGACGTGCCGCGCTCTGGAATCGCGCACAGCGAAGCTGACGCTCAAGCCGTTGCCGGACAGATCGGCTCTTTCCCACTGATCATCCGGCCGGCGTTTACGCTGGGCGGCGCCGGCGGCGGTATCGCTTACAATCGGGAAGAGTTCGATGAGATCGTCCATCGTGGACTGGAACAGTCACCGGTTAAAGAGGTGTTGATTGAAGAGTCGCTCCTTGGCTGGAAGGAATTCGAGATGGAGGTAATGCGCGATCGGGCGGACAATTGTGTTGTCATCTGTTCGATCGAAAACTTCGACCCGATGGGCGTTCACACCGGCGACTCGATCACGGTGGCTCCGACCCAGACGCTGACCGATCGCGAATTCCAGTTGATGCGAGACGCTTCCTTCGCGGTCATACGCGAAATCGGCGTTGAGACCGGAGGGTCAAACATCCAATTCGCGGTTAATCCGGAAAATGGCCGAATGGTGGTAATTGAGATGAACCCGCGGGTCTCGCGCTCTTCCGCCCTCGCGTCCAAGGCCACCGGCTTTCCGATCGCTAAGATCGCAGCCAAACTCGCTGTCGGCTATACGCTGGATGAAATCCGCAACGATATCACCCGCGAAACACCGGCCAGCTTCGAACCGGTGATAGATTATTGCGTCGTCAAAATCCCGCGTTTCACTTTTGAAAAATTCCCGCAAGCCGATCCCACGTTGACCACCCAGATGAAGAGCGTGGGCGAGGCCATGGCGATCGGTCGAACGTTTAAGGAAGCGTTCCAGAAGGCCATTCGCTCGCTCGAAATTGGAAGATTCGGATTTGGGGCTGACGGCAAAGATCGCGAGCCGAGATTGGAGAATGGCGATTGGAATGTGGAAGAGATCCAACGGAAGCTTTTGAATCCATCCTGGGATAGGATCTTCTTTATCCGTTATGCCCTGCTAGCGGGCCTTAGTGTTGCGCGGATCAAGGAGCTTACCGGGATCGACCCGTGGTTTCTGGAGAATCTTCGCAGTTTGGTAGTGGCCGAATCCGATATTCGGGCGAAGGCTCTTCCTTTACGTGCCGCCAAACGGCTTGGCTTTTCCGATCGGCAGATCGCACACCTGACCGGTCGCACCGAAGCAGACGTGCGCAAAGAGCGGCACGCACAATCGATATTGCCAACCTACCGGCTCGTCGATACTTGTTCGGCTGAGTTTGAAGCGTACACCCCTTACTATTACTCCACCTATGGGGAAGAGAATGAGATTCGCGAAAGTGATCGCCGACGGGTGATGATTCTGGGCGGCGGGCCAAATCGCATCGGCCAGGGTATCGAGTTTGATTACTGCTGCGTGCACGCCTCTTTTGCGCTGAAAGAGGAAGGATTCGAGACCGTCATGGTGAATTCGAATCCGGAGACCGTGTCGACCGACTATGATACCAGCGACAAACTCTATTTTGAGCCGTTGACCCTCGAAGACGTATTGAGCATCTACCGGCAAGAGAAGTGTTGGGGTGCAATCGTTCAGTTCGGCGGTCAAACACCGTTGAACCTCGCAGCGGCCTTGCAAGCCAATGGCGTTAACATCATTGGGACACAGCCGCAAAGCATCGAGATGGCAGAGGACCGGAAACATTTTGCCGCTCTTCTGCAACGCCTCGGCCTGAATCAACCGCCCAATGGTACGGCTACGAATGAAGCAGAAGCAGTCAAAGTAGCTCGATCGATCGGCTACCCGGTTCTGGTGCGGCCCTCGTTCGTGCTGGGTGGTCGAGCAATGGAAATCGTCTACGATGAAGAAGACCTGCGGCGCTACATTCGAACCGCGGTGGAGGCAAGTCCGGAACGCCCCGTTCTGGTAGACCGTTTCCTGGACGACGCCACCGAAGTGGACGTCGACTGTATATCCGACGGCGAAATCGTGGTGATCGGCGCGGTCATGCAGCATATCGAAGAAGCAGGCATCCATAGCGGCGATAGCGCCTGCGTCATCCCAGCTTTTTCGCTTTCCGCGCAAGTACTGTCCACCATCGAGGCTGCGACTCAGGCGATGGCCAAAGAGCTCGCAGTTCGTGGACTCATGAACGTCCAATTCGCCGTGAAGGATGAAGAAGTCTATGTGCTCGAAGTCAACCCTCGCGCTTCTCGGACTGTCCCGTTCGTAAGCAAGGCGTTAGGCGTGCCATTGGCCAAGCTCGCTGCGAAGGTCATGGCTGGGAAATCGCTGCGCGAGCTCGGATTCACGCAGAAGATCGTGCCGCAACATTTCTCTGTTAAGGAAGCGGTATTTCCGTTTATCCGTTTTCCGGGCATCGATATCATGCTGGGACCGGAGATGAAATCGACCGGTGAGGTCATGGGCATCGCGGACGATCTTGGTTTGGCCTACGCGAAATCTCAGATGGCCGCGCAGCCGCCTTTACCCAGCAGCGGAAATGTTTTTGTAAGCGTTAAGGATCGCGACAAACCTGAAACAGTTCGGTTGGCAGCTGAACTAATCAATCTTGGTTTCAAGTTATACGCTACCAGTGGAACTGCTCAGGCGCTGACTTCCGCTCGCGTACCGGTCAAACGTCTATTTAAACTGGCCGAAGGACGGCCGCATGCCCTCGACATGATGAAAAACGGAGAAATCGATCTCATTATCAACACGCCGAGCGGTAAAGTGCCCAGAAAAGATGAGATCCAGATTCGAAGTTTGGCCGTTGCTCAACGGATTCCGATCTTAACGACTACTAGCGGAGTCGAAGCGAGTATTCGGGCGATCAAAGCAATTCAAGCAAAAGGAATCAGTGTTGTACCGCTCCAAAAATACCATGCGGTTACCCGGTAGGACAGATGACCGGCTGCAGCGCGGCATAACCGATAATCAGTCACGAATAACAGACGGCGCAGGAAGCCGCGACGCCCGGAACCGAGGGGTGTTGCTTGCAACGCCCGAAAGTAACCCAGCGCGCGCCGAGGAGTCATGGGTCCCGCTTCGGCTCGTCTGTAATTTCTGATTTTGTCATTCCCGTAGGGTTGATAGATTTAAGCAAATGCAGAGCATGACTGGCTACGGCCGTGCGCAAGCCTCTACCGAGGAGGTTGCGGTAGTGGTCGAAATTCAGGCCGTCAATAAACGGCAAGCCGAAGTCATCCTTAACCTGCCGGATTCTCTCTCCCCCTGGGAACCTGAAATTCGCTCAATCGTCGACCGAACGATCGGAAGAGGACGCATCACCGTTAACTTCAATTTGGAATTCACTTCGCCACAAGTGGAACCGGTGCTAAACCGCCCACTCGCTAAATCGTATCTCGCCGCATTCAAGGCACTGCAGTCGGAGTTGCGCGTCAATGGGGAAATCACAATGGATACTTTGCTTCGGTCGCCCGGAGTCATTGAACAACCTGCCACGAAACAGTTAAGCCCGAAGACGCGAACACCGCTCTTGACGGCGCTGCAAGCCGCGCTGGATCAGCTTCTTGCCATGCGCGCAAAAGAAGGAGCCAACCTCAAGCGCGATCTCACCCGGAGGATCAGGTCGATACGCAACTGTTTGCACAAGGTCAAAAGGTTACGACCCCGTGCTTCAGAGCGTTATCGGACAAATTTGCACGCGCGGATTCGAAAATCCGGAATTGATATTCCGTTAGATGATGATCGCCTCGCCAAGGAAGTGGCATTTTTTTCCGAACGCTCTGACTTTTCCGAGGAAATTACCCGGCTGGACTCACATCTTGGCCAGTTGGTAGACACGCTTGAAAAAAAGGAACCAATTGGACGTACCTCGGAGTTTCTTTGTCAGGAGATCGGACGCGAACTCAATACTCTCAGTGCGAAAGCCAACGACGCGGAGATATCGCAGCTCGTTGTGCAGGCAAAGTCGGAACTGGAAAAGGTGCGAGAACAGATTCAAAACGTTGAATAATGTGGGTCGATGCTCAGTGAGCTTGTCGCGCAATGGGCGATCGTGCCTTTGGCTTCGGTTGCGCCCACTTCCGGAAACCATCCTATGACTATCATACTCGGCGTCACTGCATCAATCGCCGCATACCGAGCGGCCGATATCGCGAGCAAGCTACGCAAGGAAGAGTGCAACATTCATGTCGTATTGACTGAAGGAGCCGCCCAATTCATTACTCCGCTGACATTGCAGACACTCTCGCGCAACCCGGTAACCACTGACCTATTTGCAGAAACGGCGGATTGGCATCCTGGTCATATCGACTTAGCGGATCGCGCCGACCTGCTGTTGGTGGCCCCGGCCACCGCCGATATTATCGCTAAGTTTGCGCTCGGTCTCGCCGACGACGCATTGACCGCGATCGCCTTGGCCACTCGAGCACCGATCCTGATGGCACCAGCCATGAATGGTAAAATGTGGCTGCATCCCGCAACGCAAAACAATGTCGCGGTTCTGCGCAGTCGCGGTGTCGATTTCATTGGCCCGGAAGAGGGTATGCTGGCTTGCGGTTACGAAGGCATCGGTCGGTTGTGGCCAGTAGAGCAGATCGTCGCGAAGGCTCTTGAGCACCGAAAAAGCTGAAGATTGCGGACACAAGTCATAGGGAATCCTTCCGGCGGGACGCAACCAAAGTAGCCCGCACCTCGGTGTAAGGTTGGCGCGCCCAAGCGTGGCCGTCCCGGCAGGGACGCGGTGAAAGTAGCCCCACACTTTGGTGTGGGGTTAGCATTCGTTTTTAGAACGACCCGTCCCGCCAGGGACGATAGAAATGATCGCATTGAATCCTGTTGCCGTTCAATTGGCGAACGTCAGACGGTGATCGATCGTCCCTATCGGGACGCGTCACGATTCAAACGCGATCCCAGCACTAAAGTGCTGGGCTACTTTCGTTACGTCCCTCCGGGACCAATCCCGCTGTTCGTTTTGGGCAGCATTGCAGCGACTCAATCGTCGTCGCGCCAAGATGCCCAGCAAGATCACGCGATCGACAACTTCAAAAAAATAGGAGGAGATATTTGATCTCCTCCTATTCGCACTAAGTGAGGATGGATTACTTAACGACCTTCTTAGCGGCAGGCTTCTTCTTTGCAGGAGCCTTCTTCGCGACTTTCTTCGCAGGAGCCTTTTTGACGGTCGCCTTTTTAGTAGCCTTCTTCGCCGGAGCTTTCTTGGCTGGCATTAGTTATCCCCCCTTTCATTCCGCAGTTGCGGAGGATAAAACACAAATCACAATTGGCTTGACTAACGAACATTCGCGGCAGCGTCAATCAGAAATTGTAACAACATCAAAATTTCAGCCCAACCGAAACTGCTTTTTGAACGGTCATCAGTCCTGATCAAACCACGATTATCAATTTTCAAAATCGCATCTCTTGATTTTGTCGCGATCATTTTTTGTGGTACTGCATCCGATTGAAACCCTAGAACAACTGACTCCGACAGATGTTTGGTTTTCCGTCATCACCGATCCGCTGAACATCCAAAAAGATATGAACACTTACCTCAACGCTGCCATTGAGTCCGCGCGCGCGGCTGGTGAATTGATCCGCCACAGCCTCGGGACACCACTCACGGTTAATGTGGAAGAAGCGCACGACCTGAAGCTCGAGCTTGATGTCAGTGCTCAGGATCTCATCAGCAAGATGCTGCTGAAACAGTTCCCGAACCACGCTGTCCTTGGCGAGGAGGGTTCGATCGCCGGCGCGCAGGCCACCCATCAATGGATCGTCGATCCAATCGACGGTACCGTGAACTTCTTCTACGGCATTCCTCACTTTTGCATCTCAATCGCGCTCCGCCAATCGGATACGATCACTGTCGCCGTGATCTTTGATCCGATGAAAGATGAGCTCTGGCATGTATCGCGTGGTGAACCTGCTTTCCTGAACGATCGACCAATCAGCGTCAGTTCCCGGAAATCTTTGAGTGAGAGCGTGGTTTCAATCGGCTTATCGAAAAGCCCTCGCGCAATCGAGGCGGGATTGAAAACTTTTAATACACTGATCCGCCGAGCAAGAAAATGTCGAATGATGGGCAGTGCTGCGTTGGACCTGGCCTACGTCGCCACCGGCCGATTCGATGCTTATATCGAGAGCAGCGTCAACCTTTGGGATATCGCAGCCGGCTGGCTACTCGTAGAGGCAGCCGGTGGCAAAATGTTAGTGGGACCAAGCTCAATCGAAGAAAATAAATTGTCGGTGATCGCTTCCAACGGTCTACTGGACCTGACGATATCGGAATCTTGACCATGTTTCTCAGCGGAATTGGCTACGATGTTCATCGCCTCGTGCCAGGGCGGCGTCTCGTTCTGGGTGGGATTGAAATTCCTCACACCCACGGACTCGAAGGCCACTCCGATGCTGATGTGGTTACGCACGCCATTTCAGATGCTCTGCTCGGCGCAGCCGGCGATCGGGATATCGGCCATCATTTTCCGAATTCCGATCCCGCGATCAAAGGCATCGACAGCCAGGAAATTCTGAAGCGCGTACAGATGATTCTGATGGCCAAGCATCTCGCCATCGTGAACATCGATTGTTCAGTGATCGCCGAAGAACCAAAACTATCTCCACATATCTCCGCGATGCGCGCACGCCTATCGCACACCCTCGGAATCCCGGTGGAGCGCATCGGAATCAAGGCAACCACGAACGAAGGTCTCGGTTTTATCGGGCGGCGCGAAGGTATCGCGGCGTTTGCCGTTGCCAATGTTGAAAAAGTCGAGCCCCGCTACCCAGTCGATCTGCCGGGGCCAATCGTTTGACTTCAATGCATTTCCCGGGATCCAGTCGACGGAACGATCGATCTTTCGGGGTACGCTCAACGTTTTTCTTCGATTGCTGATTTCCGGCTAAATGGGATTGTGCCTATCCGCCACACCGATGATTCAATTCTACAACACCTATTCGCGATCGATTGAACCATTCCGGCCCATCGATCCATCTGGGAAAGAGGTCAAGATGTACACTTGCGGTCCGACCGTCTATTCCTACGCGCACATCGGCAACCTCCGAACATTTCTCTTTGAGGACTTGCTGCAACGCCATCTCGAAGCGCGCGGTTTTCAGGTGAATCGAGTAATGAATCTGACCGACGTCGATGATAAGACCATCCGCGACAGCCGAGCGGCCGGCGAACCGCTCCCGAAGTTTACCACGCGCTTTATCCGAGCTTTTCATGACGATGTCTCCACCTTGCGTATCAAACCTGCCGCCGCTTATCCGGCTGCCACGGAACCAGCCAATATCGCCAGGATGATCGAGATGATCGGGGAACTCCTCACCTACGATTACGCGTACCAGGCAGAGGATCGTTCCATCTATTTTCGCATCAATCGATTTGCCGATTACGGCCATCTTGCCCACTTAAATCTCGAAGAACTCAGACCCTCCGGACGAATTCGAAGCGATGAGTACGAAAAGGAAAGCATTGGCGATTTCGCGCTCTGGAAGGCTTGGGACGAGGAAGATGGCGACGTCGGCTGGGACAGTCCCTGGGGTCGGGGCCGGCCGGGATGGCACATCGAGTGCAGCGCGATGGCAACCCGGCTGCTCGGCCCGGAGATCGATTTTCACTGCGGTGGGGTCGATAATATCTTCCCTCACCATGAGGCCGAAATCGCCCAATCGGAGTCCTGCACCGGACAACGATTCGTTCGCTATTGGTTGCACAGTGCGCACCTGTTGGTTGAGGGGCAAAAGATGTCTAAATCGTTGGGTAACTTTTACACCTTACGCGATCTACTCGATAAAGGCTTCACCGGACGCGAGGTGCGTTATGCTCTGATCCGGGTCAACTATCGGTTGCAGTTGAATTTCACTTTCGAAGGGATGAACGAGGCGCGGCAATCGCTTCTCCGGATTGACGAATGGACCGGCCGGCTGCGGGAGCTGGCCGGAAAAAGCGATCCTGATCCGAACTACGAACCGGCGCAGTCCGATCGGTTCTTTGCCGCGCTCGATGACGATCTGAATATCTCAGCCGCCCTGGCTGAGCTCTTTGAGCAAATTCGCGCCACCAATCGCACCATGGACAACGAAAAGCTGGCGCCAGGAGAAGCGGCGGCCCTTCTTCGTTGGTGGGAAAGAATCAATCAGGTCCTCCAGCTGCAGAGCGAACAGGAGCATGCCGGCGCTGAAGTTCTCGAACTGCTTGAGAAGCGCGCTGCCGCCAGAGCCGCCAAAGATTGGTCTTCCAGCGATGCTATTCGCAAGCGGATCGAGGATCTTGGCTGGATTGTGAAGGACACTAAGGATGGCCAGAAACTAACTAAGAAAACGTCTTAACCAGAAAAGAACGTATGCTCTCACCCAGCGATTATCTCGATCTGCAGGAATGCGCTCACTCCGCGTTGTTCGACGAAGCGGTCTACGCCTGGGATCCGCTAAGAAAAATCGGTGAGTACCTCAAAACCAAGCTCACCCCAGGCTTCTTCGGATCGCGCTTAGGCACTTCATTCATTGGCGATGCAGTTTTCATCGGAAAAGGGACCGTGATCGAAGCGGGCGTAACGATTAAAGGTCCAGCCTGGATTGGTGAAAAATGCCACCTCCGACCGGGCTGTTATCTCCGGGAAAACGTCATCGTCGGGGACGGAGTGGTTTTAGGTAACTCCTGCGAATTCAAGAATTGTTTGATCTTCAATGACGTGCAGATTCCCCACTTCAGTTACGTGGGCGATTCTATCCTCGGGCATAAGGCTCATTTGGGTGCTGGAGTAATCCTCTCCAATTTCCGTTTGGATCGTAAGGAAATCTCGGTCCATCACGAAGGCACCACCATCCCGACTGGCCTTCGCAAGTTCGGCGCAATTATCGGTGACCGGGTCGAGATCGGATGCAATGCCGTAATCAACCCCGGTTCCTTAATCGGCCGAGATTGCATGATCTATCCGCTGACCCACTTTGGCGGTATCTTGGTCGAGAGTACCATCCTTCAAAATCGGCCCAATCTCCGGAAAATTCCGCGTCATCGCCCCTAGTCGGTGACGCTCGAAGCCAACTTCATCGAGCCCTAGAAGCTTCCGGCTTACCAGACT
>DASTDH010000601.1:0-15840 GCA_035710445.1 Chthoniobacterales bacterium
AAATATTCTTAGTTCCAGGCCATTGCCCCGGCAGCCTTTGCTTTTATGTGCCTACCGAGAAGATCCTGGTGGGAGGCGACGTCCTTTTTGCTGGAAGCGTCGGCCGCACTGATTTACCCGGAGGCGACCATCAGGCCCTGATCTCCAACATCAAGAAGAAACTTTACCCGCTTCCGGACGAAACCAAGGTGCTTCCTGGTCACGGCCCCGCTACGACAATCGGATACGAGAAACGTCACAACCCATTCATTCGGAGCGACGGGCCGGACCTTGAGCCCAAACGATAGAGTAGCTGGGTGATTCCGCGTCGGAATCGCCGGCCGCATATATCATCGACCGCATCTCACTCAAGTTCGCTATCTTCGCTCGTATTCCCCGACGCTGAGTCCGGCGGGTGGATAGCGAGGGCAAGAATCAATTGTCCTTTCGCCACGAGTTCACCTTTGATGCGAGCCTCGACGGCGCATTGAACCAAGCCGCCCACCTCACCTACTCGTTCCGCCCGTAAATGAATTTCCTCCCGCGGACGAATCGGCCGTAAGAACTTCATTGCTTGAATCGCGGTAAGAAGAAAGTTTTTTCCAGGTCCGCCGACGGCAATTCCAGCGGTTTGCGCCATCGCTTCAGTCACCAGGACACCGGGAACGATGGGGTCTCCAGGAAAATGCCCTTGGAAGAAGGCCTCTTCTCCGCCGAACTGCTTACGCGCTTCTGCTTGCACTCCGGCCTCCAGGTTGTCGACTTCATCAATAAAAATGAAAGGAGGCCGATGGGGAAGTCCGAGGCTGACTGGATCCATTCGCCAATAGCAAATAGCAAATCGCAAATAGCAAATCGAATCGGAACTCGACCTGGTCAGTTGCAACCCGAATGCAACGGCTTGAAGGTATATACTGTGACTTTCCCTGGTTTAGCGGATCGGTATCGCGCTGACTTTCCGATTTTATCTCAAGAGGTCAACGGGCATCCCCTTGTCTACTTGGATAACGCTGCCTCGACCCAACGCCCAACGGCGGTCATCGAAGAACTGGCCAGATACTACCGTGAGGATCACGCAAACGTGCACCGCGGGCTGCACGCACTAAGCAATCGCGCGACCGCGCTCTACGAGAAGGCACGCGCCTCGGTTGCCCGTTTTCTGAATGCGAAGAAGACAGAATCGGTTGTTTTTACGCGTGGTACCACCGAAGGGATCAATTTGGTCGCCGAAAGTTGGGGAAGTCGCAATCTGCGGCGTGGCGATCTAGTGGTGCTCACCGAAATGGAACACCACGCGAACCTCATTCCCTGGCAAATAGTCACTCGGAAGACTGGAGCCGCTCTGCGATTTTTGCCGATCCAAGGTGATACCGGCGCGATTGAATGGAGCGAGCTCGAAGAGCTTTGCCGGGGCGGCAATGTGCGTCTGATCGCGCTTACGCATATTTCAAATTCCCTTGGCTGCATCAATCCGGTCAAGGAAGTCTGCCAAACGGCGAGAAAACACGGCGCTGTAACCCTGATTGATGCCGCTCAGAGCGCCGGTCACGCTCCTCTGGATGTAGAGGAAATCGGATGCGATTTTCTGGTCTTCTCCAGTCATAAATGCTGCGGACCGACCGGCATTGGGGTTTTGTACGGACGCGAGGAATTGCTCGATTCCATGGAGCCGTACCAAACGGGAGGCGAGATGATTATAAGCGTGGACTGGAATGAGGCTAAGTGGAAACCGGCGCCGCATCGCTTCGAAGCTGGTACTCCACACATCGCAGGGGCGGCCGGTCTGGCCAAAGCGCTCGAGTATCTGGAGTCCATTGGCCGCCACAAGATTGAAGAGTCGGACCATTTCTTCGGGACGGCGGCTGCGGAGCGACTACGGGAGCTTCCGAAAATGCGTTTGCTCGGGCCGGCTGGAGACCGGGCTGGGATTGTCAGCTTTCAGCTTGGCTCGATCCATGCCCACGATCTCGTAGCGTTCGCCGACCAATACGGCATTGCTCTTCGAGGTGGGCATCACTGCAACCAACCTCTCATGAGAAAGCTTGGACTCACCGGGAGCGCTCGCGCCAGTTTTTATTTTTACAACACAGAAGCCGAAATCGATCGTTTGGTCTCGGTGCTCGGTGCCGCCGCCAAGTATTTTGGGGAATAACGTGGACTTAGACGAACTCTATCAGGCTATCATCCTGGATCACTCCAAACGGCCCAGGAATCGGGGAACTCTTTCACCTCCGGCCACACATGGGTCCGGCTACAACCCCGCCTGCGGCGACGAGGTCACAGTTTTTGTCCGGCAGACACCGGAGCGAGATATCGCGGAAGTCGCGTTTGAGTCACAGGCCTGTGCGATCTGCACCGCTTCAACCTCCCTGATGACAACTCAAGTCAAAGGGAAGAGCCGAGAACAAGCGTTGGCTCTCCAGCGCCGTTTCATCGATTTCCTGACCAAGGGTTCTTCGGAGGAAGGCCTCGGTAATCTGCAAGCTCTCGGCGGGGTTAAGAAATTTCCGCAGAGACTGAAGTGCGCCACGCTTGGATGGCACGCTCTTGAGGCCGCATTGAACGGGAGCGAAAACAAGCCGGTGACATCGGAATAAGTGCCGACAGCACCGGGAAACCACGAGCGGACAAGTGACTTGACAATTGGTTTAGTGATCCGCGTGCGTCCGTCCGCTGGGTCGGTCCTATACGTCCGCAGACGCGGACCCTTCGCGGCGCTAGGTCGTGTCTTCAACCTGCTGTTGACCCAAATCGAGCGGGGAACCTGGCATTGTCGAAGGATGCGTTTCCAAAATGCGGTGGTTCAATAGCTCGCGATTCACGCAAAGATAGATTCGTTCCTCGGCAGGACTCTTGCCGACATGCATCGACCAAGCACGGTCCAACGTCGCCTTTTCGGTTTTGGTCAATCGCTCCTGTTGCAGGAGGTGCTCATTCCACGAGGGCACCATCATTTCCAAACGGAATGTGTTGAAACGCTCCAGATCCTCGTGCAAACGCCAGCTAAAGGCACCGTTCCGGAGGTGAATAAGGCGAACCTCGCGCATCACCGCAATGAAATCGCTGCCTAGCTTGCGATTGACTTCGAATTCGACAGTGATCGAAACTGGCCCGTCGTGCGGCCGCGGCACGTGAGTCAAACGGTGGTGGATGTGTGCGCCGACCGCCGCCGGATTGAAGTCAAGATCGGAGATAAAGTTAATCGAAAGCGGTATGGTAAGCAGCAGGCTGAGCAGCAGCAAACCCGCTGCAGCCAGCAAAGTTGGGCTAATCCCGAAAGCGCTGGCGCTGACTCCCCAGACCACGCCGCCCAGTGCCAGCGCGCCTTGGGCTGCCATAATGACGACCGCATTCATTCTTCCCCGCGCCCACGACGGCATCGCTCGCTGGCCGGCCACCCACAACTCCGAAGCGGCAAGAGTCCAACCGACTCCGGCGAAAGCCGCAACCAGCATGAAAAGTACATGGTCGCGAACCAGCGCCATTGCTAAGTAAACGATCACCACGACCAAATTAGCCGCTAGAATGAGAGCGTTGGACGAGAGACGATCGCGCGCCCGTGGGACAACGAAGACCGCCCCGAATACCGACCCTGCGCCCATGCAGGTGAAGAGCAAACCGAGGCTGGCCGGCTCGAAATGCAGCTGCTTCAGGCCGACGACCGGCAGCAGCGCAGGTATCACCGAAATGAAGAACGCAAATAGAACATTGCGGGCCAGGACCACTTGAATGCCGGGCGCATACCGCACATACCGGATAGCGGTCGTGAACGATTCCAGAAAGTTTTCCAGCGGGAGTTTGCAGCTGACCAGATTTTCTTTCCAGCGGACGATCGCAAGAACTACCACGAGAAAACACCCTGCGTTGAGGGCAAACAGCCAATTCGGAGCGACGAAACGCAGGAGGAGTCCACCAATCGCAGGCCCAATGATTCCGGAAATATTCAGCTGAAGGCCTCCCAGGGTGGCTGCCGAAGGTAGCTCGGCGTCGGTGACAATATCTGGAACCGCTGCCGTCCAAGCCGGCGAATTGAAAGCAAAGCCGACGCCGGTGAGAAAGACACAGACTAGAATAATCCATGGGCTCAAGACGCCGAAGAAACCACAGGTGGCAAGCAGCGCCGCGGTGCCGGCGAGCCAAAAGTTCATGATCATCATCAACCGCCTTCGGTCCACCATGTCGGCTAAGGCGCCGGCCGGAAGCGTAAAAAAGAAAAACGGAAGAGACGCGACTGTTGACATCAGCGACAGCAGAAACGCCGATGGACTCAACATGTTCATCACCCAGGTCGCCGCAGTGTCATGGGCGGAAACGCAGGTACCGGAAAGCAGTGTTGCCAGCCAGAGGTTACGGTAGACAGGATTACGGAGGGCGGTAAAAGTAGAGCTTTTGCGCGCGACGGTCGCAGGTGCGGCGATGGTAGAGCTTTTGGCCATGACGCTTGGGGGGGAAGGGCGATCTCTACCGGAATATTCCGCAAAATGCAAAATCGGCAATCGAGTCAAACACTAGGGGCTGGATTACTCCAATCATGCCTTTGCCTGTAGATCCTCGACCGGTGCGTCCTCGATGAGGATAGGGGTGTTCCTGCGCATGAGGAGCTCTCGGTTTCTCGAAAGATAGTGTTTCACGATCGGTTCACCTTTGCCGCGATGAAGTCGCCACACCAGCTGCCAGGTTTCCAGCTCTTTTCTGGTCATCCGCTCGTGCTGTTGCAAGTGTTCGGACCAGGAGGCAACAAGCATTTCCATTCGGAAGTAATTCGGCTTTTCCAAGTCTTCGTCCAATTGCCATCGGTAAGCGCCATTGCGCAGGTAGGTTAGCCGCATCTCCCGCATCAGCCGGAAAAATTTCCATCGATCTGTCGCGGAAATTTCGAATTCCATGGTGATAACAACCGGTCCTTCGGATGGCTCTGGCGCGCGAAACATCCGGTGGTAATGGGTAGTTAAAGGAGCAGGCTCCAGATCCAGTTGGCGAGTGAAGTCGATGGAGAGTGGGAAGGCCAACGGGAGACTGAACAAAAGCAAAAGCGCGGCGGCCAATAATGCAAACTGAACGCCGGCGGTTGCCGCCAGACCGCCCCAAATCAGACCACCCAGAGCGATACCACCTTGGGAGACCATCATGTGGGTAGCATTCATGCGTCCTCGCGCCCAATTTGGCATTGCCCGCTGGCCTGCGACCCAAAGCTCCGCCGCGGTCAACGTCCACCCCAATCCGGCCAGACCCGCAATCACCCAGAAAAATCTGATGTCAGAAACTAACGCCATCAGGACAAAGACACAGGCAACAAGGAGGTTAGCCACTATCGTTAGCGTATTGGCCGATAATCGGGCACGGGCTTGAGGAATGACCAATACTGCTCCGAAAACCGATCCGATTCCCATAGAAGTATAGAGATAACCTAAGCCGCGTGAATCGAGATTCAGCACCCGCAAACCGACCACCGGTAGGAGCGCGGGGATCACGGAAATAAAAAAGGAAAACACCACATCTCGCGCCAAAACGACCTGAATTCCCGGTGCGTACCTGACATAGCGAGCCGCGCTGACAAATGCTTCGAAAAAATTCTCCAGGGGAAGTTTGGCCTGAAGGTTCGACCGCCTCCAGCTCAAGACCGCTCCGGTGACCAAGAGAAAGCAGAATGCATTCAGCGTAAAGACAAGCGGCGCGCCAAATTGCATCAATAGGAATCCGCCCACGGCCGGCCCAATAATACCGGATAGATTCAATTGGAGACCGCCGAGGGTCACGGCCGATGGCAGCTCGGCCGGAGAGACGATCTCGGGAGTCAGGGCGGACCAGGCCGGGGAATAAAAGCTGAAACCGGCGCCGGCACAAAATACCGCCACCAGAATGATCCATGGATTCAAGGCGCCGAGGTAACCGAATATTGCCAGCATTCCGGCGCAGGAAGCCAACCAGAGATTCATTACCGAGAGAATCCTGCGTCGATCGACCATGTCGGCGACAGCGCCGGCGGGTACCGTGAATAAAAAGAAAGGGAGCGAGGCCAACGTCGACATCAGCGAGATCATGAATGGCGACCCGGAAACCGTGTGCATCATCCAGGTCGCCGCTGTATCATGGGCCGAGACGCCACAGCCCGAGATGACCGTTGCCATCCACAACCGGCGAAAAGTTCGATTTCGCAGCGAAATCCAAATGGAATTGCTACTCATACGGTGACGAACGATGAATCATCCTACA
Source organism: Chthoniobacterales bacterium (assembly GCA_035710445.1). Lineage (GTDB taxonomy): Bacteria > Verrucomicrobiota > Verrucomicrobiia > Chthoniobacterales > JAFAMB01 > DASTDH01. The sequence continues at coordinate 6,193 of DASTDH010000601.1, forward strand.
AATAGGCGAATTGCGAACCTTTATCTCATGGCAGGGCGACGCGAAAGATCGATAATCTATTCTGCTGGCACACATTAAAGGAGCGACCGTGGTTGTGTTAACAAAAGAAGTGTGGGAGCCGGCGGGGCCCATCAGATGTGTTTCCGAAACTCCGGGAAACACACCGCACCTTTTGGAAGCCCTCTATGGTAATTAAGCGTTGTCCAAAGGTTATTCTCGAAGGTACCAGGCTTACTGGCAAGACCGATCTCGCCTTTGCATTGAATGAACACCCGCGCATCGTCGGCGTGCGGAAATATCGATATCATGCTCCGATCATCTCCGCCGAATGGAATGGATTCACCGATAGTCCCTACGGTGCGAGTCTGATCAATTTTGAACCGCAATCTGAGGAGTTAGTGCTCGAAGCCTACCGGACATGGGCCAAGCTATTTGAGCTGTACCGCTACTATTCGTGGGTGGTGGATCGATTCCACATTTCCACCCAGACCTGGCAGCTGATTTATGCCAAGCGGCGATATGATTTTACCTGGTTGGAAACCCGACTGGTAAAGCTCGGGTTTCGCCTGATTTTCTGTTGGCGCCGCCCCGACTCGTTTGAAGAAGCTCGAAAGCGGCGATTGAAAATCTCCAGCAATCCGTCTCAGTATGACGATCTTGGATTGTTCCTGCGCGAACAAGAAGTACTGCAGGAGTTGATTGACCGGTCTTTGTTATCGAAGTTTGTAGTTGATGTGACAGAGAGTAGTGTAGAACAGAATGCAACCCGGATCGCAGATTGGCTGGAAGCAACCGGCGGATTGACTGCGCCGGAAGAATCAAACTCCCTGCAGAAGTATCGCCGTCGAAAATAGAATCGCTCTCCTAGAGTTTCCCCCCAATGCGCCGAAATCTAATCTTATTTCTACTGTTAGCCGGAGCTCATATCGCCGGTGCCTGGACTAACGGTCAATTATTAATCTGGATGGACGCCGACCGCGCTGGCGCCATGCAGCAGGTGGCCGACAAGTTCGAACACGACTACGGGATTCCGGTACGGATAGAAACGCCGGAGAAGATTACAGATAATTTTCCCCTGGCGGCTCAAGCAGGCAAAGGTCCCGACATTGTGATTTGGGCGCACGACAAGGTTGGCGAATGGGCGGAAGGCGGAGTGATTGCCCCGATCGAAGTGACTGACGCCTACAAACAACAATTTTATCCCATGGCCTGGGATGCCGTGCGTCATCGCCGCCAACTCTGGGGATATCCGATCAGCTTCGAAGCTATTGGCATGATCTACAACAAAAAGCTGGTGGACGGTGCGCCTCCTACTCAACTCAGCGAGTTGATCCCGTTTCATCAAAAACTCAAATCAGAGCACGCGGGTATGAATTCAATCCTCTGGGATTACAGCAGTCCTTATTATTCCTGGGGTGTTATGGCAAGCGGTGGCGGTTATATCTTCGGTAAAACCGCCGATGAATATGATCCGCGCAACGTCGGGGTGGCGACGGACGGAGCGGTCGAAGCACTCTCAGAGATCGTCCATCTGATCGATGTTGGTGTCCTGCCCAGAATGGCCTCGAGCGGTGACATACCGCAAGAACTGATGGCTCAGGGCAAGCTGGCAATGATGATTTCCGGCCCCTGGGATTGGCCCAATCTGATCAAGTGCGGAATCGATTTTGGCGTGGCGCCGATGCCTGGGGTAAACGGAAAAGTGGGAAAGGCGTTCATTGGCGTTCAGGTCGCCTATATCAACCGCAGCTCACCGAATCGAGACCTTGCCAAAGAATTCCTGGAGAAATATGCCTTCACCAAGGAAAGCCTGTGCGCGATGGATCACGTCAAGCCGATTGGAATCCCCGCGATGATTTCTCTCTACGATGAACTCTCGCAAAGCAACCCGCTGCTCGGTGAGATGAAACGGTGTGCCGACCAAGGCGAGGTGATGCCAAACATTCCGCAGATGGGCAAATTCTGGACGGCGACCGCCACTGCACTTCAGGTTGCCACCAGCGGACGCGCCAGTCCGGCAGCCGCTTTGGCGGATGCTCAACGCAATATGCTCAAAGGAGTTCCCCAAGAAGGCGGAAGAAGGTAGCGGACGGCCGCGGCAGAAAGAAATCCTTGCGAGGGATAGGGGCCATGTTAGAAGTTCGTTCTCCTCGGATTCCGCTCGGGTGGTGAAATGGCAGACACGTACGTTTGAGGGGCGTATGCCGCAAGGCGTGGGGGTTCAAGTCCCCCCCCGAGCACCACTCTTCACTTATGGACAGCGCGCTTCGCTCAATCACGGTCGATCTCGGCACGCGAACGTATGAAGTTGTTGTCGGAAAAGGCCTTTTGCAGCAAGCGGGCACAGCCATCCGCAATCTCGGATTCGCCGGACATGTGGTCATCGTCACCGATCCGACGGTAAGTCGTCTCTATAGTGCAATGCTCCGCTCTTCTCTTTTACAGGCCGGATTTTCCTGCAGCGAAGAAATCATTGGAAGCGGCGAGACTTCCAAGTCCTTTTCAGTGGCGGAGAAGCTGTGTGAAGCCCTGGCTCGAGACCGAGTCGATCGGTCCGGTATTATCGTAGCTTTGGGAGGAGGAGTCGTAGGTGATCTGGCCGGGTTCGTCGCTTCGATCTATGCGCGCGGAATTCCTTATGTTCAGGTAGCGACCACGGTCATGGCCCAAGTCGATAGCGCGGTCGGAGGAAAAACAGCGATCAATCTCGAGGCGGGAAAAAACCTGGTTGGTTCTTTCCACCAGCCTGCACTGGTGCTCGCAGATATTGGGACGCTGGAAACGCTGCCCGAACGGGTAAAGCACGAAGGATTTGCCGAAGTTATTAAGTACGGCGTGATCGCGCAGCCCGACCTTCTGGATATCTTGTCGCAACCCACCCTTTCCGATCTGGGTTCGTTGATTGCCGATTGTGTCTCAATCAAAGCTCGGATCGTCGCGAAAGATGAACGAGAAGTATCAGGCGAGCGCGCTCTCCTTAATTTGGGTCATACCATCGGTCACGGCATCGAAGCCGTCGCGGGCTATGGAACGTTGCTTCACGGCGAGGCGATAAGTCTAGGAATGCGGGCAGCGCTGTGGCTTTCCATGGAAAAGGCAGGTTTTCCGAAGAACGACTATGCCAGAGTTGTATCTTTGCTCGCGAAGTTCGGACTTCCGACCGCGCTGCCGGATCATTTTCCCACCGAAACTATAATCCAGAAGGTCTTTGCGGATAAGAAATTCGTTCGCGGCGAAATCCGCTTTGTGCTCGCATCCAGTTTAGGTGCGGCTTTTGTGTCAGACGAAATTACACGGAGCGATCTTGCAACTGCCGTTGACGTCTTGAGAGAATCACGTGTGTGACACGCACCGAGGCGTATATAGCTCTGAACATGGTGGCCCACCTGGGGCCCATCCGGTTGCGCAAGCTTCTCGATCGTTTTCAGGATCCGCAACGAATCCTTCGGGCAAGTCGAGCCGAACTGCAGACGGTCGAGGGTTTACCAAATCCGGCGGTTGATTCGATCCTTGCCTGGGAATCTGAAACCGATCTCTCCGGTGAACTACATCGGATCCGCGAATATGGCGCCAAGATTTTCACCCAGGAAGATGAACTTTATCCCCGGCTCCTGCGGGAAATTTATGATCCTCCGATCGTTCTTTATGTTTGGGGCGAAATTCTAAAGCGAGACCAGCATGCAATTGGAGTAGTCGGCTCCAGGCGGACCACCCATTACGGCCTCGAGTGCGCCAAGCGCCTCTCCTATCAAATAGCCTATTCCGGAATAACCGTGGTGAGCGGACTGGCGCGCGGAATTGATACCGCTGCGCATCAAGGAGCGCTCGCGGCAAAAGGCCGAACAATCGCCGTGCTGGGCACGGGATTGCATTACATCTATCCGGCCGAGAACCGCGAGCTTGCGGAAAAGATCAGCGCGTCCGGTGCGATCGTGACGGAATTTCCGATGGACACCACTCCGGACAGACAGACTTTTCCGATGCGGAATCGTATCATCAGCGGTCTGAGCTTTGGCCTCCTGGTGGTCGAAGCTGGAGCGAACAGCGGTGCGTTGATCAGCGCCTCACAAGCCGCCGAGCAGGGCCGTTCCCTGTATGCCGTGCCCGGGCCAATCGACCGCCCCAATTCTTTTGGATCGAATCGTCTTATTCAGCAAGGTGCGAAATTGGTGATGAGCGTTGACGACATCCTCGAGGATTTACAGACGCTTTTCCCCAAACCGCCTGAACTTGTTGTCAGCCAGCCGCCCGACCTGGAGGGCGACCAATCGACGGTGTACCAGGCAATTGGCTCGTCCGAAACATCGATCGATACGATCATTGAGGCGTCAGGTCTCACCGCTGGCGCAGTGAGCGCCGCTCTTTTGCAGCTGGAAATGCGCCGCCTGGTCCGGCAACTACCGGGAAAGTTTTTTGTGAAACTCCTGTGAGTAGACGCGATAAGCACTCGGTTGTCGCCATCTCGCCGAGGCTAGTCGACCGGAGTTTTCCGCTAAGCCGTCGCCCAAAGCAACGGCCAATTTGCGGGCTCGGCAAAATGAAAGCCGCAGAGGGACAGTCGTCGCCACCGGTGCCAGCGAACAATAAATGAGTTGCCACCCTGAGGGTTGCCCTTTAGTGTCCCGATCCGAATTTGGGAGACGAACGAAACGAACTTTGCAGATGGGTAAAACGCTGGTCATCGCAGAAAAGCCGAGTGTCGCTCTCGATTTCACCCGCGCACTGGGGAAGTTCGAGAAGAAGGGCGAATTCTTTGAAAATGATCGGTTCATCATTTCGTCGGCCATTGGACATCTGGTCGAGCTCTGTCTGCCAGGCGAGCTGGATAAGAGACGCGGCAAATGGAGTTTTCAGAATCTCCCGATCATTCCGGAAGAATTTGAGCTGAAGCCGATCGCAAAGACCGAAACGCGCTTTAGGCTCTTGCAGCGGCTGATGAAGCGCAACGATGTCGATCTAATCGTCAACGCCTGCGACGCTGGACGAGAAGGCGAACTCATTTTCCGCTACCTGATTCGCCTGGCTAAGGTGCATAAGCCGTTGCAGCGATTGTGGTTGCAGTCGATGACGACCGAAGCGATTCGATCCGCGTTTGAGCATCTGCGTAGTGATCGGGAAATGATTCCGTTGGCCGAGGCGGCAGTCTGTCGCTCTGAAAGCGACTGGCTGGTCGGTATCAATGCCACCAGAGCGATGACGGCGTTCAACTCCAAGGTTGGCGGCTTCCAGTTAACACCGGTGGGGAGAGTACAAACTCCGACCCTGGCGATCCTGGTCGAGCGCGAAGAGAAAATCCGCACCTTCCAACCACGGACCTATTGGGAGTTATTCGCTGACTTTGAAATTGGCAAAGGAACTTATCGCGGACGTTGGTTCGACGAGGCATTTACCAAGGATCCCGACGAAGATCGTCGAGCTGAGCGGATTTGGTCGCTCGAACAGGCCGAGACGATCAAGGCGAAAGTAATCGGTCAGAGAGGGACCATCTCGGAGGAAAAAAAGCCGACGACTCAGGCTCCTCCTTTGCTGTACGACCTTACTTCATTGCAGCGTGAGGCTAACGGACGTTTCGGCTTCTCTGCGCGACGCACCCTCCAGATTGCTCAACAACTTTATGAACGCTATAAGCTGATCACCTATCCGCGAACCGATTCGCGGTACTTGCCAGAAGACTATCTGGGCACAGCCAACAACGTCCTGCGCAACCTGCGCGATCCATCGCTCCAATCGCATGCTCAGAAAGTTATACAAAATGATTGGGTACGTCCCAGTAAACGAATTTTTAACAACGCAAAAATAACGGATCACAACGCCATCATTCCGACTGGTGAGATCCCCAAACATCTGGACGAGGCCCAACAAAAGCTCTTCGATCTGATCGCTCGCCGGTTCGTGGCCGTCTTTTTCCCGCCGGCCCAGTTTGAAGTCACTACCCGCATCACTCGGGTTGAAGCCGAGGCTTTCAAAACCGAGGGAAAGGTCATCAAAGACCCGGGTTGGTTGGCCGTGTATGGCCGACAAACCTCCGCCGATAGTGAGAACGACACTTTGGTGGAATTGAATGGCGACGAGTTCGCACTGACTCGTGATGCCGAAATCAAGGAAAACCAGACCAAACCGCCGGCCCGCTTTTCTGAGGCGACGCTTCTCTCAGCGATGGAGAGCGCCGGGAAATTGGTGGACGACGAAGAGCTGCGAGACGCGATGTCGGCAAAGGGTCTGGGAACTCCGGCCACCCGCGCTGCGATCATCGAAGGACTGATCCAAGATGGATACATCAGCCGGGAAGGCCGCGACTTGATCGCCACGGCCAAAGGAATTTCGCTGGTCACATTATTGCGCGGAATCGGAATCGAACTGCTCTCTTCGCCTGAGCTGACGGGAGAATGGGAGTATCAGCTCAAGCTAATGGAACAGGGCCAACTCGAACGACCCGCATTCATGTCTAAGATCAAGGATCTGACGCGGCAAATCGTTGACAAAGCGAAGAATTTTGAGAGCGATGTCGTCGAGGGAAACTATGTAACCTTGGAGGTAAAATGCCCGAATTGCGGAGCCCCCCAACTTAAGGAGGATTACCGCACCTATCATTGCGATACGTGTGGCTACCGGCTTTTTAAGAATATCGCGAGCCGCGAACTCAGCCCGGAAGAAGCAACTACCTTGGTACGGGAGAGAAAGCTCGGACCGCTGGAAGGTTTTCGCAGCAAGGCCGGTCGCTTATTCTCCGCCCAATTGGTTTTGAATGACGAGAATAAGCCGCAGTTCTCGTTTGAAAGCAATGGTTCATCCAGCAACGTCGAGGTTGATCCGTCGGCTCACCAAGTCGTTGGACCTTGTCAGGTGTGCGGCACCGGCTCCGTTTACGACTTGGGTTCAGTCTATGTTTGCGAGAATGTGCCCAAAGGCGGCTGCACATTTAAGATGAGCAAAACGATTTTGCAGCGCGAGGTACCCCCCGATCAGCTTAAGAAGATGCTCACCGAAGGGAAAAGCGACCTGCTGCGTCGATTCATATCCAAAAAAGGGCGGCCTTTTGATGCGGTTCTTACCCTGAGCAAAGGCAAGATCGGTTGGGAATTTTCCAAGCGCGAGTCGACTCGGAAAAAGCGAACGACGCCAGAGAAAACCAATGCCGAAAATCGGGAAGCGTAGTCGGTTATTCCTAAGTCGGCTGACCAATCTCCGCGGGAGCTTCCTTTTTGGACGGAGTTTTCACGATCACCGGTTTGGCATCGATATCGATACGTTTTCGCTTCGAGATTTGATCGAGAAAGAGCGCCTGTACGTCAATCCGATCACCTTCGGTTGGCCGTCGCCGATAAGTTAGTTCGTCAGCCGCCTGCTCTCTCGCTTTCGTGTTATCCTGCCAATAAAGGTCGAGCATCTGCTCGATTTGTGCTCTGAGATCCTGCTCTCCGATTGGAAAACAGGTTTCAACGCGCCGGAAAAAGTTGCGCGGCATCCAGTCGGCGCTCGAGAGGTAGAATACCGGCTTGCCGCCGTTCTCGAATCGGAAGATCCGGCTATGCTCCAAGAACCGTCCGACCAGACTGCGTACCACGATATTCTCACTTACGCCTGGCACTTGAGCGCGCAGACAACAGATTCCTCGAACCAATAAGCGGATCCGAACGCCGGCTTGCGATGCCAAATAGAGCGCCTGAATCGTTTCCGTGTCGACCAGGGAGTTAAGTTTCGCAAAGATCGTCGCAACTTTCCCGGCCTTGGCATTCTCTGTCTCGCGTTCGATCATTTCGAGGATAAACTCGTGCAGCGCCTTCGGAGCCGCCTTCATTTTTCTTAGATCTGGAAAGACAGAAACACCGGTAAGCCAGTTAAAGAGTTCTGCGCAATCATCGGTCAGAACTGGATCACACGTCAGGTAACCGAGGTCGGTATATAATCGCGCCGTCGAAGGATGGTAGTTCCCGGTACCCAGGTGCAGATACCGCCGGAGGCCATCTTCCTCCTTGCGGACGACCAGCGCGAGTTTGGCGTGGGTTTTCAACCCGACGATCCCATACACCACGTGGACTCCGGCCTCTTGCAGCGTCCGGGCCCATTTGATGTTTGCTGCTTCATCGAACCGTGCCTTGAGCTCAATCACTACGGTCACTTGTTTGCCACTCTCGGCAGCTTCTGCCAGAGAGGCCACGATCTGCGAGTCACCGCTGGTACGATATAAAGTCTGCTTGATCGCAAGTACGTTTGGGTCTTGGGCAGCCTGCTCGATGAAATCCAGAACGGTTTGAAAGCTCTCATATGGATGGTGCACCAGAATTGATCGACGGCGAATCTGAGAGAAGATGTCGTCTTGATCCTCGGGCGCAGTAACGATTGCCGGTACGAACGGCTTATATTTGAGATCTGGCCGATCGACACCGGAAATGACCGGCATCAAGCGCAAGAAATTGATCGGTCCATCGACGGCAAACAGGTCGGTGTCGGTCAGGCCAAACGTTTGCAGAAGTTGGTCCGAGATGTGCCGGGGACACTCCTGTTGAACCTCCAGTCGAACGGCATCTCCCCGGCTGCGCTTACGCAATTCCAATTCGATCGCTTTGAGTAAATTCTCCGACTCTTCCTCATCAAGATACAGGTCACTATTGCGAGTCACGCGGAACTGATAGGCGCCTTTCACCTTGACGCCATGAAACAGAGCTCCCACGTGCGCCTGGATCAGATTACCGATAAAGATATACCGGTAGATTCCGCGTTCCCCTGCCTTGTACGGGAGCAATCGAGGCAAGATTCTCGGGACTTGGACGATCGCCAGATTCGTGCTTAACTCCTTTCCCTCGAGTTCCACGACCACATTCAGGCTTTTGTTAAGAAGCTGCGGGAACGGATGCACCGGATCGACCGCCAGAGGGGTCAGTACCGGATAAACCGAGGCCCGAAAGTAATTGGAATAGTAGGTCTTTTCGTCCGAGCTGAGTTCATCGTAGGGCAAGAAGAAGATATTCTGTTCCTCCAACGCAGGAACCAGAGACTTGTTCCAAAGCGAATATTGGTCGTCCAACATCTTGCGGACTCGAGCCGAGACGGCCGTCAACTGGTCGGTCGGACTCATCCCATCCGGACCAGCAGTGCTGATTCCGCTTTGCCGCTGCTGATTTAGTCCAGCAACTCGGACCTCAAAAAACTCGTCGAGATTCGAGCTGACGATACAGAGAAACTTGACCCGCTCTAAAAGTGGATTGTTCGGATCTTGAGCTTCCTCCAAAACCCTTTGATTAAACTCGAGCCAACTTAGCTCTCGATTGACGTAAAGGGAAGGGTCGGCCAGCGAAAGGGTCGGAAGATTCTGCATGAGTTTCCTTTTAGTTGTGAGCCGGTGAGGGCTTCTCGCCTGCATTCTTTTATACTTTTCCCTTCCGAACCGCTACTCGACGGATGTGACAATTCGCTTACACTATCATAGTTGGAGCGATCCGGCAGCGAGAGAAAATGAACGCCGGGATCGCCAACAGCACTCCAGACCCCTGTCCTGGGCCCAACAGGCCAGACTAAGTTTTCGCTCCTTGAGCCGCCGGTGCCCATGCATGCCGGCGAGCCGTTGTCGCCGTTTCCTTCTTAGTCCCGTCGGCCGCCTCCCAGAAGCGGCAGTAAGTAATAGAGAAGGTAGCCCAGAGAGGTAATAAA
>DASTDH010000602.1:0-26097 GCA_035710445.1 Chthoniobacterales bacterium
GCAGGCGGCTAAGTATTTTTGGCAAGCCTCTTCGGTGGCGAACTGTGACTGAAATTCGCGCAAGGTTTTCGGAAACGTCGGGCGAGCCACCCCATCAAACTACCCCTTGGGGTTTGCTGAAACAACCGGATAAGCAAAAGGTAGGCTACAGACGAGAAACGCTTGCTGTGACCGGAAGCTATCCTCGATGACACGACCGCTGCAGGATCCTTAGACTCGATTCATCGGGTGCCCCCGGATTGTTTCCGAGCGCCGCAAGCGGCGCACCCTCCGAATGCTGGATGGCGCAACATTTTTGGCGCCCTTGCTCCGCGTTTGACATTTTCTGATTCGCGGCTAGCCACCAATGGTGTTCCGATTCCCTTCTGACATTCGTATTTGGATTTCTCTCATCCTTTTAGGTTCCGCCTTCGCTGCTTGCGAACGTCACCCGGCCAGCCAAATCGAAGAGCAACCCACCCCGTCGGCCAAGCCGGAAACAAAAAAGGCCGAAAACGCTTCCATTAATCCGTCGGCCACTCCAAAGACTTATTTTCCACAGAATTCGTGATTCCTGAGTTTCGCGCTAAATTGGGATGAATCATTGATTCCATAGGCGATGGAACCACGCGGAAATTTGTCAGAAACGAGGGCGGCTGTTGGTAGCTGGCGAGACGAGATTCAAAATCGGTATCGAAGCTTTCGAGCCGCGTTGCGCGGACTGGGTTGGCTGATTGTCAGCGAGCGCCATTTTCAACTGCACCTGGTGGCAGCCCTCGCCGCAGTCTTATTGGGCCTGGTTCTGGGGCTTACCGCCATGGAGTGGGCAATCCTGGTGCTTACCATCGGTCTGGTCCTGGTTGCGGAAGCTATCAACACAGCGATTGAACACACCATCGATTTGACGGTCCGTCAGATCGATCCGCTTGCCCGAACAGCGAAGGACGTTGGTGCCGCCGGCGTACTGATCGCGGCCTTAATCTCAGTTCTGGTCGGTTGCCTTTTATTTCTTCCAAAGCTCCTGGCGCTTTTACATCGATAACAGGCGCCAAATATTGCTGGCGGATTGTAAGCTCGCGATGGGCCGCCCGGAGGGCTCGACTTCGAGGCAAGAATGGTGCCCCGCAGGTAGGAAACTGCGCCTACTTCAAGGCTGATAGTCGAACAAATTGAGCTGCGGCTTCGGTTCTTCTGAGGATTTAGGCTTTGACCGGGGGGTTTTAGCTTCGGCCAGTCGCGGCTTACCTTGAGCGTTCAACTCGCTGGCTTCGAGGTTGGCGAGAATCTCCTTGGCCCGATCGATCACACTGGATGGTAGTCCGGCCAATCGAGCTACCTGGATCCCATAGCTCTTATCCGACGGACCGCGCTGGATCTTGCGGAGAAAGATAATTCGATCGTTCCACTCACGAACCGCCACATTGTAATTCTTAACGCCCGAGCAAACAGTCTCGAGCTCGGTCATTTCATGATAGTGAGTGGCGAACAGCGTGCGTGCGCCAATGCTATCGTGCAGATGCTCGGCTACACTCCAAGCAATGGAGAGACCGTCAAAAGTGGACGTTCCGCGCCCGATCTCATCCAGGATGACCAAGCTGCGATCGGTGGCGTTGTTAATGATGTTCGCAGTTTCATTCATCTCGACCATGAAAGTGGAGAGTCCACGCGCTAGATCATCGGAAGCGCCAACCCGGGTAAAAATGCGGTCGACCATCCCGATCTCGGCAGATTTGGCCGGCACATAGCTCCCGATCTGCGCCATTAACACGAGTAACGCGATCTGACGAATATAGGTGGACTTACCGGCCATGTTCGGTCCGGTGATCAGCATCAATCGGTGCTCATCGCCGTCGAGCAGGCAATCATTCGGCACAAATTTTTCATCGGTCAGGTTCTGGTCAAGGACAGGATGTCGACCGTCGGTGATCTCGATACGCCTAGTGTCGGTGAGCACCGGACGGCAATAGCCAAAAAGCCGGGCGGTCTCCGCGAAAGCGGATAATACGTCGAGTTGAGCAATCGCCCCCGCCGTCTCCTGAAGTTCACCCAACCGTTCTAACGTTTGCTCCCGCAGCTTCAGAAACAGCTGATACTCAAGTTGCTTTGATCGCTCGTCGGCACCGAGGATCTTTGCCTCAAATTCCTTTAGCTCCGGCGTAATGAAGCGTTCGCCGTTCACGGTAGTCTGTTTGCGAACGTAGTCTGCCGGGACGGCGGAGAGATTCGTGTTCGTGACCTCGATGAAGTATCCAAATACCGAATTGAAACGGACCTTTAGCGACTTAATACCGGTTCGTTCGATCTCCCGTTGTTGCAGTGCCGCGACCCACTCTTTCCCGCTGGTAGAAGCACTTCGCAACTCATCCAATTCCGGATCGTAACCGATTTGGAATATTCCCCCCTCCTTGAGAAGAGCCGGTGGCTCATCCACTAACGCTTTGGTCAGTAGCTCCAAAAGATCAGGTAAAAGATGGATTTGCTTTTCCAGCTCGGCGCAAAGTCCGTCACTAGCCAAAGCCGTTCGATTCAACATCGCGAGGTGATGCTGCAGGTCCGGCAGCACTTCCAGCGAACTGCGAATAGCAGCTAGATCGCGCGCGTTTCCGCTTCCCTGACTAATGCGACCTAACGTGCGTTCGATATCGCGTATCGAGCGCATCGTTTCTCGGCAGGCATTCAAGAGAAAGGATTGATCCAGCAATAGACCAACCAAATCGTGGCGTTGTTGGATAGTTTGTCCTTTCCTGAGCGGCTTGAGAATCCATTGGCGGAGCAGACGCGCACCCATCGCCGTAACCGTGCGATCCAAGGCTTGCAGGAGACTGGTATCACGTGTACCCGACCGCGATCCAACCAGTTCAAGATTTTGCTGGGTCGCCAGATCAAGGGCGACAGCTTCGTCGGGCAGAAAGACTCCCAGTCTCCGGATATGATTCACCGAGCGTCGAAGCTGATGCTTGAGATAGTGGATCACCGCGCCGGCAGCACCGGTTGCAGCCGGCATTTGTCCACAGCCAAAACCATCGAGTGACTGCACCTTGAAGTGGTCGCGAAGCAGTTCGGCGGCTTGTTCCGGCTCGAACGTGTAACCGTCATAGGGCGATGCTTGAGGCAACTCGAACCCTCCCGCGTCGGAGATGATGATCTCGGCCGGAGCAAATCGCGCCAACTCATCTTGTACGGCCACATCGCCAACCAGTTCAGCCACTCGAAACTCGCCGGTACTGACATCGATCAATGCCAATCCAAAACGGTTCTTCACGCGATTGACCGCCGCCAAGAAATTGTTTCGACGAGCTTCCAGCAATTGGAAATCGCTGATGGTGCCTGGACTAACGATCTGGGAAACCTGGCGTTCAACGATTTTGCCGGGTTGCGGTTCGCTTACTTGATCGCAGATCGCGACCCGGTGACCGGCCTTGATCAATTTCCCGATGTAGCCTTCCGCCGCATGAAAAGGCACGCCGCACATTGGCATGCCGTTGCGCTTGGTAAGAGCGACATTCAAAATGTCCGCCGCCAGCTTTGCATCCTCGAAGAAAAGCTCATAGAAGTCTCCGAGGCGAAACAGCAAAAGCGTGTCTGGTGGCAGCGAGCGCCTGATGCTCTGATACTGCTGCATCATCGGCGTTAGAGACATGGTTGGGACCTTACAAAGCGGGCGGAGTTTGAGCAAGGAGCAGTTCGGTTGATCCGGATCAACCTCACTTGGTGAGGCAGGGCGCATCTATCCCAGACCGCCGGCTCGCGCCATGCCAAGCCACAACTGCCTGAGGTTTGGTCGTGGAAGATTTTAGTTTCGCAGGGCAGGAGTACGCCGGTGACTTCTGCGTTCGCCAGCGTGTGTACTAAAAACACAACGACGTCGAAGGCCGCGGGCGGACACGCCGGCGGTCCGGGACGGAACGCCCTACCATAGTCGCGATCCGCATTTCCGCAGCTTGGCCAAGTACGCTGCACATCATCGACCACACTAAAATAGACAGCAATATTATCGATTATGCCGATTTGCGGATCCATTCTAGGCTCAAGCCATGTTCATCAGATATCCAGTACAGTTGGCCGCGCTATCCGGCACTACCCTCTTTTCTATTTGTTCATTGCAAAAATTTTGATTTTCTCAGCAGCCTTTTCCCAATGAGTATGGTGTGGGTATATTCCCCCTCTGACTGCCGCTGGCGCGATCGGCTGGACCGGTTTTGCTACGACATCGATTGTATTTCTGAGCCTGATTATGCCGACACGCTTGGGTCATAAATCTCGCGAGTTTTTCCTGCGGGCGCTCGGAGGGATTCTGGCCAGCTCGATCTATCGCGTCAAAACATTCGGACGCGAGAACCTGCCGGCCGGCGGATTTCTTCTCCTGCCGAATCACATGAGCTATGTTGACGCCGTCGTCCTGCAACTGGCGTGTCCGCGCCCAATCCGATTTGTGGTACACGAGTCGATCTATCGGATCGGTTGGCTTAATCCCATTTTGCGGGTGACCGGCGCTATTCCGATCTCGAGTGTCCATGCCAAAGACGCGGTACGCAAAGCGGTAGAGCGAATTCGTGAGGGGGAGATTGTTTGTGTCTTTCCCGAAGGTGAATTGAGCCGCACGGGAGTGCTCATCAAATTGCGCAAGGGTTTCGAAATGATCGCTCGGCTGGCCGAGGCACCCACCGTACCGGTCTGGTTGGATGGCCTCTGGGGGTCGATCTTTTCCTTCGAACGCGGCCGATACTTTTTCAAATGGCCTAAGAGAGTGCCTCAATTGGTCACCATTGCTTTTGGCCGAGCAATCGGGCCGCAAGCACTGCGCCTCTCGCTGGCTCGAGAAAGGCTATTAGAATTGGGCGAGTTTTGCTTCGAACAACGCCCGGAGCTTCGACAGCATCTGGGTCGAGCAACCATAGACGGTCTTAAGAAACACCAGTTCCAGGAAGCCATCATCGACGGGATGGATGGGCGGAGGGTCAAAAGAGGCGATCTACTGGCCGCCAGTATCACGTTAAGCCGCTGGATTCGAAAGAATATTCCCGATCAGCGAGTCGCGGTCGTTCTACCTCCCGGAGTAGGCGCGGTGGTGGCAAACGTGGCAGTCACTTTGGCCGACAAGGTACCGGTCAACCTGAATTTCACAGCCGGCCGCGCCTCGCTGGAATCGGCCATCCAGCGTGGACAGATTCTTCACGCTCTTTCCGCCAAGGCGGTGATGAAGCGATTAGCCGATTTTCCCTGGCCGGACAACGTCTACCGGCTGGAAGAGCTGATGCCGGAGTTAAAGCCGCGAATCATTCTTTGGCGTCTGATCAGCCTTTTCACTCCGGCACCGGTGCTCAGCAGGCTGCTGGGTTTGCCAAATGAAGGCGGCAGGAAGGAGGCGGTCCTTCTATTTACCAGTGGGTCCTCGGGCGAGCCCAAGGGCGTTGTACTGAGCCACCGCAGCATTCTCGGCAATATCGCGCAGTTTAGTTCGTTGCTGAACATGACCAGCGCCGATTCCATCATGGCCTCGCTGCCCTTCTTTCATTGCTTCGGCTGCACGGTCACGCTCTGGTATCCGATAACCGAGGGAGTGAGAGTTGTGTCTTATCCTACCCCGGTTGACGTCGTAAAGAACGCGGAGCTGATCGAACGCCATCGAGTCATGTTGCTGTTAACCACTCCGACTTTTCTTCGCGGTTACTTAAAGAGAGCAGAGCGCTCGCAGTTCGCCAGCGTCAAACTCCTGATCGCCGGCGCAGAGAAACTGCCTCTGGAGCTGGCCGAAGCTTTTGAAGCGAAATTCGGAATTCATGTGCACGAAGGTTATGGCTTGACCGAGACTGCGCCGGTAGTCAGTACCAACCTCCCCGATCCGCCCAAGAACCAGCCCGATGATGCCATCCAACCGGCCAACCGCATTGGATCGGTCGGCAAGTTGTTGGCCGGCCAAGCGGCGCAGATACGGCACCAGGAGACGGATGAAATCCTCTCAACCGAGGCGTTGGGAATGCTCTGGCTGAAAGGGCCGAATATTTTCGAAGGCTATCTGAATGAGCCGGCGAAGACCGCTGAAGTGCTCAAAGATGGTTGGTTCAAGACGGGTGATCTTGCCCGATTCGATGAAGACGGGTTCTTATACATCGAGGGGCGCCTTTCTCGATTCTCGAAAATCGGGGGCGAAATGGTACCGCACGAGACGGTAGAAGCGAAAGTCATCGAGGCATTCAAATTGCAAATGGAGGACGAGCGACTGGTCGCGGTGCTCGGCGTTCCCGATGAATCGAAAGGAGAGGCGTTGATTCTGCTGACCGTGCCTGATCTCAAGGTTGCAGAAATTCGGGAAAAGCTATTGGCGGAAGGAATACCGAGCTTATGGATTCCCAAGACGGTGAAACGGGTGGAGAAGATACCGATCCTCGGCTCAGGAAAGCTGGACCTGGGAGCATGCCAAGCTTTGGTAGCTAGCAAGTAGCGCCGGGAGCGCTTCTGGACGAACCTTAACCTGGAAGGTGGACCAACCAGAACTTGGAACCTCGAATTGTTCTGACTGCTCCCTGCACCTCTCACCTCTCATCCGCCTCCGCCGGGGCTACGGCGCGGCAGGCGCTCTCACCTCTCTGCTTCCATCTCTCACCAATCACGAATCACCAATCACCGTTCCGGTGCTCCCGTCGCTTCTCAGGGGGATAAACTGACACATCGATGCGATGCGCATAACACACGTGATCCGGCGCGCGATCAGGTGCATCCAGGCCCTCGAGTTCAAGGAGCCGCGCGTCGTAGCGATCCACTTCGGCCCGGCTTATCAGGTAGGGCGCATGAGAGACTCTGCTCGTAAGCAGTTGCCCGTTACGGAAAGCAAATAGGCGATAACGTTCGATGAGAAAGAATTCCAGAGATCCAAGCACCGGCTCGTCGGCCGCCCCGTTGTACCGGTAGCGATAGTTCAATACCGGTGGGTAACCGTTTCTGGTCGAAACATAATCGGTCCAACTTCCAGCTTGTTTGGAGTACATAACTGCGTGTCGATAAGGCAGTGCAAACCCAATCCGGGCGGCCCAGACTGCCAACGGCTGATTGGCATCCAGGGAAAAAAACCAAATTCCTGGCCTTCCCGATTCGTCTCTGACGTAAGTGCGGAGATTCAATTCCAAGAAATCGGAAATCACCGGCAATGGTGGGAACCCAGTGGGCCGGACCGCGCTCATGAAAAAAGGGACAATTCCAATCCATGCACTTCCGTCAAAGCAATCGATAGAAAGGCCGATTGGGAGGCGTTTCTGAATCTCTCCCGGCTCCCACCGCCAGTGAAGGAAAAGCAATCTTTTCCAACACTGGTACATCATCGCACGCCCGCTAACGGGGAGCTGACGTTCGATCAACTGTCGCACCACCCATTCACTCATCCGCCAATCGCGTTAGGCGAGCCGGAAACAATTGCCGGAGTCGCGCTCGCTTCCGGCAGTGGGCCCGGCACGATCTCTACTTTGGCCCCAATTCCAACCGTCGAGAAAAGTCGAATCACGTCAGCAGAGCGCATACGGATGCAGCCGAAGCTGGCCGGCCTGCCAATATTCCGTTCCTCTGGTGTTCCGTGAATGTAGATGCACCGTTTGAAGGCGTCGGCGTTGTGCGATTCGAGACCTCTCAACCAAAGAATCCGTGTGACAATCGGATCTCGTCCCGGGGCATCGGGGATCAGCACCTCTCCGGTCGGTCGACGATCCTTAAAGACAGCTCCTGCCGGGGCGCCGGCACCGATCTTCTTTGCAATTTCGAGTTGACCCAACGGTGTTCGGTAAGTCCCAGGAGAGTCGCCGATTCCGAATTTCGATGTCGAGACCAAGTAATGGGCGATAAGTCGGTTTTTGGCGTAAACATCCATCGCCTGGTCAGCGACACTCACGACCACTCGGTGGACCTGATCACGCTGAACGCAAGAGGCCAACACCAGAGAAGCTAGAACAGTGATTCGTTGAGTCGCTAACAACCGCATAGTTTATGCGGGGAGAAAAGCATAAGATTCGGTCTGAAAACAGTCCGGAGATTCGTTGACACTATTAGTTTTTCTAATAAGCTGCAAATTATGGCGCCCGCTACGGCTCCCGCCGTTCCTTCCCGAAGCTTCTCCCGCAACCCGATTCGAGCATTCTACCAATCCTCGATCGGCAAAAAATTTGCGGTCGCAGTGACCGGCATCATCCTCATCCTGTTTGTGATTGGACATCTTCTCGGGAACCTCGAGATCTACCTGGGACAAGACCACACAAACTGGTACGCCGAATTTTTGCGTTCAACCGGTCCACTGCTTTGGTTCGTGCGAATTATCCTGATCATCGCAGTCTGCATTCACATTGTGGCGACGATTCAGTTGACGGCAGAAAACCGTCGGGCAAAACCGAAGAAATACGCGATAAACGCGCGCCAGGCCTCGACTCTCGCTTCGCGAACGATGATTTACAGCGGACTCCTTGTGCTTTGTTTCGTCGTTTATCATCTGCTGCACTTCACGTTCCAAACTACTAACCCCGAATTCCGCACACTGACGGACGCGCAAGGCCGCCACGACGTGTACCACATGGTTATCCTCGGGTTCCGGCAGCCGTTGATTTCTTTGTTCTATATTCTGGCTCTCTTTCTGTTGTCGGTCCATCTGAGTCATGGATTTGCCAGCGTTACTCAAACGCTTGGCATCAATAATCGGAAGATATCCGGACTGATCTCCAACGGCGGTCGAGCACTCTCCTGGGTGATGTTTGCAGGCTATATCTCCATTCCAATCACGATTTTGCTCGGCGTTCTCAAGTAATGCCATGGACACGACCCTCAATTCCAAAGCGCCATCGGGTCCACTGGAGTCGAAATGGCGGAAGCACCGCGATGAGTCCAAACTGGTCAGTCCGAATAACAAACGGAAATTTGATGTTTTGGTGATCGGCAGCGGGCTGGCGGGAGCGTCGGCGGCGGCTTCCCTGGCGGAACTCGGCTACAATATCAAATGCTTCTGTTTTCAGGACAGTCCGCGGCGCGCGCATAGCATCGCCGCTCAGGGTGGTATCAATGCTGCCAAGAATTACCAGAATGACGGTGACAGCGTGTACCGGCTTTTCTATGACACGATCAAAGGCGGCGATTTCCGTTCTCGGGAAGCGAACGTTTATCGCCTCGCCGAAGTAAGCCTGGAGATCATCGACCAATGTGTGGCTCAGGGAGTTCCGTTCGCGCGCGAGTACGGCGGTCTTCTCGCCAATCGGTCGTTCGGCGGCGCCCAGGTTTCACGAACGTTTTATGCAAGGGGCCAGACGGGCCAACAGCTGTTGCTCGGCGCCTACCAGGCACTGGCCCACCAAATCGCTCTTGGGGGGGTGCAGATGTTTCCCCGCACGGAACTGCTGGACATTGTGGTGGTACACGGCCATGCCAAGGGGATTATCGTCCGCGACCTGATCTCCGGGGAAATCAGCGCACACGCCGGCGACGCAGTGGTGCTAGCGACCGGCGGTTACGGAAATGTCTTTTACCTTTCGACGAATGCGCGCGGTTGCAATGTCTCTGCAACCTATCGTGCTTACAAGCGAGGCGCTTTTTTTGCCAATCCCTGCTACACCCAGATTCATCCTACCTGCATACCGGTAGCCGGTTCTTATCAATCCAAACTGACCCTCATGTCGGAGTCGCTTCGCAATGACGGACGCGTGTGGGTCCCGAAGCAAAAGGGGGACAAGCGGTCCGCGGATCAGATTCCGGAAAGCGACCGGGACTATTATCTGGAAAGAAAATATCCGAGCTACGGCAATCTGGCTCCGCGGGATATCGCATCTCGCAGCGCAAAGGAAGTGTGCGACGAGGGGCGCGGCGTTGGGCCGGGCGGACTCGGAGTGTATCTTGATTTTGCCGATTCAATCAGGCGGTTGGGCGAGCCGACCATTCGCGAGCGATACGGCAATTTGTTTGAAATGTACCACAATATCACCGGAGAAAATGCCTACCAGGTGCCGATGCGGATTTACCCGGCTGTCCACTACACGATGGGCGGACTTTGGGTCGATTACAATCTCATGAGCAACTTGCCGGGGCTACATGTCTTGGGCGAAGCAAATTTTTCCGATCATGGTGCAAACCGTCTGGGCGCAAGCGCGCTGATGCAAGGTCTGGCTGACGGCTATTTTGTGATTCCCTACACGATCGGCAACTATCTGGCGACCCAGATGAACAAGAAAATTTCTGTTGATCGGCCAGAATTTGCTACCACCCAGAAGGAAGTCCAAGAGCGAATTCACCGGCTATTATCGATTAGAGGAAAAAGAACGGTGACTTCGTTCCATCGCGAGCTCGGCCTGCTCCTTTGGGAGAAGTGCGGGATGGCTCGCAATCAAGCGAGCTTGAAAGAGGCTTTGCAGAAGATTCCCGCTCTACGCGAAGAATTCTGGCAGAATGTCAATGTATTAGGCGAAGGCACGGAATTTAATCAAGCGCTAGAACAGGCGGGACGCGTTGCTGATTTCTTAGAGTTCGCTGAGCTCATGTGCGAAGACGCCCTAGAGCGCAATGAGTCGTGCGGCGGACATTTCCGGACGGAGTACCAAACGGAGGAGGGCGAGGCGCTGCGGAACGATGACGAGTTTTGTCATGTGGCGGCTTGGCAATACAACGGACCAAACTCGAGACCGACCCGGAACATCGAGCCCCTCGAGTTCGAGGAAGTCAAACTCGCGCAGCGGAGCTACAAGTGAACTTTAAACTCAAAGTTTGGCGCCAATCACGACCCGCCGTGGCCGGTAAGTTTATCGACTACGAAGCGAGAAAGATACCGGCAGAAGCCTCCTTTCTCGAAATGCTGGATATCGTCAATGAAGGTTTGAACCAGCGAAACGAGGATCCGATCGCTTTTGACTCCGATTGCCGGGAAGGAATCTGCGGGATGTGCTCGCTGGTTATCAACGGGATACCACACGGACAAGGCCGAGCAAAAACGACCTGCCAGCTTTACATGCGCCGGTTTCAAGACGGCGAAACTATTTGGATTGAGCCTTTTCGAGCGGCCGTTTTCCCGGTTATCAAAGATCTCGCAGTAGATCGAAGCGCGCTCGATCGAATTATCGAGACGGGCGGTTACATCTCAGTGCGTGCCGGTTCGGCGCCGGAAGCGAACTCCATTCCAGTTAGTAAGCCGGTCGCCGATCTCGCCATGGAAGCCGCTGCCTGCATTGGATGCGGAGCATGTGTTGCGGCTTGTCCAAATTCCTCCGCGATGCTTTTTGTGGCCGCTAAAGTTTCTCATCTTGGTTTACTTCCTCAGGGACAACCAGAACGCGCCAGTCGCGCAATCAAAATGGTTCGAACCATGGACAGCCTCGGCTTCGGAAATTGTACGAACCACTATGAGTGCGAAGCCGTGTGTCCGGCCGAGATCAGCGCGAGTTTTATTTCCCGGCTTAATCGAGATTACGGAGCAGCATCACTCAAAGAGGCGCTCGCCGTTGGGTAGTGCGTTCAATATTGCCGTGTCTAACCCCGGAGTCCTCACGCCACGGCGTCAAAAAAATCCGACAGCCGCAAACGCCTGATAACGGCATCTGCTCCTAGAACGACAGAACTCGCGGCAACGATTCTCAGTCTTGAGATTTTGCCTGTAATCGTCTGAGCCTTCGGTCGCTTTCTTCGTTTGAATTGGTAGCAGAAGAGTAGCCGCATTGCAGATTTGATCCGGGGAATCCGGCGAGTGCGGCACAAAGTTGACGAATTACTAAATTTGTGCTCGCACGAACGCGCAAAATTCGTACGGCTAGAACCGTATGAAAAAACTATTCTTAATCGTGGCGTGTTCTGCAGCGACGCTCAACGGTGCATGGGCAGCTGGACCCTTCGGTCATATGACGCCGATGCACTACGGTCCGAATGATATTCGAACTATCGTCGTTTCGAAAACAGACCAAGAAGCTGTAACAGGCGCCCTTCAAGGTGCGCTCGTTATGACGGGTCCTTTCCACCACACAACTCAAGGAACGGCGATGACCGGTCCTTTCCACCATATAACTCAAGGAACGGCGATGACCGGTCCGTTCCACCACACAACTCAAGGAACCGCGATGACCGACGCTTTCCATCCGACAAATTCACTAGTCGCCTAAGATGCTAACGATAAAGGGCTTGGCCGGTCTCTAGCACTGGCCAAGTCCTCGTCACGGCTGCAGGTAACTCGAATGATCGCTGACGATCTTCCAGCCCTCCGGGAATTTTCGGAAGATCATTGTATCGGTGGAGTAGGAGTCTCTGCCGGCAGCGTGAATTGTGAACCAGCTTAGGGCCAAAAAGAAATTTTCCCCTAATCTTTCAATCTTCACTCGTTGCAGAGTCGAAACGCCCATCTCATCTCGGTTCGGGAAACCACGCTGGTAGGTAGCAAGCACTTCAGCCCACCCAATAACTTGCTCGCCGTCATTGATCACGAGCAAATCCGGTGATTTCCAGAAACATTCCATGTAGTGCTCGATGTCGTGGGCGTTCCAATATTTGACCTGATCAAGAATCACATGATAGACCTGCTCCTCGTCACTTGGAGGGACTGGTGAATTCGAGGGCGACGGACTAGGCCTGACCGAGTCATAAATCCAAGTGGACTGCGGTTCCCCAGCCGTTCCTCGAAGCGAACCGAGGAGCAGCAATGCAATAAGCCATCTGGATGCCATCCTTTTCATCATGGGGAGTGTCCCTTCTAAGCAGGAATCTTGTCGGCTTGCCAGACTTTAATTGCGTCAATCAAAAGTCGAAATTTGCGTCGTTCTCGCAGGCTTTTGTAACCGTCTCTAAGGTAGGAAGTTCCGCCAAAGGCGCCGAATTTCGATCGCTTTGCAAGCGATTCTGTGAGGGGAATTTGCGGCGCAACTCCCTGCTTGTACGCCGTAGGGCCTCTTCGGCATCCGGAATGTCGGACAGAGTGGAAGGCACGAGGCGATGTCGCGCAAAGCATGCATGGTCAGCCGGCCCTCCTCGATGTCAGCGGATCATCGCATTCCAGTAGGGACGCCACCTCGTGGCCGATCTCGGGTTGGTCCCCACATCTCGCCTCCAACCATGAAGCGCGAATCGATTGATCCAATTCGATCGCTTGGGCGAAGAGAGCCTTTATCTTCTGCCTGCTTCCGGCCATTGGGTTAGTTGAACCAGAAGTCAGACTGCGCGTATGCCATTCAGGCGCCGTCTGAGCCAGGCTTTCGCCAGACGCCAATCTCTCTTGATGGTACGTGGCGAAACGCCGAGGACTTCTGCGGTCTCTTCGACAGTCATCCCTGCAAAAAAGCGGAGTTCGACGATCCGACCTTGGGCCAGGTCCAGATCGGTTAATTCTCTCAGCGCTAAATCGAGACTGATGAGGTCAATCGGCCGAGATCCAGTATCCACAACTTCGATCTCAACCGATTGGATCGAGACTTTCAGCGCTCCACCGCCCCGTTTTTGTGCGAGGCGCGAACGAGCTCGATCGACCAGGATTTGCCTCATGAGCCGAGCGGCAACACCGAAAAAATGCGAGCGACTTTCCCAATCCAGTTGCGCGGCATCTACGAGCCGCAGATACGCCTCATGAACTAACTCGGTCGGCTGCAAGGATTTATTTCCCCAGTCCTTAGCCAGAGCCTGATCGGCCAACAATCGAAGTTGATCGTAAACCCGATCCGTCAAGCGATCGAACGCCGCGGCATCACCATTCCTCCATTGCCGCAGCACTTGAGTGATCTCTGTCTCCGATCGTTGGTCTTTGGTTTTGCTCCCGATTGGAGGGGCCGTTTCAGACGAAGTGGACGTCTCCTTCTTTCCCATCCTCGACAAGTTAGTTTCGATTCGATAACCGGCACACAGCGCCTCTGAGGCTTTGATTGCCGAAAGGCGAGCCGGAGACTATGACAAAGGCCATTGCCAACTCAAGCCTTGAGTTTTGACCTTCGTGTTAAAACGGCCCTTCTTAAAAATGCGACTCAGCGATCTTAGATTCACCAACCCTGAGCGCTAGTTGGTTCCTAGATTCTCGACAATCTTCGCTCCCATCTCAGCAGTCTCGACCAACTGGTGGCCGTCGGAAAATATATCGCGAGTACGGAACCCTTGGCTAATGGTTCGACGAACCGCCGAATCGATTCGATGAGCCAGCTCATCGAGGCCGAAGGAATACTGCAACATCATCGCGGCAGATAGGATCTGCGCAATTGGATTGGCGATGCCTTTACCGGCAATGTCGGGGGCGGAACCACCGCTTGGTTCGTACAAGCCAAAACGGAAATCTCCGCTCTTGCGAGTGCCGAGGCTAGCGCTGGGGAGCATCCCGATGGAGCCGGTTAACATGGCCAGCTCATCACTTAGAATATCGCCAAACGTGTTTTCGGTCACGACCAGATCAAACGAACGCGGATTTCGAATGAACTGCATGGCAGCGTTATCGACCAACAGGTGATTGAGTTCCACGTCCGGATAATTCACGGCAAGTTCTTTCATTACGGATCGCCAGAGCAAGCCGTTTTCCAGAACGTTCATCTTATCAACCGACGTCAGTTTACGTTTCCGTGTTTGAGCGATTTCGAAAGCCAGGCGGCCGATGCGCTGTACCTCTGAGGCACGATACACCATCGTATCGATGGCAACCCGCTCACCATTTTCCTCTCGACTTCCTTTCGGCTGGCCGAAGTACAATCCTCCGGTCAATTCGCGGATACACAAAATATCAAATCCTCCTTCCACTAGGTCGGGTCGAAGCGGTGAGGCTGCAGTGAGTTCCGGGAAGCAGATGGCCGGACGCAAATTGGCAAAAAGTTCAAAATGCTTACGGAGCGGAAGAAGCGCCGCGCGCTCGGGTTGCTCGTTGGGCGGCAATGTTTCCCACTTCGGTCCCCCGACCGAGCCAAAAAGAATCGCATTGCTCGACTCGCAAATCTTGAGTGTTTCTTTTGGCAGCGCTTGGCCAGTAGCGTCAATAGCAGCGCCTCCGACCAGCGCCTCGCGAAGTTCCAAGGTTAGGGTGCCGCCCACAGCTTGCAGAACCTTGACCGCTTCGGCCATTACTTCGGGCCCGATCCCGTCACCGGCGAGCACTGCGATGGAAAGTTTTTGAGTCATAAGAGGATCGTCGCCATTTGCTATCGCTTTTTGGCCGCAGCAATAAAATCGCGCAGTTTGCTTCGATCTTTTTTCCCCGGTTTGGATTCGACCCCTGTAGCCACATCCACGGCATAAGGGTCGACGGTCCGGATTGCATTCGCGATATTTTCGGGCGTGAGCCCTCCGGCCAGGATGACCGGCTTAGCGATTCGGCGCCGGTGGAGAATTTCCCAGGAGAAGCT
Organism: Chthoniobacterales bacterium; assembly: GCA_035710445.1. Classification (GTDB taxonomy): domain Bacteria; phylum Verrucomicrobiota; class Verrucomicrobiia; order Chthoniobacterales; family JAFAMB01; genus DASTDH01. Next base: position 15,279 of record DASTDH010000602.1, read on the forward strand.
TTCACCGGTTCCACCGAAATCGCCTGCTCGATAACCATCAAAAAGAAAGGCAAACCCGCTGAACCACTCGAGATCAGAAACGCTGCGTTCATTTTTGACCGAGATCGCGGCGATCAAAGAGCCGGTTTGCACCAGTCGCGAAACAAAAGGATGCCACGCTTCCCCATGCAGTTGGACTGCGTGAAACGTCTCGTCCACCAGCCATTCCAGCGCTTGCGCGAACGACGGATTCACGCCGATAAGAACTCGAGCGACATCCGCCGGCAAGGCGTCGATCCAGGATCGCGCCATACTCAAGTCGACGAACCTTGGGCTGTCCGGAAACACATTGAATCCCAACGCATCGGCTCCGCTCTCGATCGCTAGCTCAGCGTCCGCCGGATTGGTGATACCGCAAATCTTCACCAACGGCTCGGCTCCGCGGATTCCGCTTAAAAAACCAGGAGCATCCTGATTGATTTCTACCGATGACGTTTTAGGCGGCGAATTTTCCACGGTTTCCTCCTTTCCCAGGTTTTCCAGTTTACTGGATTCATAACCGGATTACAATCATGGCGGCAATTACCTAGACCGGCAATAAGAGTTGTAGCAATGGATAGCAAAACAAAAAAGAAACGTGTAGAGAAGCAAAGCATTCGGAAAAAGAAAGATTTAAGCAGCGTTTCGGCCAAACCTGGTGCGACGAAAAAGAAGGCCAAGAGACAACCGAAGCTTACCGCCCTGAAAAAGACCGACCAGAGCCAAGACTATCTGCAACCAACCTTTGAACAAGTCCAGCTACGGGCATACTTCATCTCGGAACAGCGACGGAGCGCCGGTATTACCGGCGACGAACGTGGAGATTGGCTCCGAGCCGAAAGCGAACTTCGGTCCGAGCTTTTAGCCGAAAAGGGTTAGCTGACAATTGTGCGACCGAGCGCGAAAGCCGAGCCCGCGGGCGTTTAATAATCGCGACGATTGAAGCGCGGGCGGACTGCGGAGCTAGGGCGCTATCGCCGCGCCGATCATCGTCTACTGAGCTAGCCCAGTAGACGGAGCGCACGGCCCAGCTGTTTGTCCTCCGTGATTTCATACAGTTTGCCGATCGGCGCCTCGGCCAGCCACGAAATGCTAGTGGTGGTAACAACTCGCTGGCTCTCAGCCGGCAAACCAGCAAACAGGCGGTTGCGACGATCTCGATCCAGTTCACCAAAAATGTCGTCTACCAGGAGGAGAGGCGGTTGTCGCCACTCTGCTTGCAGAACGCGGGCTTGACCCAGCTTCAGCGCGGTCACCATCGTCCGTTGTTGCCCCTCGGAGGCAAAGAGATCTGCCGGCTGTGATTGGACCAGAAAATGAATATCGTCGCGATGAGGCCCAACCACCGTCGCACGCAAACGTCTCTCCTCGGTTCCACTCTCGGAGAGCGCCCGTTCGAAATCATCGGTAGCACCCGGATGATACTTGATCGCGAAGGCCTCTCCCCGGTCGCTCACCGAAGCGAAAGAAGAGACTACATAGGGCTCGAGCCTTTCAACGAGAAACGCCCGCAAAGCGGTTAATTGATGGCCAAACTTCAGCAGCGGTTTGGTATAGGCGGCAACCTCTTTGGGCCGAGCTGGCACCATCTTCAAATACGCATTACGGGAACGCAGTGCTTTTTCATAGGAGCGAAGAATTTCTCGATAGTTACGAAATAGTTGATTGCCGACAAAATCGAGAAACCGTCGCCGGCCGTCGCCAGAACCTCGGATCAGATCGATATCCGAATTGGCAAAGAAAACGACTCGGCCCACGTTCAGATATTCGGTTGGATCTTTCTGTTCAACTGAATCGAGAGCCAACTTGCGGCGGCTGGCGCTGTAGTAACACTGCAGATGATAGTTGTGGACAATGCCGTCCACGACCAGCCCGCGAGCGCCGTTTCGAATCGCCGGCTGAAGCGAATTGGTACGGGGCGACTGTAATCGAATGAGTACGGCCAGGGCCTCAAGCAGAGAAGTTTTTCCCAATGCATTTTTGCCGACTACGCAGGTCAGATCAGAATGGAGATCGAGTTCAAACTTGGTAAAGCAACGAAAATCTCTGACGAGAAATCGACTAACCACGGGTTGCTATCTCTTCAAAAATTCCACCACCGAGAAGCGTTTCCCCATCGTACAAGGCGCACACCTGGCCGGGAGTTAATGCCCGCTGAGGCTGACTGAATTCCAGTATCGCCCGACCCGCTCCGAGCGGTTCAAACCGAACTTCCGCGGCCCGGGCTCGATACCGAGGTTTAGCTGAAAGCATTGCCGCTCGATCCAAAGGACGGTTGGTGTAAGAGAGGGAACTTATCTGGCAGCGCGTCGAATAAAGTCCGGCCGTATCCGGCCGATCGAACGCCACAATCAGCTCATTGGTCGCGGCGCGTTTCTCGACTACCACATAAGCTTCGTGCGGTGTATTCGAGGGAACGCCGACGCCTCTTTTTTGGCCCAACGTGTACAAATGAAGCCCGCGATGTTCACCGACTACGCGGCCAAAATGATCTCGGATTAATCCCGGGCTGTCAGGAACAAACGCTCGCAGGAAATCGCTCATTTTGACTTCACCGATGAAACAGATGCCCTGTGAGTCTTTCTTTGTTGCGGTACCCAACCGATTCTCGGCCGCGAGGGAGCGCACCGCCGGCTTGTGCAGGTCGCCAATGGGAAAGCGGGCGGCGACGATTTGAGTCTGCTCTAGCAGTGCAAGGAAGTACGATTGATCTTTGTTCTTATCGATTCCTTCCAGGATATCCCAGCTGCCATCGGATCTCTGGACTCGACGCGCGTAGTGCCCGGTCGCTACCGCGGCGAAGCCATTCTGGCGCGCGTACTCCACGAACACGCCAAACTTCATTTCACGATTGCACATGGCATCGGGATTTGGCGTTACACCGGATCGATACCCAGCCAGCAAGTAATCAACGACTCGGGCACGGTACTCGCGCATGAGGTTGACGACTCGAAACGGTATCCCAAGTTTCTCCGCCACTGCGCGGGCGTCTTCAATGTCGGTCTGCCAAGGACAATCGCCCACAATATTTTCCTCATTGATCCAGTTCTTCATGTAGGCGCCTTCGATAGGAACGCCCGTACGGGACAACAGCAAAGCCGCAACGCTGCTGTCAACTCCCCCGGACATCGCTACCAACACCTTCTCTGTACCTTGAGACGACATTTTTCGAGTCGGCAATTTCGCGGAAATCCGGCGGTTAGCAAATCCGGGAAATCGGTGGTGTGTCGAGCTTCCAAAATACGCACGGGCAGCTTTTTCCGGCCCGGCCAAAACGGCAATGATACGGAGGGTGCGTGGCTTCCGACGAAGCCTTGCTCAATCGGTATATCTGCACTTAGACTCGGCGAAGTCGGAAGCGACGCGCCCTCCAGCGTCAGGGGTCGCTTTGGTCCATATTGACCGCCGTCCGGCCGGTCAGAGCGCGGGTTATGGTCAGATCGTCAGCGCTTTCCAGCCCAAGACCGGCCGGCAGCCCTTGCGCAATCCTGGTAAGTTTTATGCCTGGTTGGGCCAGATGCTCCGCCAGATAGTTAGTGGTCGCTTCGCCTTCGACATCGGCGCCGAGGGCAAAGACAATCTCTCTGGGCGTATCGCGCCGGACCCGCTGAATCAATGCGTCAATGCGCAAATCTTCAGGGCCGATATGATCGAGGGGCGATAACTTACCGCCCAAGGTAAAATAGAGTCCTCGGAACGCGCCCGTTCTTTCCAACGGCAACACATCAGTCGGCTGTTCGACCACGCACAGAATTCCTGGATCCCGAGCTGGATCGGAACAGATTGTGCACAGCCCTGATTCAGAAAAGAACCCACATTCAGGGCAACTCGTGATCCCCTTCGTCGAGCGCAAAATTGTGTCTGCAATTTCCTCGGGACGGGCGTCACGTGATTGAACCAGCCAAAGCGCGATACGCTCGGCACTGCGCGGACCAATCCCCGGCATCCGGCGCAGTTGCTTGATCAATTCCTGCAACAAACTGGGATATTCGGTTGTCGGCATAGACACCTGAAAACAAATTTTACTTAGTCCGCCGCCGCGGGCCGAAACTCGAAGTCAACCGCAAGGTTCATTGGTAGACCGATGGCTAGGCGATTGCCGCGAAGACGGGTCCCTAAGTCGAATTTTTTTCGCTGCGTTCGGTTCGATAGAATTCGACCACGCGATCACTCAAGAATTTGTCCGGATCGTCTAGAGCGTTGGCCGGAAATCGGAACTGCAAGTTACGATCGCGATCACGAAGAAGTTTCAATCCATAAGGATAGTCCTTGAAAAGATCCGAGCAAAAGGCGCTGACCTCTTGCTGAGTAGCACGGGACCGGGTGACAATCTCGGAAACAGCTTCGGGTTCAATCGAAAATTCGACCCCGTTTTTCTGCGAGAACGCTTCGGCGAATTGAAGGACCTGATTCATTTGATTCTGATCGGTTTCGGCTCGGGCCTCAGCCAGCAGCTTCTCCAGCGTCGCGGCCGGATTTCGTACCAGTGAGGCGTCGATTGTCAGGTTGCGGATCCCGGTTCCGGGGAGCTCAAACTTAAAATCGCGGAGCACCCGCTCGCAGACCGTGATGAGAGCACGGGCACCCGTCTTCTCCGTTTCGGCCTGCGCGGCGATTTCGCGCAACGCGTCATCCTGAAATTCCACATGAATGCCAAAAGCTTCAAATGCCCGTCGATACTGGCGGATCACACTGCCCTCAGAGGTCTTCAGGATCGCAAAGTAGTCGTTGGCATCAAGTTCTTCACAGATGACACGGACCGGAAGACGGCCGACAAATTCCGGCTCCAGTCCGAAGTCGATGAAATCCTGGGTTTCGGCAGCTCGAAAAATTTGGGCAGCCTCGCGCGGCGCCGGTTCTGCCGCAAATCCGATGCTCGCTGCCCTTAGGCGCCGATCCACCTGTTCTCGCAATCGATCAAAAGCTCCGCTGCAAATGAAAAGGATATGCCGCGTATTAATGACTTCTCTTTTGGCCTTTCCTTTCTTTTGGAATTCCAAAGCGGACTGAATCTGCGATTGGATGTCCATCGGGTTGCGCAGCGGAACTTCTGTCTCCTCCATCAGCTTCAGAAGAGTCGTTTGCACACCACGACCGCTCACATCGCGGCCAATCATCCTGCCGCTGGTCGCGAGTTTATCGATTTCATCGACGTAAATAATCCCGTATTGAGCCAAATCGTGATCCCCATCCGCCCGCTGCACCAATTCGCGGACTAGGTCGTCGACATCTCCTCCAACATAACCGGTCTCGCTGAATTTAGTCGCATCGGCTTTAACGAACGGAACACCGACCAACTCGGCGATATGCTTAACCAAGTATGTTTTGCCGACCCCGGTAGGTCCTAAGATCAAGACGTTGCTTTTAGTGTACTCAATTGCGCCTGCTGCCTTCGGATCCTCTTTCTCCAAACGACGAATCAAATTGACATGATTGTAGTGATCGCACACCGCAATCGCCAACGTCTTTTTGGCGTCGTCCTGTTGGATAACGAATCGGTCCAGGTGGGCTTTCACCTGCCTCGGGGTGAGACGAAATTCGAGCGGATCAAAATTTTGCGCCGGTTGGACCGGAGGCTCTTCCTCGGTCGTTTCCGGCTGGGTGAACGCCGCTACCGACACCTTGTCGCCAAAGTTCGCCTTCATGAACTCCTGAATCTTTTTCTGTAGCTCTTCGGGCGACGGATATGGTGTTTCTGCCATTGACTAGCTTAAACTGGGCGATTTCCTATCGCAACACAGCCTTGGAGCGCAATGCGGATCGCCGAATGCCGATCGCGGCGTGTCAAGGCGCGGATTTGCAATCGCGTTGGAACCCGTACCCAATGCCAGCGGGCATCTTTTGCGTGGATTGCAAAACTCAGATTATCTTGCCTTATGACGATCTCAACTCGATTACGTTTTTTTATAGCGTTATTCATCCTTTACTTTCCCAACCCGACTTTTGCAGACCAGAAAGACAATTTACGAATTCGCGTTTCTGGCCTCGGACCGGATGGCCAAATTCCCAACGACTTCGCGTTGAACCAATTTGGCTGTTACGGGAAGAATCTATCGCCTGAAATTGCTTGGAGCGGCGCTCCTGCGGAAACCAAGAGCTTCGCCCTGGCGGTCTGGGATTCCGACGCACCAAAATCGGGTGGTTTCTACCATTGGATGATCGCGAACATTCCGAGTTCGGCTCATAGTTTGCCGGTTGGAGCGGGAAACCTTGACAAAAGGCTCACGCCGGCTGGAGCGGTACAGTTGACGAATGACTACGGAGAACCCGGCTATGGCGGCCCTTGTCCGCCGGCGCACCAACTGCACCACTACCATTTCTTGCTTTACGCGCTTAAGGCCGAACACCTCTCGCTCGACCGAAGGACCACCCCTAGTGAGGCAACTGCTCAATGCCAGAGAGAGGTTCTCGCCAAGGCTGAGATTGTTGCGACCTACCATCGCTGATAGCAGCGCGTGGTAGCGGCGACTGTCCAACCAATGGCTTTGTCTGGCTCAATCGGAAAATTCGAACGAAGCGACTGGTTCACAATGGCCATCGAGCGCAGTCGCCTTGCTATCGTTCGCGAACGGCGGCTCCATTTTTGCAAGATTGAAGAGCGGCGGTAACATTGGAAGCGGGTGCTGCGACACGATGGCGACTGCGGTTTCTGGTTGCTTTTGACCAAGCAGCTCCGTCGTGGTTTTTGGTCCGCGCCAGACCAAGGGTGTAGTTGGGACAGTCGCTGCTACCCGAGGCGGCACCGCGCCAGAACAGAGGGTATACCGAAGACTCCGATAGGGCTCACGATCGTTCGCCGTGTCCGGCGGTGACTGCGTTCGCGCTATTCCTGGTCAGCGTCGTAATCAGTCAGGGCTCGCGCCGATTCTTTGAGAACCTGCATTACGTAATCGTACCGGCTGAGTCCATTAATAAGTCGGTGCAACTCCAGGCATTCGGCGTCTTCCGGGTCAAGCGCCCGCCAAATAGCGTTAACGTAAGCTTGGTTATCCAGCTTCGACGGCATAATAGCTCATTCAACGGCAGAATAGCGGTCGGCTTTAGTCCTAATCTGTTCTGGACGCTTCGGAGCGTTTCCCGATCTAAAGGTCTAGGACTCCTGTCGCTTTGTTTCCTCCCAAAGCAGATCCAGCTCGGGCAGCGAAAGCGTTGAAAGTTGGATCCCCTTTTTGGCCGCAAGTGCTTCCATCGCGCGAAACCTTCTGGCGAACTTCGCGGTTGCCCTTTGCAAGATGCCTTCCGCATCCAGGTTTTGTTTGCGGGCGAAATTGACGACCGAAAACAAAAGATCGCCAAGCTCTTCCGAGAGCTCATCGGTATCGTTCGCTGCCTCTATTTCCGAAATCTCCTCGCGAATCTTCGCCAGCACATCATGCGCTTCCGGCCAATCAAACCCGGCGCGCGCGGCCTTTGCTTGCACTTTCTGCGCTTTGGCTAGTGCTGGTAGGGTTCGCGGTACCCCATCAATCACCGATTTGCGCTCATGTTTCTCCGAGCGTTTGATAACGTCCCACTGGCGCAAGACGGCTTCACTGGTGGGAAGCTTGTTTTCACCGAAAACATGGGGGTGCCGCAGCACCAGCTTATCGGCAATCCGATCGGCGATCTGATCAAAATCAAATCGAGCTTCTTCACTGGCAATCTGTGCGTGCAGGACGACCTGGAGCAGAACATCACCAAGTTCCTCGAGAAGAGCTTCGTTATCCTGATCATCGATCGCATCGATCAGCTCATAGCACTCTTCCAACAAATGCGGCTTGAGTGTTGCGTGAGTCTGCTCGCGGTCCCATGGGCAACCGTCAGGCGCCCGCAGTTTGGCCACTATTTCCCGCAAGCGATCAGTTGAAGACATTTTTGAAAATTAAAAGAGGTGATACCGACACCTGCCAAGTAAGGCAGCGAGCGAACGCTGGTTGATCGGGAAAGGGACCGGTCAAATACGCAGTGCGGTATAGGAGATCCGCTTGGCCGTCTCACTTGCCATCCTGTTCGAGCAATTTTGCGCGCGCTCGTTCCAGAGTTTCGCGCTCCTTCGAGGTGAGACTAGCCAGACCATGTTTGGAAATCTTGTCCAGCAATCGGTCCATCTCGCTAAGATCACCGGTCTGTTGGTCGCGAGCAGACGGCTTGGCAAAGGTAGTGGGGCGAGCAACGACTTTGAACTTCGGCCGGCGCCAGAACTCGAACGGATTGGGGATGCGTGGAAGTTCACCGCCATACTGCAGATATCGGATAAACCCGAATGCAGCCGCGCAGACTAACGTAAATACCAGAGCACTGAGCCAATCATGCTGGCTCAGTAAAACGAGCAACCAGATGGCGTAAGAAGCGATGCCGATCCACTTGAGTGGAAACATTCCGAACCACTGCAGATTGGGATAAAGCGTGCAAAAGGCGATGAAAAATCCAATCGCCACTTCCATATTACCGAAGTATGGAGCGGACTGACCAGTGGCGAACATCCACGCCGTCAACGTGAGGATCGGCGCAAAGAGCAAGATTGCGTAAAGGACAAGAAAACGGGAGCGACCGATATATTTTTCCACTTCAACGGCCGAGACATAAAGAAAGAACAGTCCGAACAGGATAAAAAACGATGGCCGGTTAACAAACGTGCAGAAAAAAATCTGCCAAATCTCGCCACGGAAGAACGCGGTATTCGGAAAGAAAATGAAGTTTGCCATCAACCCTTCGAGGAGGGTCGTCAACACTACACCCACCGCGTAGGCGATGGTGAGAATCGTGGAACAGTAGATCGGATGGCCCCGGAAGTACGAAACCGGCCGATCTTCGTTAAAGCTCGATAGCAACGCCATATTCCAAAAGACTGATTACACCAGGGTCATCTTAAGGGAAAACTATTCAGCCCGCAATAAGCGCTTGAGTGAATTGCGAGGCGTGTTTTTGCGAGCTTGATGCAACCGCGGCCCGATTCCCAAATCGCACAGTTTCTTGGCAGCTTGATATGGAGATGGCGCCCCTCGAACTATGGCCGGGGCGAAATCGTTTGCAGCCACAGGGCATACCCCTATGGTACAGTGCACTAGTTTCCTGAAGCGCAAATGCCAGAATCGTTAGAAGTATCACGAGCCCGAAATGGGTCGTTTACTGCGAAGGCTCGTCATCTCGCCGCGCACACGCTGCGACGATTTCCCTGGAGCCGGCGCACCAAGACAGACAACCGGAATCTTTTGCCATTGCTGATCCAGGTGCTGGCCGGTTTTTCCAAGGTGGATGGTCGGATTCTGGAAGAAGAGATCGACTCGAGCTTGGGGTTCCTGCGTTACGATTATCCGGAAGCAGTTTATTCCGAGCTTCGCTTACTTTTTCAAAAGGCTTTGAAAGAGCCGCAGGATTTGTCCGCGATGGCCAGGCGCCTCGCGGAAGAACTGAGCCAGGATCGCAAGATCATGCTCGGGGTTCAACTCTACGATCTCATTGCCAAGGCCGGCATGCAGCAGGAGCAGGTCATTGCCTACTATTCGTTCATGTCGCAATTGGGAATGGCCGCTCAAGCGATTGACATTGTCTATCAGCTTAACGCTGCTGATCTGGCCGATCCTTCAGTTTATCAAAAGGGAACCTCGCCGCTCGAGTCGATAGTATTCGGAGACAGCCCAACCGTCGACGTGCCGCTGAAAGAGCTGAAGGAGGACGACCGATTGATGGCCTACCGCTATCATGAGTTGATTCTCTTCAAGAATCTGAGCTCGCGAGCGGTGGTCGTCCGCGGGCGCGCCTTGGCGCCGGGCGAATTCTGCCGCATTTATCCTGGCCAGAGAATCATCATCGGGGAGCAGGTCATCACCCATCAAGATCTGCTCTTTTATTTCAACGCGAAGAAGAACGTTTCGCTTCCGCATATCTTTGTCACGGTTACTCAAAACGATGAGGTGCAGCTCGAAAAGGCCAGGACTCGCGACAGCTGTCTGGAGGTGAAATTCGGTCTCAAAGTCCAGGTGGCCGCCCTCAAAAATGTCGCCGCGACTCTCAATGGAATCGAGTTGAAGGCCGGAACCACCGCGGTCGGCACACTGGAGGATCGGATTGTTTTCGAGAATTCCAGCGAGCTGTTCCTTTCCGATTTGCGACGGCGAGCTCGGGCATTAGGCGGACGATTTCAGCTGAAGGTCTCGAAAATCACTTACTTGGTATCGAACAATCCATCCCTGCTGGAAGCAGACGACATCTTGTTGAGCCCCGGCACGGTGGGAGAAGTGCTGCTCAAAATTACTTGCGATTACGAACATCGGGTAGGCACTCTACAGGTTCTGCAAGCGGATCGCCCGATCATGGTAGGCGATATGATCGTGCGCAACACTGCGCATCTGGTCGATGGCGACATTATCCGGATCGATACCGGCCAGGTGCTCCGCTGTGATTTTTCGGAGCGGATCATTGAAGAAGAACGAAACATTATTCGGCATCTGGAAGTACGAGATGTGTCCCTTCGATTTCCCGCGGGAGAGGTTGCCCTGGACGGGATCTCTTTTTCGGTCAGCCGCGGGGAAATGGTCTGCGTAATGGGGGCGAGCGGGTCTGGCAAAAGCACTTTGCTCAAGGCGATCTGTGGCCAGAATGCGCCAACCGGCGGCCGGGTGCTGCTTAACGGCCAATCGCTTTACGAGGACCGCGAATCGCTGCGAGAATATGTAGCCTACATTCCGCAGGACGATGCCTTCGACGAACATCTGACGATTCTGGAGAACCTCGACTACGCAGCAGCGATCCGGTCTCCGCACCTCTCCGCAAAAGACCGCATGCGGCGGATCGATAGCAAACTGATCGAGCTCGGTCTATC
>DASTDH010000603.1:0-3950 GCA_035710445.1 Chthoniobacterales bacterium
AACGAATTGTTTCCTCCCCTGATGGATTATCCCTAAGTACTCCTAAAAGAAGACCTGAAGACCCGCCTGGCTATTCCCTTCGTTGCGAAAATCCAATCTGGATGATCAAATGGATCTTTGGCCACAGAGGCCATCATCGGCTCTACAAACTGCGGCAGGGAGCTTTAGGCATGAGCAGACAAAAACTTTTTCAACTGCTCAATATTTTCGCGCTGTGCCCTCAAGAGTAAAAGCAATGACTTCAATTTGCCGACGCCAGGATTCCTATTGCCAAAAAAGATCTGCGTCACGCTTGGCAAGTTTGCAAAACTGCTCGAATGATTCGTCCGGCTGGTAAAGTAGGCTCAAGAGTAGCTCGGCCAGCTCAATTAATCGGCCCACAGCTTCCTTAAGGGTTTTCCAATCCGGTCCAGCCACCGGGGTTATCACATAATCGGACCCAATCTTCGAGGTGTCTAAGTGAGCAAGCTGTTTATCGCGAATCCGCTTGAACTCGTCTTTGCGATTCTCGAACCAAAACCATCCTTGGCAAAGCTCTTTCTGGTAGCTTTCAAAGTCCGCTTTCCGATCCTTCGCTTCTCGCGCCTCGATCTCCTTCTGGAAGGCTAAATCTACTTCAGTCTGTTCTCGGCCTGGTATTGTGGCGACAGGAACCGGGAGCACGAATTTCGCCTTGAGCGCTTCTCTCACCTTTTCTGACTCGGGCGCAAGCAGCCCGCTGATTAGATTGTGTGCGGTCGGATTATTCGGCCGATCATCAAAGACAAGTTTGGGGATTTCAATAAGACACTCCTGGATCATGCTCCATCTGATCACCGTTAGTCCACGTGCCCGGTCAGTACCGCTGTAGCGCTTAAGCAGTTCTGCGTCTTTGGCCACAGGCCGGAGCATCTCGAAAGTCTGTATCAAAGAACGTACTTGTTCACTAAACAGCCGGGCGTGGCCCTGGAGCTTCTCAATTTGCTTTGTTGGATTCATTGCTTGTCGCTCGGTTGCTTCCCAAAATGTAGGAGGAGAGCCAGGCGATGATGAAAGCAAATAGCAACGCTAGCCAAAAGAAAATTGACGCCCCGCGCAGGTGTGCATAATGGAGCTTGAACGATCACGGACGCTCACAGACAACGGAGGATTCTGCAGGAAAAAGTGTTAGGAAAATTGCTGCATCGATAGAGCTCCTGATGTAAGTCCTTGATGCTGAGGATTGGAGCGGGCAAAGGGAATCGAACCCTCATAGCCAGCTTGGAAGGCTGGAGCTTTACCATTAAGCTATGCCCGCGATTTGAGCGTCTGTAAGAGTGGACGGTTTTTTCCAGATCTCAAGTGGGAAATAGAGGAACGTCGTCATCGCCGAGATCGTCGATAATGCCGTGAGCGGGTTGGGTCAGCACTCGTGATTACTGATTGTGCACCGGCGGTTCGCGTCCCGGCTTTCACAACGCCGGTATCGCCGTAGCGATCAGTGATTACCGATTGCCGGGTCCACCGCTCTCGGCTAGCCAGATACTCGCACTCCCTCTATAATCGCAGCCGGTGCGTATTGCCTTTCCGGAAGCGATTGATCAATTCATCCTGTACTTAGCCACGGAGCGTGGGCTTTCGGAGAACTATCAGCTCTCGACCAGGCGATCCCTGGAGGAATTCGCCGAATGGGCGTCGAAAGAGCGAAGTGGACCGGACGAGATCAGGATTGAAGATTTTACGAGTTATCTTGCGCGCCGAAAAAAAAGCGGGCTGGCGCCGGCGTCGCTGAAATTGATCGTAGTCGCCTTAAAGATCTTCTTCCGTTTCCTGGATACGAGGAGGCTGATTTCCAGGGACCCCGCCGAATTGCTGGTTCTGCCCAGGCTGACTCGATATCTGCCGGAAACGCTCAACGAATTAGAGGTAAGCCGACTGTTATCAGTGGACCTCAAAAGCCGGGCCTACCCGTTGCGCGATCGAGCAATGCTCGAGCTTTTGTATGCGTCCGGGCTGCGCATCAGCGAGTTAGCCGGTGCCAGATTGGAACATCTGAATCTGGAAGAGCGATTTATCCGAGTCGTCGGAAAGGGTAGCAAAACGCGAATCATCCCAGTGGGTCGAGAGGCCAGAGACGCGATCGGCCGCTATTTGGCCGCGGAACGTCCCGGCTTGGTTGGCAAGCGCACCGGCAGCGAGATTTTTCTGGCACGACATGGCCGCCGGCTGACCACCCAACGAATCTGGCAAGTAGTAAAAGAGATCGCTCAGCTTGGCGGATTCACGATCAACGTTTATCCGCACTTATTAAGGCATTCATTCGCTACGCATCTTCTTAGCAATGGAGCAGATCTTCGGATTATCCAAGAGTTGCTTGGGCATGCTGACATCTCAACGACCGAAGTGTACACCCATGTCGATCAAGGCCGGCTCAAATCAATCCATCGTAAGTTTCATCCCCGCGGTTGAAGAGCCATCTAAAAGAAAACTCTTGGACTTACTTGGGAGCCTTCGACTACAAGTCCCTGAATGAGTAAACGCCGGAACGAACGAGCCACGATTGGCGACCATCTGGTCTATGCGGTTTACCGTTCGGCGAGCTTTTTGCTCTCGCTTTTGCCCGTCGCTTGGATTTTCCGGGGAGGCCAGGCGGTCGGTTTTCTTGGATATGTTTTGTTACTCCCTTACCGGCGGTTGGCGAGGCGAAATGTGCAAATCGCGTTTCCCGATTGGGCGCCAGCCCAAGTTGAGCGGTGCGTTCGAACTCACTTCCAAAATCTCGTTGCGAATCTGTTGTGCGGCTTTGTCCTGGGGGAGAGACCTTGGAAAGAGGTGAAGCGATTTATCGACTTTACAACTGTTGGAGAGACGGCTGAAGAGACGGCTGACGCGCGATGCATCGTGGCAGCGGTGACCCATGTCGGCAACTGGGAACTGCTGAGTACATTACCGCATTGGATGGATCGTCCCGAATTTGGCGTAGTCTATCAAAAGCAGCGGAATCGTTTGCTGGACGAACATGTGAGGAAGAGCCGGTCCCGAGATGGGATGGAAGCGATTGATCGCAGTGAAGGGCTGACTCGTGGCGTCGGAATTTTGAAACGCGGAGGCTTGTTGGCAATGCTTGTCGATCAGCATGCCGGCGATAAGGGCGTTTGGGTTCCGCTGTTCGGTCGTCTTGCTTCCACTTCGTCCCTGCCTGCGATATTGGCGAAGCGAGCCCATGCGCGGCTGTTGGCCGGGGGAATGGAAACAATTGGTCCAGCGAAATGGCGGATTGAGTATCGCTATCTCAACCTCGGCGAAAGCGCTTCGGTTGAGGAAGTGACGTCTGAACTGAACCGGCGCGTCGAAGCGCAGATTAAAAGGAATCCCCCGGACTGGTTCTGGCTGCACAATCGGTGGAAAATGCCATCACCTCGGTTTCTCTTGCGCACCTACAAACGCGGCGTCTACCTACCTTCCACATCAGAGCCACTGCAACCGTTTCGAATCCTGATCCGATCCAGTAATTGGTTAGGAGACGCAGTCATGTCGGTCGAGGCGGTGCGCCGGATCAAACGGGGTCGACCCGACGCCCAGGTTACGATGCTGGTGCGAAGCAAACTGGCTGAATTCTGGCGAACCGTTCCGGAAGTCGATGATGTGATAGGGATTGAGAACGGCGAAAACGCATGGCAGGTGGCGCGGAAGATCAGGACTCGGTTCGAAGTGGCGATCCTCTTTCCTAACTCGCCGCGGACCGGGCTTGAGGTTTGGCTGGCTCGAATCCCGCGCCGGGTTGGTTACCGAAGACCGTGGCGGAACTTCTTTCTCAATCAGTTTATCCCGGAGCCCAAGGATCTGGGGCCAATCTCGCATCACCATGCACAGATCTATCTGCAGATCGCGAGGCATATCGGAGCAGATATGGAAGAGGCTTTGCCGGCGATACCCAGAATTGCTGCGGAGCCGCGGACGGTCGGCCTTTGTCCGGGTGCGGAGTATGGACC
>DASTDH010000604.1:0-4351 GCA_035710445.1 Chthoniobacterales bacterium
GAGGCCCATTTGGGCGCTGGAGTAATTCTCTCCAATTTCCGTTTGGATCGAAAGGAGATCTCGGTCCATCACGAAGGCACCACTATCCCCACCGGTCTTCGTAAGTTCGGCGCAATTATCGGTGATCGGGTCGAGATCGGATGCAATGCCGTGATCAACCCCGGTTCCTTAATCGGCCGAGATTGCATGATCTATCCGCTCACCCACTTTGGCGGTATCTTGGTCGAGAGCACCATCCTTCAAAATCGGCCCAATCTCCGGAAAATTCCGCGTCATCGCCCCTAGTCGGTGACGCTCGAAGCCAACTTCATCGAGCCCTAGAAGCTTCCGGCTTACCAGACTGGCCCATGCGCCGCTCTTTTTGGCAGTTTGCGGGAAGACAGGTGCAAATTCACGCTCTCAGGCTTTACATATCCAGCCCGCGTTTCAAACGAGACCTTTTCATGCAAATACATCATTCTGCGTTTATGAACGCAGGAAAATTAGCCATTTTGATGATCCGCACGATTTTCCAAGCGAATCACTGCCATTAGAGCTCGTGAACCTGATTCGAGACAATGCGTGCCCATCGGCATTGCAGCATCGTTCCTGCCGCGATTCATCAATCGGTTGTAACCAGAATCGGTTGGGCGCGGCAGTAGTCGGGCTGACGATGATTGCTGCTCTTTTCGGCTGTAGCAAGAAGACGGAGACAGCGGCACTTCCGCCACTGGCAGTGACAATCGCCAAACCAATTGAGCGCGAAATCCTCAATTATGAAGAATTCACCGGGAATACCCTGCCGTCGATAGCGTTGACATAAGGGCCCGAGTCAGTGGGTATCTGGCTAAGATAGGCTTCTCAGAAGGCGCGATGGTGAAAAGCGGTGACGTGCTCTTCATCATTGACCAGGCGCCATATCAAGCAGCTCTGGATCAAGCACAAGCCAATTTGGCGCAGGCAAAAGCACAGCTGGCGCTGGCCCAGAGTAACTATGAGCGCTCGGACCAATTGCACAAAACCGGTGTTATCGATCAGCAGCAATACGATACCGATGTCGCCAATCGAAATGTTGCCAACGCATCTGTCCTGGCCGGCCAAGCGGCACTGGAAACTGCCCAACTCAACCTTGCATTTACCGAGGTGCGTTCGCCGATTGATGGTCAGACCAGCACCTACAACTACACGATTGGTAATCTGATTGCCGGGGGCGACACGGCCAGAAACCGGAGTGCTTACCAGCGTGGTGTCAGTCGATCCAGTTTACGTCTATGTGAATGTCGATGAGCGGGCATGGCTTACCTATCAAGAAATGGTTCGGGTCGGTAAAATCCAACTACCCGAGGGAAGTAAAACTCCAATGGAAATGCAACTCGCTAATGAGAACACTTACCCACATGTTGGATATATCGATTTCTATGACAACCAGGTCGACCCTTCAACCGGTACGATTCGGGTTCGCGGTGTGTTTCCCAACAAAGATCGGATCCTCCGACCGGGTCTCTTCGCTCGAGTGCGAATACCTTCGGGGCCAAAATTCAAGGCATTGTTGATTTCGGATCTGGCGATTGGTTGCGACCAGGGACAACCCATCGTCTATGTCATCGACGAGCATAACCTTCCAAAGGCTAAGCCGGTCAAACTCGGGGCAATTTCCGATGGCTTGCGAGTGGTCGACAGCGGGATCACCGCGGACGAGCAAATCATTGTGAACGGTATCGTTCGTATTCGGCCGGGAGTCCCGGTGACACCCGAACAAAGGAACATGGCCGATTTCGCCGGTACCCTGCGACGCGAAGTAGCGGTTGAGCCAACTCGCGAAGCTCGTGCGGAAAAGAGCCCAGACCAGTCAAAACAAAAAACTTCCGATCCTCCACCAAGCGACAAGCGCTAGCGATTGGGATGACAGCCGCGAATGAAATTCTCTCATTTTTTCATTGATCGGCCAATCTTCGCGGCAGTGCTTTCAATGCTCATCGTGTTGGCAGGCACGATCACTTTCTTCCTGCTGCCGGTGGCGCAATATCCGGATGTGGTCCCGCCGACAGTGGTGGTCACCGGTTTTTATCCGGGCGCGAATGCAAAAACTGTCGCAGAAACGGTAGCCACACCAATCGAAGAACAGGTAAACAGCGTTAGCGGAATGTTGTACATGTCGTCCCAATCGGGCAACGACGGGTCAATGACCTTGACGGTGACGTTTGCACAGGGAACTGATCCGAACATCGCGCAGGTCCTGGTTCAAAATCAGGTTGCTATTGCGCTTCCGACGCTTCCCGCCATGGTCCGCCAAATCGGCGTAGTGACGCAGAAAAGTTCGCCCAACTTCCTTTTATTAGTAAATCTCATCTCGCCGGATGGCAGGTACGGCGCCGACTATCTGAGCAATTACGCGGAGCTTCAGATTCAGGACCCGATTAAGCGCGTGTCGGGAGTCGGCAACGTCCAGATTTTCGGCCTTCGCGAATACAGCATGCGAATCTGGTTGAACCCTGACCGAATGGCAGGGCTCAAGCTGACCGTCGATGATGTTGTCAGTGCCATTCAGACTCAGAATGTGCAGGTGGCCGCCGGTACAATTGGCTCTCCGCCCGCTCCCAAAGGTACGCAATTGGAGCTGGTGGTGAATACGCTCGGGCGTCTTACCCACTCGGAACAGTTTGCTGATATCATTGTTAAGACTGGGAGCGACGGCCAAATCGTCAGACTTCGCGAAGTCGGAAGCGCGGTTTTAGGAGCGAAGGATTATACCGTTACCTCATTTCATGATGGTCGACCGACAGTAGCTTTGGGGGTGTCGCTCTTGCCGGGCGCTAACGCGGTCGCTACTTCGGCTCGCGTCCGGAAAGAAATGGAAAATTTGGCTCGCCGCTTTAACCCCGGCTTGGCCTATACCATTGACTACGACACAACGGATTTTGTTTCGACATCCCTGAAGGAGGTCGAGCACACCCTCTTGATTGCCATCCTGTTGGTCGTGTTGGTTGTTCTGATATTCCTGCAAACTTGGCGAGCCGCGATCATTCCAGTCATCGCCGTTCCGGTGTCGCTGGTCGGCACATTTGCCGTCCTTTACATTCTCGGCTTTTCACTGAACACCCTTTCTCTTTTTGGATTGGTTCTCGCAATTGGGATCGTGGTCGATGACGCCATTGTGGTGGTCGAAAATTGTGAAGCGGCATCTGCACGAAGGTCTGGATCCAAAGGCAGCCGCCCGCAAAGCGATGGACGAAGTGAGTGGACCGGTAATCGCCGTTGCGGTGGTACTGACGGCGGTATTCTTACCATCGGCTTTTCTCCCTGGAATATCGGGTCAGTTTTACCGCCAATTTGCGGTTACGGTTGCTATCTCGACCATCATCTCAGCTTTCAATTCACTTACGCTCAGCCCGGCTCTTTGCGGCATCCTTCTGTGCAAACGGGAACTGCAAACCGACTTGGTGACGCGGACAATCGACTTTGTTGGCGGATGGTTTTTCGGAGCAGTTAATCGAGCTTTCAACTGGACTGCTTCCAGCTACGCCAATCTTGTCCGTCGCATCCTGCGGCTAGTGGCAGTGGCCCTGATCCTCTATCTTGGGCTTTTGGTACTGACCTACTTCGGGTTTAAGCTCGTACCAACCGGCTTCATTCCGACTCAAGATCAAGGTTATCTCGTGATAGCGGCTCAGCTTCCCGATGCCGCGTCACTCCAACGAACAGATGCGGTGCGAATAAAGATCGAACAAGCCCTACGCGACGTCCCAGGAATTGCTCATATTATCGCGATCAACGGTTTTTCTGTTTTAACTGGTTCGAACCAATCGAACGCCTGCACCCTTTTTGTTCTCCTGAAACCGCTCCACAATCGAACCAGCCGGGCAGAGGGCCTCAATGGAATGTTGGCCGCGATCAATCAAAAGACGGCCTCGATTCAGGAAGCAACGGTCACAGCATTTCCACCGCCGCCAGTCCAAGGTATTGGCGCCACCGGCGGGTTTCAGCTGGAAATTGAGGACCGCGGGAACCTGGGCCTCGGCGAACTGCAAGCCGTATCCAATCAACTGATGGGCGCGGCCTATCAGGAACCCGGCTTGACACAGGTCTATACCCCGCTACGAACCAACGTCCCGCAACTCTATGTTAATATTGATCGGACCAAAGCGCTGCGCCTGGGAATCCCGATCTCTAACGTGTTTGATGCACTGCAAACTTATCTAGGCGCCAATTAGCCGACGCCTGATCTGGTCAAGCGTTCTTGAATATGCGAACCGCACGATGGCGACTTCACCCATTGGCGAAGGCCGCTCAATTCCTCGCGTTTAGAATCTCTGGTCTGGTCGTGCGTCGGCCTTTCCAGAGAGCCACCGAGCCAATTGGAACCCCGTTAAGC
>DASTDH010000605.1:0-24788 GCA_035710445.1 Chthoniobacterales bacterium
GTTTATTCTTGCGCCCTTGGCCATGAAACTTCGCGAAGACGGTGTGCCATTGAGAATTGTTTACCTGGGCCATCGAGACGGAAGCGCAATGATGGTGAACAAAGATTCTACAATCCATTCGATCGAAGATCTAAAGGGAAAAACCGTCGCGGTACCCAATCGATTCTCCAACCAATGGCTGCTGGTGATCAAGGCGCTGAAAGAGCACAACCTGTCGGTCAGTGATATTCGGATGGTCGAGATGCCGCCGCCGGATATGCCGGCCGCTTTGTTTAGTCATGCTGTCGACGCGATCACTTCGGGCGAACCATTCATGGGTCAGACCGAATTGGACGGTTACGGTCGGGTACTTTACCTCACCAAGGATGTTTGGCCCAACTTCATTTCCTGCGTTCTCGCAGTGAATGAAAAAGCGATCAAGGACAAGCATGAGACGGTGCAACGATTGGTCGACGGAATTGCCAAGAGCGGACAGTGGCTCGATAAGACGATGGATCATCGCATGGAAGCTGCGGAGTTCGTCTCGCAGTATTACTACAATCAAAATCCTCGCCTGCTTCGGTTTGTGCTCAGCAAACCGCCCGACCGGGTCAAGTATACCAACTTAACCGTGCGCAAACCCGACTTTCAAGAAATCGAAGCTCTTGGGAAAGAGGCCGGCATCCTCAAGGGTACGGCTCATTTTGAGGATTACACTGACACCAGTTTTGTTCCGCCGGGCAAGGGCATCGACGCTTACAACTGGGACTACAAGCCATGAAACGGTGGCTGCCGGTGCTGCTTCCGGTCGTCTCCATCACCGCGGCTGTATCCTTGTGGGACCTCGTTGTAGTTCTTTCGCACACCGACATTTTTCCGCGCCCGCATGAAGTAATTTTCGCGATCGGCGAGTTAATCGGTCGCGGCGTGCTTTTCAATTACATCATCGCATCTTTATTTCGGGTCGGTATCGGATTCGCTCTGGCTACTCTCATTGGCGTGCCGCTCGGCCTGATCCTGGGATGGTTCCGCCCAGCTCTTTGGGCGATCAACCCGATCATTCAAATATTGCGGCCAATCTCACCAATTGCCTGGATTCCGGTCGCAATATTGTGGTTTCGCGTAGATGACCGGGCACCGATCTTCCTCATCTTTCTAGCCAGCGTCTTTCCGATCACGGTCTCATCTCTAGCCGCGGTGCAAAACATTCAACCGGTCTACGTGCGGGCGGCGGAGAACTTCGGGTTGCGCGGGTTCGCTCTTTTTCGGAGGGTCATTTTTCCCGCTTGCCTTCCGCAAATCCTTACCGGTCTACGCATCGCCATGGGAATCGCTTGGCTGGTAGTCGTAGCCGCCGAAATGATCGCGGTAAATTCGGGACTTGGTTACTTGATCATCGACGCTCGCAACGCCGGGAAAAGGTACGACCTCGTCGTAGCCGGCATGCTGATGATTGGACTCATCGGTTTGTCTTTGGATTTTCTGATCCGGCAACTGGAAACTTTCGATGAAGTGAAATGGGGCTATTCACAAAGGAACTGAGATCTTGAATAAGCAAGGACCGATTATCGAAGTGCGCGGCTTACACATGAGTTTTACGGGTAAGACTGCGCGCATCGTCGTCCTCGAGAATATCACTCTGCAGGTTTCCCGGGGCGAATTCGTCTGCATTGTGGGTCCCTCCGGCTGCGGTAAATCGACACTGCTCAACATTATCGCAGGCTTTATCAAACCAACCTCTGGAGAAGTGTTGGTCAACGGAACTCCAGTGTCCGGACCGGATCCCCAGCGCATTTTCGTTTTCCAGGAAAACGGCGTGTTCCCCTGGCTAACAGTTGAGCAAAATATCGGTTTTGGACTGGATCGGCTCTCACCCGAGGAGCGGACGCCAATCGTCCAACGTTATGTTGAGATGGTCGGTTTGACGAAGTTCGAAAAGCTATATCCGCGTGAGCTTTCAGGAGGGATGCGCCAGCGGGTAGAGATCGCCCGAGCTCTTGCGGCCAATCCCGACATCATCTATATGGACGAACCATTCGGTGCGCTCGACTTTCTTACCCGGCTGAAGATGCGTGCGGACCTGACTCGCATCTGGCAAGAAGAGCGGAAAACCATCTTGTTTGTGACCCACGATATCGAAGAATCAGTGCAGCTGGCCGACCGGGTCATCGTGTTGAGCCCGCGCCCGGGGAGAATTCAAAAAGATCTAGCGGTCGACTTGCCACGGCCACGGGATTTGGATTCTTCGGCCTATTTGGAAACCCGAGACGAAATCTTCCATACGATGGGAATGAGCTTGAGGGTCGGTTCGGATCAAGACTCACCCCGTGACTCGAACACGATAGATTCCGGCTCCCCTTCCACCGCCTCCTGGTAACGGCGCCGATTCAAGCGGAATAAACTTTTCCCATAGAGAGGCGGACTATTGCTCGCTTGAAAGAACTCACTGATCAGCTTCACGCCAAGGTCCACCTCACCCGCTCACAAGTCCTGGGAGCATCCGAGCAGCTAGCCAGCCCGGACATTAATGACACCGAGAAAGCCGGTTTCCTGACTGCCTTGCGCGATAAGGGCGAGACCGGCGAAGAAGTCGGCTATTTTGCGGAGGCATTTCTAGGGATGTCCCTGGCACCGACCATCCGGATCGGAGAGCGGCCTACCATTGATTTGTGCGGTACGGGCGGCGATCGTCTTGAACTCATCAACGTTTCTACCACCGCAATGTTTGTCGTGGCCGCGGCTGACATCGTGATCTTGAAACACGGCAATCGCGCGATCACGTCACGATCAGGAGGCGCTGACGTGCTGGAAAGATTGGGAATCCCGGTAAGCTGTTCTGCAGATCAGATGATTGCATGCATTGAAGAAACCGGCATCGGATTCCTTTTTGCTCCTCTCTATCACCCTACATTCCAATTGATCGCTCCGGTTCGAAGGCAACTGGCCGAACATGGGGTTGCAACGATTTTCAACCTGCTCGGTCCGCTCCTCAATCCGATGCGCCCAGAATTCCAGCTGGTGGGCGTATTTTCGCAGGCAATATTGGAAAAATATGCGATCGCGCTGAGTCAACTCGGCCGTCGCCGAGCTTGGGTAATCCATGGTTCTTTGCCAGGTGGATCGGGCATGGATGAAATCTCCCCGTTGGGAGAGACCCAAGTACACGAGGTAAAAGCAGAATCATTTAACTATTTTCATCTTTTTCCGGAGCAACTCGGTATCCATCCGGCTAACTTGCAGGACCTGCGAGGTGGAGACGCCGAAACCAATGCTCGGATTTTGGAAGCAATAGTTTCTGGGAAAGAACGCGGGCCGCGAAGGGAATTTGTACTCCTCAATGCAGCTGCCGGACTAGTGATTGCCGGTCTAGCGCCAAAAATGGAGGGCGGGCTGCGCTTAGCCGCCGATCTGATCGATTCCGGGAAAGCAGCCGCCAAACTGGAACAATTTCGACGCTTCTTTCGGAAAGCAACGTGATCGAGAACAATCCCGGCCTATCGGTCGCAGCCTGGAGAGTGGAGGAGGAGGGACCCGCTGAAAGTAGCCGGATACGAAGCGCCGGACACTTTACCCCGGTGGATGAACTCATTCTTGGTCCGAGTTACCCGACCAGCTCCTCATTCATGCATCTATGGCGCAGCTAACTTTTGTGCCCTCGAATCTGACTTGGGGACTACGGAAGTCGCAGCAATACAGCCGCCAAATATCACGATTACCCCGGACAAATAAATCCAGAATAGCAGAGCCATGATTGTGCCGAACACCCCGTATAGGGCGTTAAAGCTGATAAACTGAGTCAAATAGAGGCCAAACAGGTGCTGGCAAAATTTCAGTGACAGCGCTGCAAATACCGCAGCTGGCCAGACTTGCTTAAACCTCGTCGATCGCCCCCGCGGCGCGAATCGGTAAAACATGAGCAAGCAATAAAAGAGAATCAGGGTTGGCAACAGGCTGGTAAAAATTTGGGTGACCCAATCCTGATTCCATGCGATGACCTCAAGGATTTTCGTCAGGAGCAACGGAGCAAGGACGCCGAGTACCGCGGCACTCAGGACGATGCCAATCATGAGAAGATTACGCAGCGGGAGTCGCCACCAATCGTAATCCTTTGCTCCCCAAGCCCGATTGATCCCGAGCACGAGCGCCTGAAAAAAGCGCAAGGAGCTCCAGACCAGCGTCAAAAAGCCCAGGATTCCAGCGCCCCAGCCATGGCGAATCACTCCTTCAACCGTATTCATAATGACTTCGCGATCAGTTTGCAGGAGCGGAGTGTATGCCTCGATCTGGGTAACCAACCGACGGGCTGCTTGTTCCCGATCACTAACGAACAAAGTCCCGACCGCGACAAACAACAGGATCAACGGAAACAGGGAGAAAAACGCGTAGTAGGCGAAGGAAGCGGCACATTGCTCTCCGTTGACTTCGCCATAACGGTTGACGGCTCGCACCAGATTTGTCCATGCTCGACCAAAAACCGACTTGCACACTCGCAGTATCTGCGACCAGAGTGAGCTTCGTTGCTTCATTGGCAGGGCACTCGCTGCGAGATTGAATCGGGCCGCGAGCTTCCTCAGAATGTTAGTTGTTTAGTCTGATGTCCCCCAAACGGAAACGACTCCGATGGCTGCGATACCTCTTCGGCGGGTTAACGGTCGCCGTTCTGTTGCTCATTGTTTTTTACCAACCCATTCTCTTTGGTCTGACTGAGTTCGTGGCGCAACGGATAGCCAGATCACAAAAATTTACGATCCAATTTAAGATTCACGGTTCGATTTTCTCCAACCTCCTCATTCAGGATCTGCACCTCCAACCGCTCCCCTCAAATCATACACTTCCGATAGAAAGGTTGGATATCCGACGATTGGCGGCCCGCTATAGCCTGCTCAGCCTGTTACAACAAAAGCCGAGCGAAGTGGTGCGTCTGCTCGAACTGAAGGACGTTAACCTGGTCATTCGACCGTCCCCGCCAAGTCCGAAGCCTCCCGCGCAACCCGCCCAGGCTGGTCCGCTTCGAGTCTTACCGATCATCCCGCAGAGGATCGATTTCAGCAATATCAATGTTCGGGTTCGACAAGCTCAGGGGGACTACGTCATCGAAAACTTTGGGATCAATTTGACCGCTAATCGACCGGGATCATTGACTTGCAGCGAACTCGCTCTGCCGCCAGTGGCCAATTGGAGGAACCTCAAGGCAGGGCTGGCGATCCAGGAAAACGTTCTGCACTTGACTGGATTATCGCTTCCTCCGTTTATCGCCATCGATCAACTTACGGTTGACGCGAGCCGTCTCTCCGCCGGTAAGCTGGTGGGATCCATCAGCGGAAAGACGTTTGATGCTCCCTTAAGAATCGACACTTCGCTTGATTCACAGGCAACCCAGAACCTGCTGGTTGCAACCGCCCAAGTCGCTCGACTCGATCTGCATCCATTGCAACAGTTCACTAACATACCGATTACGGGTTCCATTCCGATGCTGGATCTATCGATCAGTGGCGATCTGAATCATCCGCGGTCACTGAATGGTCGAGCGGTTCTGGTCGGCGAGAAAATTCGCTATCAGGAAAAGCAACTCGATGACGTGGATCTGAGGGTCAACATCGTCGAAGGAAAGGGAACCGTTGAACGATGTCTGGTCAACGCCGGACTGAATCGAGTGTCGGTTAGCGGCAATTTTCTTTTACCAACGCATGCGAACGCCTTCATTGACGAATTCGTCGCTCATGTTGGCGTTGCGGGGGCCCTCCTCGAGCCAGCGAGGTTCGTGCCCGCTCTGCAGTCTCAGAGTTTGATCTGGGGGAACGCCCAGATCCAGGGCGGAAATGCCTCAACGACAATCCAGCTTTTCAATGCCGGACTAAAACAGGCAAACCTTCAAGTACCACGAATCAACGCAACCGTATGCGCGGTTGCGCGGCTGCCTTTGCCGCAAGACTTGTGGTCAGGCTGTGCGGCCGTGGTCGATGCGGCAGTAAATGACACAAAAATTGACACTGCAAACATCGATAGAGTAGAAGCGATTATTAGGCTCCAGAACGGTCAATCGAATGCCGATGTCGAGCTAAATTCAGGAAAGAGTAACGCCCGGCTTCACGGCGAACTACCCATGCCGGCGCCAGGCACGACTCCTGATTTGAAGCAAGTGGATGCTACGCTCAAGTTCCATCTCGATTCGATTGCAGATTTCCTTCGGGAGTCCCCGGTTCAGGGTTCGCTGATCGGAGATGGAGCAATCGCGTTACGGAATGGTCAACCAATAGGCAGTGTCCAATTTAATGGCGATAACCTGCGCTACGGTGATTTCGCGATACAGCGAATAGCCATGAATGCAAACGCGGCGGATGGGAGCGCGAAGATTCAACAACTACACGCCGCCGTCGATGACTCTAATTACCTGGATGCTAGCGGAGAGATAAAGCTGGTCGACACTCTTCCGTACGAAGGAAAAGCAGTGGTGCGCCTGATCGATCTGTCCAAGCTGGAGTCTCTGCTCACTAAGCTTGGACAACCGGCGGGCTTGCGCGGCACGTTCGAGATGACGGCAAAGGTTGCCGGCGACATCCGGCAGAATGTACCGCGTACCGAGATTCAAGCCAGCGGTCACGATATCAACTATCGAGGACTGCCGCTCCTGAACCTCGATCTGAAAGCCAAAACCGAATCGGAACAAGCGACGATCGAAGCCGTCCACGTCATTTTCGACCCGCACAACTCAGTCGATCTCAACGGAACTTTGAGTCTAAACACGCCTCTCCACTACGACGCCTCGGGACAGATACATCTGGATGATCTCCGGGTGTTTGACGCTTTCTTGAAGTCGATTGGACCTGAATCGAACATCAAAGGACGCTTGAGCGCTCGATTCTTCGGTAACGGAGAGGTCAAGGACAATCGAATCGCTAACGCCCAACTCAGCCTCACCGGCACACAGATCAACTATCGCGGGCTAAGTCTGCAAAGCACTGAAGTGAGCGGATTGGTAAAGGACAATTTGCTTACCCTGCCAACGGTGAAAGTCATCGCCGACCGGGACAACTCGATTAGTTTGACCGGTCGAGCGCAGTTGTCGGAACCGTACGAATACGAGGGCGACGCGAATTTTGATTTGAAAGATCTTCGTTTTCTCGACGCGCTGCTCAAGTCATTTGGCCAAGACGTCGGTCTCGGGGGGAAACTGAATCTGACATGGTCCGGCAAAGGCCAGCTAAAGAGTTCGATCGGTAACGCTCAACTGCACATTTCCGATCTCGAGGTCAAAGGGACGAAGGGAATCAAAGCCGACGTCGAGGGATCGTACGAGGGACTGAAGGCTGAGTTGACACGCCTCCAGGTGCTCTCGCCGCTGGCCAACTTGGACACCACGGTGCGGTTTAGCCCTGAATTTCTCGACATTCCTCACTTGGAAGTGCGCAAGGATCAAAATCGGATGACCGGTTCAGCCAATATCCCGCTTGATTTTAATCAGAAAAAAATTCCGATTGCCATGGATCGGCCTCTTTCGATTGATCTGGTTGCGGACAAAGTCTCTCTGGCGGGTTTTCAGGCGCGCCGTCCACAGATTACAGGGAACGTTGGGCTTACCGTAAAGGCAAGTGGGACACTGAAAGATCCATCGGTCCAAATCAAAACGAGTGTCACCGACCTGCGATCCTCCACGGTCTCGAGTCTGGCGGCAGCCAGCGGAGATTTTTCCGCGGAGTTAGCCAGCAAGGTTTTGACATTGGACGGTCATTTTCAACAACCGGAAATCCAGCCGCTGCAGGTACAAGGGAAAGTCCCGTTGGATGTTGCCCAGGTGTTAGACAGCGGCAAACTTCCTTCGAACACTCCGATTGCGCTTTCGGTTCATTGGCCGGAGACAAATCTGCAATTTGCGCGAAAACTGACGCCTTTGATCCGAATACTCGAAGGACGAATCGCTATCGATGCGAACGTTGCGGGAACTCTGGAAAAACCCGCGATCAGCGGCGCAGTGTCGGCCAATGTGAGCCGATTCCGCGCTTCCACCGATGTGGTTCCACCAATATCGGATTTCGCGGTAAACATTAACTTCCGAGACAACCATCGTGTCACTTTTGATCGGTTCAACGGATTGGCGGGTGGCGGCCCTTTTTCTTTGACCGGTTCAATCGACCTCGCTCAAGGTACGAATCCTCAATTTGATCTTGCTCTAACCGCTCGAAAGTTTCTGCTTACCCGGAGTGATAATGTCATTGTCCGATCCAACATCGATCTCACGGTTCGCGGGCCGCTTTCCGGCTTGGAGATTGGTGGGAAAGTTGGTCTGGTCGACAGCCGATTTTTCCAGGACATCGATATCTTGCCCCTCAACCTGCCCGGCCGGCCGGCGCCTCAACCGCCCTCGGTTCCTCCGCCCAGCAGCGTCTCAATAACAACACCGCCGGTGCGGGACTGGAAATTCAACGTGAAGGTGCAAACCGACGGTCCATTTCTCATTCAAAGCAATCTGGCTCGGGGCCAAGTCACAGTTGATTTGCAGGTTGGCGGCACCGGCCTCCAACCAACCGTCACCGGATTCGTTCGCGTCGATCAGTTGACTGCTTCTCTTCCCTTTAGCCATATGGATATCACTAATGGCTATATCGACTTCTCTCCAGGCGGTAACCCACTGAACCCATCTTTCAATATCACCGGTGTCTCCTTGATCCGAGATTACGAGGTCCATATGCGAGTATTTGGAGATGTATCCAACTTTCAGATCTTGTTCGACAGTAGTCCGCCGCTGGCGCAAGGCGATATCGCGACCCTTCTAGCGACCGGTTCGACCACTTCGGAGTTTGTGCAGGACCCTACTCTTCTGGCCGGCCGAGCTTCCTTTATTCTGGCACAGCAATTACTGACCAAAGTCTTTAAGGTCCGCCCCAATGCTCAACAGCAATCCTTTTTGGAACGTCTCCAAGTCGATATCATTCCAGGTGACCGTCCCGGTACGCAGGACATCAGCGCACGATTCAGCCTAACGAACAACTGGCAGTTGATCGGAGATTTTGGCCAATCAGGAAACGTGAGCGGACGTCTGCGCTATCTCATTCGGTTCCGATGAAATGTTTGAGCGGCCCGTCGGACTTGGAATTGAACTCGTCGCTTCGGTTCTTGCATCGTTTTTGCGGGCTAGCCGCGGCGTTCATCGAGATTGTGATCGCAGCGAGTGCTCACGGGCAGGCACCGCCTCCCGGCGGTACGGTGAAGCCCTCCGATCAAGCCGCGACAACCGTACAGATGCAAGCGACACCGCCACCGGAAGTCGCCGGGAAAGTCCATTTCTTTGGCAATGTCAGTTTCACGGAGAAGGATCTCCGAGACGCTGTGGCCGATCCGCTTCAGCAAATTCGCAGCGAGGGTCTCAGCCTACCGCTAGCCGACGACACCGCGTATTATGTCGGTCTCTTTTATCGGCGGCACGGATATCCAGTCGCGGATGTAAAATACAAAATCGTGGGCAACGGCCAAGATCTGGACCTGTATATCACCGAGGGCCCGTACTACAACTTGGGCGACATCTACTTCAAGGGGGACAACACCTTTCCTACTGACGTGCTCAAGGACTATATGATTGGCACCACCAGGGCTCGGGTTTCCCAGTTTCAAAAGAACCTGCCTTACGTGGAAGCCGACCTGGTGACGGGTACTTCCCTGGTGCAGGGCTACTACATTTCCGAGGGTTTTCCTAAAGTGCAGATCGTCAAGTTGGAAACGCATCCGGACGAAGCGCGTCATGTGGTAGATGCAACGGTAACGATCGACGAAGGTCCAAGATATTTCTTCGGGCCAATCACCTTTAAAAATGATCCCGAAGTTCCGATGGCCCAATTCCAGGCGAAGGTTTCTTCGCTCACGGATCGCCCGGCCCCCTATTCGGAAGCAGAGCTGACCAATCTGCAGCGCGATCTGACGTTTATCTACAAAACTGCTGGTCACTACTCTGCCGCAGTAACAGTTGAGCCGGATTTTGCTCGAGTTGGGAAAGGCGGAAGGGTGCCGATCTCGGTTCATTCCACTCCCGGACCCATCTATCGATTCGGAAAAATCGTGGTGGAGCAAAAGCCGAAAGCTCGGCTCAAGCCCGATTTTTTACCTAACCGATTCGCCGAGCTTCAAGGACAGGTCTATAACCCGAAATCTCTTGAGACCCTGAACACTGCAATGGTGCAAACCGGATTATTCGATACGCTGGGGATCCAGGAGGTCGCTCAAACCGACAACACGATCACCCTTTCGATCAGTCCTTTGGAGGCCAAAGCAAAAGAATTCAGCGTTTTCGGAGGCTATCGCACCTTTGACGGCCTCATTTTCGGCGCCGGCTACACGAACCGGGACATTTTGGGTGAAGGCCAGATTTTTTCCGTCTCTGCTGAGTATACGGCGCGGGGCCCTGACGGCAAAATCTCTTATGAAGATCCCTGGTTCCTGAATACCAAAAATCGTTTTCGAGTCGTTCTCGGGATTGAGGACAAGATGGTCCAAGGATATACGTACGCGAACACCTACGGAGCGGTCTCGCTGACCCGAAAGTACGGAACTCATTTTGAGACCGGGATTTTTGGCGAGTTCAAAAGTGTGACGTTAAGCGATGTTACAATCGATCCGAATAGTTTGGTCGGTCCAACCACCTATCAGATAGGAACCGTTGGGATCACTCAAACGATCGACTATCGTGACAGTCCGCTCAATCCTCATCACGGTTGGATCCTCGCGCTGACTGGTTCTCTTTCCGAACCTTTCGAGAATGCCAGCAGTTTTCTACAAATGACCGAACGGTTTTCGTACTATCAGTCGATCGGCAAGGGTCTACTGGCTTTTGGAGTTCGCTTCGGATTCATTGCGCCCTCTTCAGGAGGAACTTTAGGAGTCCCGATCCAAGAACGTCTCTTCAATGGCGGTGACGACACCGTACGCAGTTTCGCTGAGCGAGAACTCGGTCTTCGGGATCACAATAACAATCCGATCGGAGGTCTGGCCCGCTCCGTATTCAACGTGGAATATGATCACCCGATTGTCGGAGACCTGGTCGGAGCCGTATTTTTCGATGCCGGGGGCCTGGGAATTTCTCCCTTCACGTCGTTCAGTACCGGAATTGGCGCGGGGTTGCGTTACAATCTTCCAGTCGGACCGCTGCGGGTCGACTATGGAGTTAATCCATCACCTCGGGCCAACGAGGATTTCGGCGCCTTTCATCTCAGCTTCGGGTTCGCGTTCTAGCCAGTACGCCTGCGGTTTCGGAGAGACCGCCTACCTTAGTGCGCAATGCGGGCCCTGGGCCGAAGCATCAGGTTGGCTCAACCGAAGCGCCCTGAAATGTAATCTTCGGTCTGCTTTTGCGAAGGATTACTGAACAATTTGTCCGTCGTATCGTACTCGATGAGTCGACCCAAATAAAAGAAGGCCGTGAAATCGGAGCAGCGGGTTGCCTGCTGCATATTGTGAGTAACAATTACAATGGTGAACTGGTCCTTTAACCGGAAGATTAACTCTTCGACCTTAGCGGTTGCGATCGGGTCAAGCGCGGAACAGGGCTCGTCCATCAAAATCACCCGCGGTTTCACGGCGATGGCGCGCGCGATGCAGAGTCTTTGTTGCTGACCACCGGATAAGCCAAGAGCACTCTCGTGCAACCGATTTCTGACCTCTTCCCAGAGAGCAGCTCCTCGCAAGCTCTCCTCGACGGTCTCATCGAGCACTTTCTTATTTCGCACACCGGCAATGCGTAGACCGTAAGCGATATTTTCGTAAATGCTTTTGGGAAAAGGATTCGATTTCTGAAACACCATTCCGACCCTTTTGCGCAACTCGATCACATCGACTTCTGGGGCATTGATATTCGCTCCGGCGATGCGAATCTCACCGGCGGTGACTTTGGCATGGTCAACCAGGTCGTTCATCCGATTCAGACAGCGCAACAGAGTCGACTTACCGCACCCGGAAGGCCCGATAAACGCCGTGACTTTTTTTTCGGGAATCGAAAAATTAATGCCATGCAATGCTTTGCTAGCACCATAATGAAAGTCGACGTTGTCAATTTCGATTACCGGTGTACCCGGAATTTCAGGCTCAGCATTGCTCGGCGCCGGCGTTAACTGAACGGCTTCGTCAGTCTTCCGAACTGGTCTTACATCTGTCTTGGCAGATTCCATAGCGAGTTTCGAGCGGGTTGAGTAGGTGACAAACGGTTCAGTCTCGCAGAATATTCTCAAATGGCAATTCGCCGGCGCGAATGGCCTTTCGATGTCTGCCGAACAACCTTCAAAAAGCCAGGCCCGGCGATCTTCGTTCACCGGGCCGGGTAAATATCTGTAACTAAGTGTCTTCTGGCGGTTAGAACTTCAGCAACGCGTCAACCCGGACGTAGTGCCAGCTATTGTCGTCGGCGATGCCGGAGCCGCGAGTTGCCTGGCCTCCATAGAGATTCTTGAGGTTCCAGTCTATGACGCTACTCACTCCCAGAATAAAGAAGTCAGTGATGCTATAACTCACGCCAAAGCTGAATCCCTCAAAATTCAGCCGGCCGTTCATCATATCATCATTATCGAGATTCGGATCGACCGCCGCGATGCCGACTTGACGATAGTCGACGTAAGCAGAGAAATCTCCGGCTTTCTTGTTGTCGCCGATCTTCAAACCGATCAACCACGCAAATTTATCCCGGTCCGAGACTTGTGCCGGATTGGTGAACCTGGCGATCGCTCCGCTGGCATTGGGCACATATCCCCCGAATAACCCATTGCCTGCGGGCGGTGGCACAGGAGGAGGCAGCCGTTGCCCGGCCTGAGCGGCCGTAGCCAGAATGTTGTAGCGTCCGCCGCCGTTGAAATTGTAGGCGAAATCCCAGTAGAACTTAAACGGAATGCCCCCGGGCTTAATCGTGATGTCTCCCGGCGCCAAGACAACAAGCAGGTCGCGTTCCTCACCAACACCGTTGGTGAAAACGAGAGGATCGGCCTTGGCCGGAGGCAAGCTCGAGTCATGGCCATAAGCACCGGCATTCGCGGTGAACAAGGAGGGACCGAACGTAATGGAGAAGGAATCGGTCTTGTACCGTGCGAGCAACTGTTCCTCGAACAGATAAGAATCGGTCTTCAGATCGCTATCGAACTGGGACTCGGCGTTATCATAGAAGATGAACTGCCCTGCGATCAGGCTCAACTCAAACGCAGATTTGTGCTTAGCCGGTGGCGGAGGCGGAGTTTTGCCGTCCTTGCTGTAGGTTACCGGCTCGCCAGCTGAGTTCCAGCCAAAAAGCTTATCGAAATCGATCCGCTCTACCAGTCCTTGAGGATAAATGTCTGGGTCCCAGAACATATCGGTGGTGTAGAATGGATTATCTTGCTTACCCGCAATAATGGTTAAGCCCGGATAACCGTTCCACCCGAGAAATGCCTTGCTTATGAAAATGCTGTAGTTCTGGAAGCCGCCGGTAAAAGTCTGGTTTCCGCTGTCGGCGGCGTTATTGGTGGTCAGGCTGAATCCGCCGAAGAACCCATTGTCAAATTTCAATTCGGCATTCAAGCGCAGGCGAAACCGCCAACGACTTCTCTGCGCGACATGATTGGTGCCGGTCGCATTAGGTCCGGACGGTTCCTGCTTTTGCTCTTCATCGAATTGATAGCGAAGCCGGAGATCTCCACTCAGCTTTAACTCTTTGATCCAAGGCGCCAGTTTGAGCGGACTGCTCGGCTGTTCAACGGTTACCGGATTCTTAGATACTTCCGCCTCGATTTTCTCGGCGTCTTTTTGCGTGAGGATGCCTTTGCGAACCAAGGCGTCGATGAGTGCCTGGTCATCTGCAAGTGCGGCACTGGTGGTTAAGGCAACAAGGCCGACCAGCGCCCAACGATGTCTGTGTTTTAGGATCATTGGTTTATCTCTCCTTGGACTTAGATCCCGCGACTGTTTCGCCTTCTCTAAGTCGGTGGTGCTTCTCATTGAGCACCGACCCGTGCCTGGTTGAGCACGACCGGCCGAACTTGGCCAAGTAGTGTGACATCCGGATGGCAGCAGGGTGACATTTCGCCGGTTTTTCCAGACGGATTGACCGAAACAGAGAATCGGTTTTTTGACCTCCAAACGCGTCATGGTTGATCGAAGCTGCCACACCCGGCCAACGCCATAGCGCACAAGGTTTTTTGGTCATTCGTTTTTTCTTCTGGAAGAAGCTGGAGCGATTTTCACCTTTCTCTAGCTAGATTAGGAGTGCCCGTGATGGAAACAGAACTCCGTGGTCTAAACGCAGCTCAACAGGCCCCGACCGATCCCGAGACAAAGATAACGTTACAGCAAGGTGACGTTTGTCAGTTTTTTCAAGCTGATGGCCCCGCTAAAAAAAACGCCGGCTGCGGGTCTCTTATCCATTTTTGGCAAAGCCGCTTCTAAAACTCTAGAACTTCAAGAGTGCGTCAACCCGCACAAAGCTCCAGGTGTTGTCGTCAGCGATACCAGAACCTCTGGTCGCTTGCCCACCGTAGAGGTTCTTGAGATTCCAATCAATTCGACCACTGACCGCCACGAGGAAAAAGTCGGTCACATTATAGATAATCCCCATTCCGAAACCTTGAGCGTTCAGACGAGCATTCATAACGTCGGAATTCGACAGGTTAGGATCGACCGAGGCTATGCCAAGCTGACGATAATCACAGAATGCCGAAAGATCGCCGGCCTTCTTGTTGTCGCCAATCTTCAAACCAACCAGCCAAGCCATTTTATCCCGCTCGGAGACCTGTGCTGGATTGGTGTAGGCAATGATGTTGCCGGCCGCGTTGAGGATATATCCGCCAAACAGCCCGAGACCAGCGGGCGGAGGCACTGGAGGAGGCAATCGTTGGCCGACTTGCGCCGGCTGCGCCAGGATGCTGTCGTAGCGCTTGCCGCCGTCGAAATTGTAAGCGAAATCCCAGTAGAACCTCACCGGAACATTGGCGACCTTTACCGTTATATCTCCGGGCGCCAATACGATGAACAGGTCACGCTCTTCGCCGACACCGTTCGTGAATTGGAGAAAGTCGGTTTTCGCCGGAGGCAAAGAAGAATCGTGGCCATAGGCACCGGCATTAGCTATGAACAGGGACGGTCCGAATGTAATCGAGAACCAATCGGTTTTGTAGCGAGCCAATAACTGCTCCTCAAAGAGGTATGAGTCGGTCTTCAGGTCGCTGTCGAATTGAGATTCGGCATTGTCGTAGAAGATGAACTGACCGGCGATGAGACCCAGTTCAAATACGGAGGGGTGCTGCTTCGGTGCGGGAGGCGGGGTTTTGCCTTCTTTGCTATAGCTGACGGGCTCACCAGCCGAGTTCCAGCCAAACAATTTGTCAAAATCAAACCGCTCCACTAACCCTTGCGGAAAAATATTCGGGTCGTAGAAGAGATCGGTTGTATAAAAGGGGTTATCCTGTTTTCCAGCAATAATGGTGAAGCCGGGATAGCCGTTCCAGCCTAAGAATGCCTTGCTGATGAAAATGTTGTAGTTCTGGAAGCCACCGCTGTAAGTCTGGTTGGCTGAATCAACGAAATTATTGGTCGTCAGACTAACTCCGGCAAAAAAACCGGCATCGAGCTTGATCTCCGCATTCAGCCGCAGTCGGAAACGCCAACGACTTCTTTGGGCGACGTTATTGGTGCCAGTCGCGTTCGGTCCCGAGGGTTCTTGTCTTTGCTCTTGATCATACTGGTAGCGGAGACGCAAATCACCACTCAGTTTCAGTTCCTGAATCCATGGTGCCAGCTTGAGCGGACTACTCGGAGCCGGAATCACGGCTGGATTTTTCGACACCTCGCTTTCAATCTGGTCGGCATCTTTTTGCGTCAGGATACCCTTACGAACCAAGGCATCGATGAGCGCCTGATCATCTGCAAACGCGGCGCTAGTGGTTAAGGTAACAAGGCCGGCCAGTGCCAAAACGTGTTTGGTTTTTGGGATCATCGGTTTTCTCTCCTTGGACCAGGACCGTCGAATTTCCGGGCGGTCTAAGTCAGTGATGCTTCCTATTGAGCATCAAGACGTGCGGGGTTTGGCGCGGCCGGACCGACTCGACCAATTTGATGTTACCGCCGAGTGACGGCGGAGTAACATTTCAACGGGTTTTTCGGCATCGACCGATTCTCTCATGGCACGCCTTTGCCGATACTAATGAGCTTTCGCGGCTAAAGGCCGAAACGTTTTTGGGCGGGTCGAAAACGTCCGTGAACGCCTGGAGCCAAAGAAAACCGACTAGCCTCAGCGCGAACAGGTGACCAACTGAACGTTACAAAACAATGGCGTTAACGTTACGATTTTGTGACAATCACGCGTTTTTCACGACGCTCGTGCAATTCGAAGCCCCGGCCACTCAATGGGGAACCGCCAACCGGTATCCGAATCCGCGTACTGTCTCGATATAACGACCGCAACTGCCCAGCTTATCTCGCAAGCGGCGCATGTGAGTGTCCACCGTGCGGGTATCGATGATCGAGTCGTATCCCCAAACGTCGCTCAACAGTCGGTCCCGACCCTGCACCCGCCCTTCTCGCTCCATCAACAGACGCAGCAACTTAAACTCGGTCGCGGTGCACTCGATCACCCGATTTGCGGCTTTAACCTCGTGTCGAGAGCGATCCAGCAGAATCTCCCCGACTTGGAGGCAATCGTGATCGTGAGGGGAAGCAGCCCGCCGCCGTAAAATCGCCTGGATTCGTAGCACGAACTCGCGAGGACTAAAGGGCTTTACTACATAGTCATCTGCTCCCAATTCAAACCCCAGGACTCGGTCAATCTCTTCGGTGCGAGCGGAGAGCATTACAACGGCCATTTCTTTCGTCCGCGGATCGGACCGAATCGCTCGGCACAAATCGAGACCTGACATCTCCGGTAGCATGAGGTCCAGAACGACCAAGGTAGGCGGCTGATCTCGAATGGAGGCCAAGGCGACGCGCCCGTTCGTAGCCATCTCTACAACAAAGCCCGCTTTTTTGAGATGATGGGCCAGCAACTCAGCCACATCCACCTCGTCTTCAACAATCAGGATCTTCTCACTCATCTAGGCAGCGACAACTAGGCCATCGTACAATCCCCGAAAAATTGGGCGCAAGCTGAAACGCCACGTAACTTCGTCGAGAACTGTGCCCGGTGAAACGGGCCGGATTTCGCCCTAACCAGCCAAGCAATCTGAAATCGATTAGATCGCACAACCATCCTATTAGCAACTATTTACGTCCCTCGTCTGACAGGTGCAGGAGAGCTTCCACCAAACCCTCACCAGCGACTTGATCGGCCACATAACCTCCGCCTTGGCGTACGGCGGCTTTCACCTCCACGATACTATTGACCGGACACGCGAGGTGCCTCGCAATTTCGCGACGCAACATCGGCAAATCGTTATAATTGTCGCCTGCAGCAAAGGTCTCTGCAGGGCCGATCCCCAGGAGCGCCTGAAGTCCTTGAAGGACCGAACCCTTGTCGAAACGGGCATGGCAAAAACGCAGATAAATGCCGTTCCGCTGATAAGAAAACTCCGCAACGTGCTTTCTTTGGGAGTCCAGATAGCTAATGATTCCATCCATCTCCGGGGAATCTTGGGCCACGACTCCAACCAATCGCCCGGATTCCCGGTGCAACCGAGCTTGGGTCTGATTGGACAAAAAGGCTTCAATTTCGGACAGGAGTTCGGAAGCGTCTCGGTACAATTGATC
This sequence comes from Chthoniobacterales bacterium, assembly GCA_035710445.1. Classification (GTDB taxonomy): domain Bacteria; phylum Verrucomicrobiota; class Verrucomicrobiia; order Chthoniobacterales; family JAFAMB01; genus DASTDH01. Next base: position 17,656 of record DASTDH010000605.1, read on the forward strand.
GTGCGACAGCTGGCACTCCTCATTCCATTCCGTGATTGGTTCCCAGCCGGGCCCGTTCGCCTTGTAAATTTCTCTTTCAGTGGTGAGCGCGTAATCCGGTCGAAACGGAAAAAACTCGAGAGCCTTGTCAACCAGTTCCAAGGTACGACCGGTATTCATCGCGATGATTGTGCCCTCCCGGCGCAAAAGCCTCAGATGATCGACCAGAGATTGGCTGATGGTCGCTCGTTCACCTTCCCACGGCGCAATCATCGTTCCGTCAAAATCCAGGCTTAGCAGTCGCAAGTCAGTCATCGGCAGCCGGTCTGGTTGGTGTGCAAAGCTGAACGGTAGCTTGCGGATTTGAAATGAAAAGTCGTCCGCTCCTCGCCTAAATCCGTGTCCTCCATGGCACTTAATTTCAGGTTGGAAGGGCCGCTATCGGCTCTGCAGCCCAGAGACGGCGTCAAAAATGCCGTTGATGATCGAATAAGCAATTACGCCGACCATTCCGGCCATAACTAAAATTATGACCGGTTGGACCATCGATGTTAGCCTTTGGATACGGAGGTTGAGTTCCTTGTCGTATTTTTTGCCGACCTTATCCAACGCTTTGGCCAAGTCTCCGGTTTGCTCACCGACCGCTACCATATCGATAAAGAGCGAAGGAAAATCGCTGAGTCGCTGAAGTCCGCGGGAAAAGGCTCCCCCCTCGCCCACATAGTCGGTCACCTCGCTCAAGGAGCGTCGCCAATGTTCGTTGAGAGTGGCTCCTCGCATCAGTTGCAGAGCATTTAACAAAGGCAGGCCATTGCCCAGGAGGTTGGATAGGGTTTGAGCAAATTGCGCATAAAACCGCCCTCTTAATACTGCCCCAACCACCGGAATTTTGAGCTGTACCCGATGCCACCATTTCCGGCCGCGAGGATGCCGGATAAGCTGCCAAAACCCAAAACCCGCAAGAAATACGGATGCTAGAATCGCCCACCAGTAGTGCGAAAAGAATGCACTCACGTCGATCAAAAGCCTGGTCAGAAGAGGAATATTCTTACCGGTCTTTTCGAACAGCACCGTCATCTGAGGCACCAGGTAGGTCATGAATAGAAAGATGAGCCCGAGACCGAGGACAAAAATCATCGCCGGATAAATGAGCGCAGACACCACCTTTTTCTGGAGATCATCGATGGTTACCAAAAAAGCGGCTTGCCGCTTCAACAGTTGCGGCAGTGATCCGCTGATCTCGCCGGCTGAAACCAGATTACAGTAGAGATCTCCAAAGCTGGAGGAAGCTTGTCGCAAAGCGTTGGAAAGGCTGCTTCCCTCGCGCACTCTCTGCCGCAAAGACACCGCGATCTGTTTGATCTTCGACAATTCCTTGCGCGCCTCCATTACGCGAAGAGCCTGCTCAATCTGTAGGCCGGCATCCAGCAGGTCACTTAGCTCCTCGGTAAAAAGGATAACCTGGCCCCGAGAGAGACGAACTTTTCCGAGCGGTTGTGGTCGGTCGACCGACGGAGCGCTGGCGGCGGGTGCGCCGTCCTTTTCCTGGATCTTAATCGGTTGTAATCGATCCCGATCGAGCTTACGAAAAGCTTCAGCTCGGTTTTGCGCGACCAATTCCCCGCGAACGCGTTCTCCGGTTCGGCCTACCGCCTCGTAAACAAAACTTGGCATCGAGTTACTCGTCCGCCATCTCCAAATCCGCCGCCGTGACTCGCACAACCTCTTCGATGGTGGTGAAGCCGGCGATCACCTTGTTCCAGCCGTATTGCCGGAGCGGGACCATGCCTTCCTCGATCGCCACCGCGCGCAAAATCGAGGCTGGTTTGTTCTGAGTAATGAGGTCCTGCATCCGTGGCGAGATCAGGCAAATTTCGTAGATTGCGGCTCGGCCTTGATAACCGGTTGTCCGACACGCTTCACAGCCGGCTGCGGCCATTACACTTCCAGCCGACTCGAGGGGGAATCCGATTCTCTTTAGATAGCCACCGGGATATTCCGCTCGCTTCTTGCAGTGTGGACACAAAACCCTAACCAAACGCTGGGCAATAAATGCCCGAACTGAGTTAGCCACCAGAAAAGGTTCTATCCCCATATCAAACAGGCGAGTGATTCCACCGATCGCGTCGTTGGTATGCAGCGTGCTGAATACCAAATGGCCGGTGAGGGCTCCACGGATTGCTATCTCTGCCGTTTCCCGATCTCGCATCTCGCCAACCATAATCACGTTTGGATCGCCGCGCAGAATGCTGCGCAGCCCATTGGCAAAGGTGAGATCTATCTCGGGTTTGACTGCAATCTGAATCACTCCAGGTATTTGATGTTCGACCGGCTCCTCAATGGTAACGATCCGGCGCTCATGCGTATTCAGGCTGGAAAGAAATGTATAAAGAGACGTTGATTTTCCGCAACCGGTTGGCCCAGTCACCAAGACGATTCCGTTGGGGAGCGTCAGCAGGTGCTCGATGCGCTGCCGGGAAGGTGTGTCCAGACCGAGACGGTCAAACGTAAATCGCTCCTGGCCCAGCAGTCGCAGGCTAACGCTTTCGCCGACCACCGATGGAATTGTAACTACGCGCACGTCGATGGGTTGACCCAGTAACTCCAAGTTGATCCTTCCATCCTGCGGTAGGCGGCGCTCGGCGATGTCCAAATGAGACATTACCTTCAGCCGCGAAATGACCGACGCTTGCAGCAGCCGGATATTGGCCGGCACCGGTACTTCGTGCAAAACACCGTCGATGCGATATCGGATCCGGAGATCGTTAGACATCGGCTCGACATGAATGTCGGTCGCGCGTTGCTCGAGCGCTTCGCGCAAAATCTGGTTCACAAATTTGACGACCGAAGCTTCCGAATCATCCAGATCAAGGACGTTGGTCTCCTGCTTAAGTTCCGGATTACCCTCATCCTCGGTGCGGCCTTGCAAGAGCGCTTCAAAAGTTTCCGCCCCGATTCCATATCCCTGGCGCAAAGCCTGGAGGATAAGGGTACGGGTCGACATGGTATATCGGACCTTTTCTCGCAGCGAGGCGGCGAGGGTCTGTCGCGCGAGCAAATCGAATGGATCATAGAGACCGAGCCATATGGTGTTGTTGTCCTGCTGAAGCGGCACGACATGATAGCGGAGCGCTAAACGGGCCGGCACCTTTTCGCGCAATGGGCCGGGAACAGAGGTCAATACTTTATCCCACCAAGGGATCCGGAGCCATTCGCTTATTCCGCGCAAGAACTGAGTTTCATCGACCAGCTTGGAATCCAGGACCGATCGCACTAAAGAACGCTGGCTTTCGGATGCACTTTCCAATGCCATCTGGCAGGCGCCCATGTCAGCACATTGACTATCCCTGGCGATCTTGAGCAGTGTATCAATCACAGATGCAAAAACTGATGACCTAGCTTAGCGAAGAATCGTCCATCTACAACTCGGGCGGAGCCCGATCGCAGATCCCTAAGTCCTAATCGGTTGCTACCCGCCCAGATTTAGGCAACCAAAGTCAACCGGTCGATGCTCAAAGGCAGCCAAGCGCGCATCCAGCCTCAGCGATCTCCCAGCTGGCGATAAAGCGCCTCACGCATCGCGCTTTCGGGCACGGGAGTTCCAAACCAATGTTGGAAAGCCGCTGTGCCTTGGTGCAAAAGCATCGCCGCACCGTCGATTGCGGAAACTCCGGCTGCCACCGCCCAGCGCACCACCGGGGTCGGCTCGGAGCCATACATCATATCAAAAAGACGGTGCCGGCGCTCCAACCAGCGTGAATCCCAATCCAGCGGATGTCCATCTAGTCCAACGGAAGAAGCATTGACGATGAAGTCGGCCTGCGCGAATACCTCGCTCAATTTCGTCCAGGGCCAAAAAGAAACCTTATCATCGTGACCGATCGCGTCGCGCAGTCGATCGAGCTTGGCCAGGGTCCGGTTGGCAAGAAGTAATTGCAGCGGCTTTTCATCCAGCAGAAAAACCGCTGCGCTCATCCCGGCGCCGCCGCCGGCGCCCAGGACTGCAACTCGAGTATTGCTTATGTCGAGGGCAAAAGATTCACGAAGCGCCGCAATCAATCCGACTCCATCCGTGTTGAACCCGACCAGAGAACCAGACCGATTGACGACTGTATTGATCGCTCCGACTCGACTGGCCGTCGGATCAATCATGTCGACCAGTCCCAGCGCCGCGACCTTGTGAGGAATGGTCAGGTTCCATCCGATGAACTTCCGCTGACGCAGCAGCGAAAATACTTCGGCAAGCTCCCCGCTCTTTACCCAAAGCCTCGCGTATCGAAACGGCATGGCTCGGGCAGCCAGCCCGGCATTCTGCATCTCGGGAGAAAGCGAATGGTTGACGGGATCTCCGAGGACCGCCAGTCGAATGTCAGCGGGCAAAGGATCCGGGGTCGAGCCACGCAGATGCTCAATTGCCCAAAGCAGCCGGTCGGATTCGGATTTGAGGGCCATCGTCGATAGTCAACCTAGTGGAGAGACAAGCAGGCAAGGCGGATCCGCCGCGGCAGACTATGAGAAGCGAGCGACGGTCTTTTCCAATCGGGTAAGTACCCGGTCCCGGCCCAATACTTCCAGCATATGGTACAGACTGGGCCCGACTGATCGCCCGCTGACCGCGAGTCGCGTCGGATGAATCAGCTCTCCGGTTTTGCATCCTAGACCGGATGCCAGCCCCTTTAGTTCCACTTCGAGCAATTCTACGGTCCAAGCTTTCAAACCGCTATAACGCGACGCCAGTTGGCGGAGCCTCTCCATGGTTCCGGGTTTGAAAGTCTTGGCGACAGCCTCAGGATCGTACTGGTAGTCCTCGTCAAAGAAATAACTGATCCAGTCCGGGACATCTTTGAAGAGCTTCACTTTCTCTTTGATGATCTCCAAGACGCGAAGGAGATAGTCCCGATCACTGATCGGTATATGAGCGGCTTGAATGAACGGTTCGCTCAGCTCGTGAAACCGTGTCAGCGGCATCTGCGACACATATTGACCATTGAGCCAAATGCATTTGTCAAGATCGAATGAGGCATTGAGGAGATTAATCTTCTTGTGGTCAAATAGATCAATGACTTCATCGATATCGATTTTCTCGCGGTTGTCCTTCGGCGACCAGCCAAGCAGACAAAGATAGTTACGGACTGCCTCGGGGGCATAACCCTGCTCCATATATCCGCCGACGCTCGCGCCGGCGTCGCGCTTACTCATTTTTGATCCATCCTGGTTTAGAATCAGGGGGATATGAGCAAAGCTGGGCGGCTGCACACCGAGCGCCTGATAAATCTCAACATGCTTAGCCGTATTAGTTAGGTGATCTTCGCCCCGAATGACATGCGAAATCTGCATTTCGATATCATCGATCACGTTGACGAAATGAAAGATCCACGAACCGTCGGGCCGACGGATCGTCATATCCGGTTCCACACTACGATCGAATTCGATTCGACCGCAGACCTCGTCGTCCACTACGACCGGGCGCCGCGTCGATCGGAAACGGATCGCTCCGGCATCCTCATAAACGAAGCCTTTGTCCTGGAGCAGCTGCAGATGGTGTTCGTAGATCGATCCGCGCTGGCTTTGGAAATAAGGTCCAAACCTACCGCCTTTTCCGGCTCCTTCGTCCCAATCCAACCCTAGCCACTGCAAGCCTTGGTAAATGACGTTCACCGCTTGGTCATGTTCCCGACTCTTGTCGGTGTCTTCGATCCGGAGCACAAAGGTGCCGTGATTATGCCGCGCGAATAGCCAATTGAACAGTGCCGTGCGTGCGCCGCCAACGTGGAGAAACCCGGTTGGCGATGGAGCAAAACGGACTCTTACCGGAGCACTCATCGAAGAAAAGATCCTCTAGAGGTTAGTCGCGCAACTGAATTCTGCTTTCGCCCAAGGAGAGGTCCAATCAGCATCTTCCTTCAGCAACCAACTGAAAACAAATTCGTTAAATAGAGGAACCCCCGGGCGCGTCAAAGAATTCAGGACTTCTCAGAACTTCTTTATGATCAAGCCATCCCTCATTTTCTTTTGCCTGGCGGGCGCCGTCTCTCTCGCCGCCGGTAATTTAAGACCGGTTTCACCGTCGGAGTTGAAAAACCGATTGGGCGCTCAGCTTTCCCGCAACCATCACGTTTTCCAAGAAGACACGCAGACAGACGAGGACAGCTATGATGTCTTCTATGATCAATTAGCTGACGACGGCCAATGGTACTACGATGACACTTATGGCTATGTCTTTGAGCCGGCAGTTGCGGAGAGCTCCTCCGATTGGCGCCCCTACTCAGACGGCCATTGGGACGACACCGATCGGGGCTGGTATTGGGATTCGAACGAGCGCTTCGGTTGGGCGACCTACCATTATGGCCGTTGGGTGCTTGTCGACGGCCAAGGATGGGTCTGGGTGCCGGGAAGCGAATGGGCGCCTTCGTGGGTTTCCTGGCGCGACTCTGATGACTATTGCGGTTGGGCTCCACTGCCGCCGGAATGTGGGAGCGTTTCGGTTGGCATCAGTATCGGCGGGTGGTGTGACTCTTATTGGGGGGTTGGTCCGAGCTGGTATTGCTTCCTCCCCTGGCACTCCTGGCACAGTCGCTCTTATGTAGGAGCCTTCGCACCTTTTGGCCAGAACGTGACCATCATTAATAACACTCGCAACGTCACGAACATCTACAATAACAACAACGTTATTAACAACTTCGGTCCGCAGGCTCAACAGGTGGCGCTGAAAACCAACCGGCCGGTGACCAAATATAACGTTAACTACATGGCGCAAAATGACCCACGCGCATTCAAGGCGACGAAGAACGGCAATCAACTGAGCGTAGTTGGGCCAAAACAGAATCTGAAGACGGTCGCAACCAAACCACCCAACGTCGCGAAAACACTGACTGGCGCCAAGGTAGACAAAGGTTGGAAAAGCGTGAATGGGACCCAGGCGACCAGTCTAAAGAACAAATTTGCCCAGCAAAATCCGGTACCCGGAAATCTGCCAAAGACCACTAACGCGCTGGTGAAGCCAACGATTTTAGGAAACAAGGCGGTCGGCGGCAACCGCGCAACCGCCGTTAACACTCCCGGCCGCGATAAGGGCGCTGCTAGCAACACGATCACGGCCAACAAGGGCGCTGGAAACGGAGTTTTGGCCAATCAAAACAATGCCAAAGTGGGCG